>AGAU01000001.1 GCA_000224765.2 SAR324 cluster bacterium JCVI-SC AAA005 | reverse complement strand
TTACTATGCCACGGTTGTACTAATTCTCTTTCCCAACCTACATCATCGTAATCTGGTAGAATCGTTGGCAACGGATATATGTAAACTTCTCCTGGCTCCCTCATTAAAATGACTTTTTGTTCGGTTTCAATTGTCAACCCATATACCCCTAGTCCGTCCAATCTTGGATTTTTTTCTCCAACTAGATTTGCGGTTGAGACGAATAAACCTAAGGCACCTTCTTCAAAACCTATCATTGCATAAATCGTATCACCTAATATTGGTCCAACAGGTTGTGTTCCTGTCGTTTTATCATCATATTGAGCAGATTTTCCGTTTTTTGTAATACTTGATGAAACCCAGCTGGGTTTTCCCAAAATTTCTATCATTATATCAAATAAATGGCTACCGTGTAACAAAAATTCCTCCCCACCACCTCTACTGTCATCTTTAGGTCTTGCAGTTATCCTTAGCACTCTTCCGAATTTTCCTGACTTTAAATTTTCAATAGTAGTTTCAATTGCTGGCATTGCCCTCCATTGGTGGGCCATCGCCAGTCTTATATTATTTCTTTCACAAGTTTCGACGATCTGATCAACTTCGAGGAGTGTTCCTGCTAGTGGTTTTTCACAGTATATATTTGAGCCATGATTCGCAGCGGTTTTTATCATTTCTACTCTATCTGTAACCCAACCAGGACATACACATGTTATATCTATTTCGTGTTTGCTATACAACTCTTCAAAATTAGTATATAAATTAGTACATTTTAATTCGCGTCCTTTCTGGATCAATCCTTCCCTGTTTTCATCTCCTACTGCGGTTATGTGTGCATTTTTAAATCCTTGGAATGCTGTATCCAAGTGATGACCATAGTTCCCTTTGTTTGATGATCCAAGTACTGCAATTTTATAATTCTTTTTTCTTTTCATGAGTTTTTATGAAAAAATTAGTTTTTGATTACTACCGCGATGGTTTTACACATGTCGTTGGAGCTTTACCCAAATCTACCATCAAATCTCTAACCGATCTTATTGAAGTGAATATTGATAATCTTGCACAGAGATTACACAAAGATGGAAAAATCAGCGAACTATATCCAATTGATTTTGGTCGTCGATTTTTCATGATCTCATCTGAAGCGAATTTGCAAAATGCCTTTTTGAGGTGGGATTCTGAGTTGGTTTCTAAACAACTGTACAACTTAATCACACACCGAAAGCTTCTGATTATTTTAGATGAATTGATTGGTGCTAATATCGTACACAATGGTGATTTCCATCTCCGTCCCAAAATGCCTAACAGTGAATTAACTGTCTTTCCGTGGCATCAAGATAGTCAGTTTTACGGGGAAATGACAAAGTTTCTCCACATTATCACCGTCCACATTCCACTGGTAGATACCTACCGTACAAACGGTTGCTTGAAATTTATACGTGGTAGCCACCTTAAAGGTTACGTTCCGAGGAAAGAGCATACCAACTTACTCATAGAATCTGAATTCGATATCAACAATTATGGGGAGGAAGTTTCAGTTGAAGCTAGTGTTGGTGATGTAATATTATTTCACAACCTTGCTTTCCACTCTAGTGGGATCAATTTTAGTGATAACATTCGATGGACGCTTGATCTGAGATACAGGCCAAGAATTCTCTCTCAAGCACCGTTGAACACTGAGGTAATGAACGCTGAGAGTTGGTTCGATAAAAGAATGAAGAAAGGATGGGGGCCGATTGAGATAAGGGGATTTAACCCAATTACCTCATTTGACAATTGGGTTAAATCACGGAATAACGATATTCTTCCTGGTGGAGCTGGTAAGATTTAGTTAGTTAGCTCCCATAAATGTATATCCAACGCGTTATGGTTTACTTCATAATTATATTCCATAGTTGAAGGTAACTTTATTCTTTTATTGAAGAAAACTCCTACTTTTGGCGAATAAAGCGGTTGTGCGATTCTATCCTCTTGCATAATTCTTTGTAGCTCATAATAGTATAATCTTCTCAACTCTGGATCTAAGGCCTGTTGAGACTGCCTGTGCACTTCATCATACCATGAATTTTTATATCCTGAGCCTGTGTTGAAATCTGTCAAGAATCTCCCATAATGATCAGTAGGTTCAAACATGCCAGTTGCCATGTAACAAACATCGTAATCTCTCTTTTCATTTATGAGCCCCGTAACATCTCCTGTTAACAATCTTGGGTTAGATTTTACTCCAACTTGCTCCCAATAATTCTGGATTGCTGCCATCAAATCACGGGTCAACTCGTCCTTATAATAAAATCTCAGACTTATTACTTTGCTTGAATCCCATCCAGCTTTCTTGAGGAGGGCTTTTGCTTTTTCTGGGTTATACTCAAATTTTTCCAGATTTGGATTAACCCAATAGCCTGGAGGAGCCTTTGTTTCCACTGTTTGGGCTTTGTCTCCGAAGAACGATTCAACAATTGCTGAACGGTCGATTGCATGCATCAGTGCTTGCCTAACATCACGATTCATCCATGGCTCATCTTGCTTAAACAACATAAATCGTAAATATGCATAGTCTTTAGCATACGAAGTAATTTTCGGATCATCTTTCAAAGCCGTATACATATCCATATTATTTGTGAATGCAAAATCTAATTCTCCTGATCTCATTGCATTGGTAACTTCTTTCCCAAATGCTCTCATCAAAACTCTTTCAATTTTAGGTTTCCCTAAATGATATTTCTCGTAAGCAACAAGTTCCGTATAATCTCTAGGAACCCTAGATTTAATCTTGAAAGGTCCGGTTCCAATAGGATTTTTCGTAAAGTCTGATAGATGAAATTTACCTTTTTCATAAGTTTCTAACATGTTTTTAGGAGCTATGAAAAGTAGCGAGAGCCCCTGGAGAAAAAATGCGTTTGGTGTACTAAGCTTAAATTCTATTGTCTTATCATCTGGTGTGGAAATACCACTTATCGTATCTACTTTTCCATCAATAAAATCTTGTGCACCCTCAATGCTTTTCAGGGCATTTTTCGTGATCGGAGTAACCCTTGGAGTTTCTAAACATACTCTGACATTCCATCTAATATCTTCAGAAGTAAGTTTAGTTCCATCATGGAATTCTATGCCATCACGCAACACAAATTTGTAGGTGTTAGAATTTGCGTCGTATTCTCTTGAAGCTGCTAGATCGTTTTTACCTGGATTTTGATTTTCGTCTGTGAAAAGTAATGAACTCATGTAGTAGTCTTGCGCACCCGCGTTCCACCAAATATGCGGTAACTTGTCTCTGTCAGGTGCCCCCCC
>AGAU01000002.1 GCA_000224765.2 SAR324 cluster bacterium JCVI-SC AAA005 | reverse complement strand
CCCCCCCCCCAAAAAAGTCATCTGTATGAGTGTCAAAATTCGACCAAATTGGAACTTTGAATCTCAAGATGAAGCAAATCAACTTTTGCTGCAACTCACCCTTGAAAACCGAGCTTACCTTGAAGCAATATTGCAAAATTTGGCTTTTCTGACAGCAAAATCAACTGATGTTGATGTGGAAGAGTTGATGATGACGCTATGGCAACAAGTTAAAGATACTGGCAGTCAGAAGTTTAAAGAACTGCAGCAAGATTACCATACAAACAAAGCTCCTAATCAAGAAGATGAAGAAGGCTAAGATCTGGATCTTCTCACTTCTGCTGACAAATTCATCTCTTTTGGCTATCGACGAACAACCTCTCAAAGCAACACCCTTAGACCTGTCCCAAACGTCTAAGGGTGTTGCTGAAATTGTAGGAGAGTTTATGCAAGATACTTGGGATGATAGCGAGCCACTTAGGGAGGCAATTGGTGAAAAATCTAGCGAGCTTTGGGATGATAGTGCGCCGTTACGAGAGGATTTAGAAGAAAAAATTAAAGACGGCTGGAACATTGCTGAGGAATGGTCGACTCAAAAATATGATGAACTGAAACAGTCCAATGAAAATTCTGACAACTCCAGTTCTTGGTGGAATTCTTCTGATTCTGTCAAGAAAAGTGAGGACGATTCAGCAACCAGAAGTTTACTCAAAGAACTATGAGAGAAGACGAAGTCCGGTTCAAAACAACTAGGTGAGAAAATCCAAGAAAACACTGAGAGTCTCCTATGAACAGAATTCTTCTTGGGTTCGGTGGTTCTTAATGATCCCAGTTTTTGTTAATAGACAACAAGTTTCTCTGCAGGCAAATGGGGAGTGGCAAAGCTCTGTGGAGGCTAAACAAGCGGCACAAACCGAACTGTCTTTTAGAATAGCTAATAATGTTCAGAGCCGAATTAATTCCTACCAAGAACTGCGCAAAAAAAACTCCACCCAGACTGTAAGTTATCGACTGCGTGGCACTTCAGACTTTCTTCTCCTTGGTAGAAAGATCGAGATTATTGCAAAAAATGGAACCTACTTCGCTACAGCACACTTTGATGCTGTTACCGCTCTGCCACTCTAAAAAATCAGAATTGACAAACTGGTAAAAGAATCAGATGAATCTCGGGAGATTCGAGAAATGGGCAATCCAATTCGAGCGATTCAAAGCTTGAAAGCCGCTCTCCCTGTTCTTGATAAACGTTAGTTGTTGCTACGTATTACAAACCATCTTGGAGCAAATCTGCTAGAGTATATAATAACTGCTACATCGATTAATGATAGAATAGAAAAACTTCAACAAAATCTACAGACTACAGTAGTGGCCGTTGAGATATTAGCTGATCAATGGATAACACTTGAAAAGGTCTATGTTTATCCCCCATCACTTAGTGGATCAGAGGGAATCACAAAGTTCGCTGCAGTCATTCGAAGTCGGCTTGCTAGTCAACTCAAGGAAGTGAGTCGCCCGGTCCAGTCAAAATTTCTTCTCCGTGGTGAATACCTTGTTGCAGGTCGAGAGACCCAAACTATCGGTTGCAGAATTGGAAAGGTGAAACCATTGAGAATAGTAGTATTCATTTAGTCCCTGCCGCCTTTAGTGGACTTCAAGTTGTAAATCTTCAAAAGACTAATTCAGAGATAGCTTTAACGACCGCTGTTGATTCGGATTTCTAGCATGCATCCGCTTCGACAGACAAGTCATCCAAGCCAGAAACCAACTCCTCGGAATTGTCTTGGATAGATTCTATGATCAGAATGGAATATCACTTCCTGATTAAGGGGGAATGTGAGATGAGTGATATCATCGGAGACAGAGAGCTTGGTAAAAATGATTTCTAGATGTTGGCTCTATCTAAACAAGTTTAACAATACCTGAGTATCACAGCAAGCTTGGCAACAAGTCATGGGGAAACATCCAACCAAAATATTTCGTCAGAACACCCTGTTGAAGTGGCTCTCTCAGAGATCAACCAGTTCCTAAAAAAAGATTGAACGAAAAAAGTGTGGGTGAAGAATTTCGCTTGATTACAGAAGCAGAGTGGAAAGATGCCGGCCGTAAAGGAGGGAAAAAAATTCGCTTTGGTAATGGTAAAGATGAAATTTCCGACGTGCCAACCCAAGCTGGGGGAAGCTATTCGCCAAATAGTTTAGGTTTGATTGATTTCATTGGAAATGTGGCAGATTGGACTGAAGATAAATATCAAAAAAGTTGCCAGGGTCTCCCAGAACTTAATCCACTTTCCCAGAATGGAAGAAGTAATGCGGTGAGAGGAGGTAATATTGTCAATCTACTTCCAGATACTGAGCCGCAGCACATCCTTTGTAGTGGTCGCGGTCAATCTCGCAGCATCCTTGATCAATTCGATCTGTGACTTGTTCGAGAACATTACTGTCTGTCAATATTTGTTTGAGAAAAATGGTATTTCAATTTCACAGATATATGCGTACTCCGCATTCAGAAATCTATGGAATCTTTGTTAGTGACCGAGTCGATAAAGGTCCAGTAGGTAGGATAGATATTCATTACTTACTTTACGGTTTGGTAAATGGACTAGTGGTGATGGAGCAAGATTTGTCTGGAACTGAGACAGAAGAACTTATTGCAAAAATCAATGATGAACTTGTGGAAATGACTAAAATTGATGACAGAAATTTTGAATTAACAGTAGCCTTTGCCACCAAGGTTTTAACTTTTGGCAAGGAAGAGCTTGACGAGGAGTAATAAAGATATGGAATTTTCTTATAGAGTCTTGAAAGCTTAACAGAACGGTTTGAATATCAGCACATCCAAACATGGGCTGGATGTAAGTTACATCTTGGATGTGGGTTTTGGAAAAATTAATATTTCACTGATTGGTAAGCGTAAATAATCCCGCTGAATATAGCGGGAAAGTGGTCTCTTTTCTCAAAACCTCTATAATTTCTTGTTTCAATTTGTAACTAAGTCTCTTTATGTAGTACCTCAAAATGAGCATCCTTGTAAGCGGCCAAGGCTTGACCAAGTCATATGGATTATTGCCTCTTTTTAAGGGGCTGAGCTTGGGTTTTAACACAAATGAAAAAGTTGGGTTAATTGGTCCAAATGGTTCGGGTAAGTCCACACTTTTGAAGATTCTTGCAGGTTTGGAAGAACCAGATGATGGAGTTCTCTCTAGAAACCGACAATGCGAGATTACCTACCTTGCTCAAACGGAATCTTTCTTGGACTCAGCTACGGTTCAAGAATGTTTGGAAGAGCACATTCCTCAGCATGTCAGTGTCTCGGAACGATCTTTTGTAGTGCAAGAAATTTTAAGAACACTTGGTATAGTTGACTCGTATATCACTGTTCGTGAGCTTTCTGGAGGATGGCGAAAGCGGGTTGCCCTTGGACAAGTACTAATCCAGCAGCCAGATATGTTGCTGTTGGATGAACCGACAAATCATCTGGATTTGGAGGGAGTCGTTTGGCTCGAGGATCTGCTTCGGCAGGCAACCTTCTCATTCGTTTTGGTTAGTCATGACAGAGAATTTCTGCAGCAGACGACGAACCAAACGATTGAACTGAATAAGAGCTATCCCGCAGGCTTTCTCAGGATTGATGGTCCATACGAAGTATTTCAGGAGAGAAAAGAGGAATTTATCCGGAACCAAAAAACTCAGCAAGACACACTTGCCAATAAAATGCGTCGCGAGGATGAGTGGTTAAAAAGAGGGCCGAAAGCTAGAACTACCAAAGCACGTTATCGTGTTGAAAATGCAGAAGTGTTACGAAAAGAGTTGGACCAACTAAGGATGTTCAACTCTCAAAACCGTCAGGCAGGAGTCAAATTTGATGCCTCCAATCGGAAAACTCGGAAATTGATAGAGTTGCTTGATGTCACTTTTGGGCATCCATCCAAGCCACTCTTTTCCAAATTGAGTCTGACACTCCGAGCAGGTGCCTGTCTCGGTGTACTTGGTCAAAATGGTAGTGGAAAAAGTAGTCTCCTGAAGTTGATGAAGAAAGAACTTCAACCTGATCAGGGTGAAATTCACTGGGCTGAAAATCTCAAAGTGTACCACTTTGATCAACAACGGGAGAAATTATCATTAAATCAGACCCTGAAACAGGCTTTATCACCTGCTGGGGATACAGTCATCTATCAAAATCGTCCTATTCATGTGGTAGCCTGGGCAAGTAGATTCCTCTTTCAGAAGGAAAAGCTGACTCTTCCCCTCAGTCAACTTTCAGGTGGTGAGCGTGCCCGGGTTTTGATTGCTAATCTGATGCTGCAATCGGCAGATGTCCTCCTACTTGACGAACCAACAAATGACTTAGACATCTCTACTTTAGAAGTGTTGGAAGAGAGTCTATTGAATTTTTCTGGATCAATTTTGTTGATTACTCATGACAGATATTTGATGGATCGACTCAGCGACTACTTAATTTGCCTGCAGGGTGATGGAAACGTTGATTTTTTTGCGGATTACGAACAGTGGCAGCTGCATCAAGGGAAAAGCTGCACAGGAACTGAATCCAAAAAAAACCATCAACAAGTTGATAAGAAGATTAGTAATAAAGACAGAAAAGAATGGCAAAGAATTGAAGGAAAGATCGAAAAAGCAGAGAGTGAAGTGGTCAAGATTGAAGTCCGATTACACGCTCCTGAGAACGTAAACAATCTTGAAGAGCTACAGAAACTGTCCGAGCAGTTAGTCGCAGCAGAAGGCAGAGTTCAGGAACTTTATGATCGATGGGCTGACCTTGATGAATTATTTTCTTAGAGATTTATTAAAATTTAGAAATGCTTGAATTGCTTATATTACCCCATGGGTAGATTGTCCTAATCCTGAAGCAAAATCCCCGGTATGAAGGTTCCTCAGTACAATTTCTGGAAGTGTAATTTCAAATAGTGGCTTACCAATGCTCAAGATGATTGGAATGCGTGTTAGGGTAAGCTGATTTAACATACCGCACTTTAGAAATGATCTGACTGCTTCTCCCTCGTCCAAGTAAATATGCTGCCATCCTAATCCCTTCCAATAACTTAAAAGCTTGGGTGGAGTCAGTTTTGGTGAGAGTTCAGCCAACCCAGATACAGTAACTGGAAGAGATGTCATAGGGCGATTCAGTACCTGAACAGGTTTCCCTGCATAGGCCAATTTGAAAGCTGGAAACTTTCTCAAAGCTCTTTTGGATTATGGCCAAGCAATCCATTCGCTTGAAAAATTCTCCAAAGCCATAATCCTCATTAGGGTCATCGGAATTGAATTATTCTGGCAAATTAATCTCTCCATTATTTCGAGCGATGAAACCGTCTCGGCTGAGTGCCAAGAAGATGAAGATCTCCACCTCTGATCTTTTTGAATGTCTATTGAGGCAGCCATGTTGTTTGAACTAGAAACCCAGCTACAAGATGTGATGTTGCGAGATCAATTTCGATTTCGTCGGAAGTTTGAGCAATTGAAGAGAGCAGAAAGTCTGCAAAGACTCAATCAGGATGAGATTCTGAAACTTGCGATCTGGATTGAACGATCAAGTGCGCTTCGTGGTAAAAGAGCGAGTCTTCATAAAATTCCTGAATATAACTCTAGCCTTCCAATTCTTGATCACCGAGAGGAGATCATTAGTGCAATTCAAAGGCATCCTGTTTTGATTGTAGCTGGTGAGACGGGATCAGGTAAAACTACCCAATTGCCTAAGATGTGCCTGGAAGCAGGCTATGGTATAGCTGGAAAGATTGGCTGTACACAACCTCGTAGAGTAGCTGCAATCTCCATTGCCCAGCAAATTGCTCGAGAACTGAAGTGTAACCTTGGTGAGGAAGTTGGTTACAAAATCCGCTTCTCAGATAAAACTAGTGCAAACACACTAATTCAACTTTTGACAGATGGTACATTACTGGCTGAAACTCAGTCTGATCAGTTTTTGGAAAACTATGAAGTATTGATCATCGATGAAGCGCATGAGCGCTCTCTCAATATTGATTTCTTACTTGGTTACATACGGAAGTTACAGCCGAAACGTAGCAATCTAAAGATCATTATAACATCTGCCAGTATTGATACTGGCAGATTTGCAGAGGCGTTCTCAGGAGCACCAATTGTCGAAGTATCAGGCAGAAGTTATCCAGTTGAAATAGATTATCGCCCGATTGATCCCGAAGTTGAGAATCAAGGTGATTATACTGTTGAAGATGCCATGGTAGATACGATCAGGGAATTGTTAGAAACGACATATGATGGGGATGTTTTAGCTTTTCTAGCAGGAGAAGGAGAGATTCGCGAGGTTTGTCAAAGGGTTGGACAGGACAATTCCAAGGTTATGATTCTTCCACTTTATGGACGCTTGACCCAAGCAGAACAACATCGGATTTTTCAGAACTCCAGCCAACGCAAAGTGATTGTCTCAACAAATCTTGCGGAAACATCACTAACGATTCCTGGAATTCGTTATGTGATTGATTCTGGGTTGGCACGTATTAGCCGATATAGTCCAAAAAATCGGGTTCAGCGTCTTCCAGTAGAGACGATTTCCCAGAGTTCTGCTCTTCAGCGAGCTGGACGAGCAGGTAGAGTCGCTCCTGGGGTATGTATTCGGCTCTATTCAGAAGAATCTTTACAGAACCGGAGAGAATATGTAGAGCCAGAAATTTTACGTTCCAACCTTGCTGGTGTAATTTTGCAAATGCTCTATTTGCGACTAGGGAATATCCGCGAATTCCCTTTCATTGATCCACCAGGCAGTCATGCAATTCGGGAGGGTGAAAAACTACTTCGTGAATTAGGTGCTGTCACTGACAACATGCAGCTTACACCACTGGGTAGAGAAATGGCTACTCTTCCTATTGAACCTCAAACAGCCCGAATGTTACTGCAGGCACATCAAGAGGCAGTTCTGAGTGAAATGCTGGTGATTGCTGCTGGGTTGTCAATTCAGGATCCAAGAGAGTTTCCAACTGATGAGAAAGAAAAAGCTCGTCAGATGCACAGCAGTTTTGTGAGCAGAGAGTCGGACTACATAACTCTGTTAAGCATCTGGCGGGCTTATCGGGCACAGTGGAATGAACTGAAGACCGAAAACAAGATGCGGAAGTTTTGTCGACAGCACTTTCTTTCATTTGTGCGAATGCGGGAGTGGAGAGATATCCATCACCAACTCAGTTCTATTTTGAAGGATTCTGGAAAGTATTCTCTAAAGTCTCTTCAAACCTTGCCAGTTGTTGAAGCACGACCCGAAGATTCTGACTGGAGAGAAGAACCGAAATTTAGATTAAATCGTCCAGCTAAAGAAGAAACGAAGTCTAGGTCAATTTTTGAGGTCGGAATAGACTATGATGCCATCCATCGAGCTCTACTTTCTGGTTACCTCAACTGCATTGCTAGGCGAAAAGACAAACAGCAGTACACATCCATTCGAGGTAAGGAACTTTGGATTTTTCCTGGTTCTGGAGTTTATCGACGTTCTGGAAAATGGATTTTAGCTGGCGAACAAGTGGAGACCTCACGTCTCTACTCAAGAAAGGTCGCCAATATCAAGGTTGATTGGTTAGAGCAAATAGGGGGTAAGCTTTGTAAGCGGCATTACTCAGAGGCGCATTTTGATCCTGAAACAGGGATTGTTCAGGCTTGGGAAAGAGTAATTTTGTATGGTTTAACAATCGTTGAAAAACGTAGAGTAAGTTACGGTCGAGTCAATCCAGCTGAAGCTACAGCAATCTTCGTAAGGGAAGCGTTAATTGATGGTGGGTTGCGTCAATACTATCCTTTTTTCAAGAACAACAAGGAACTTCGTGAACTGGTTTTGAGTAAAGGAGCAAAGCTCCGTCGAGATTTTAGAGAAGAGGTAGATGATATGCTGGAAGCCTTCTACCAGGAAAAAATCCAAAATGTTGCGTCCTTCCATGACTTGAATCGCCTTCTGAAAACAAAAAGAAAATCAGGTCAGGGAGATTTTCTCTTTCTTGAGGAAAGTGATATTACACCTTCAACACTGAAACCTCCTTCTAGTAAACTGTATCCAGACTTTTGGGAAGTCGGTGATCTAAAGATGCCCTTGCGTTATGTTTTTGCACCGTTAAAGGAACCTGATGGTGTAACTTTGCAGTTACAAGATGCTTCCATTCCTCACCTACATGAATACGCCCTAGAGTGGTTGATTCCAGGAATTTGGCCTGAGAAAATCCAATTTTTCTTAAGGGCTTTGCCCAAGTCCATCAGGAAAAGGTTTGTGCCCCTACCGGAAACTTCAGCAAAATTGGCGTCCGAACTGAAACCATGTGATGAAAGTTTCTTGGTGAGTTTGTGTCAACTGATTGAGAGACGTTATCAGATGAAATTGAAACCTTCTCAATGGGGGGATGTAGAACTGCCTTCCCATCTCCAAATGAGATTGGAAGTTAGAAATGCTAAGCAGAAGATTGTCTCAGCTGGGCGGAATATCGAAGAGCTAATTTCAAAGCGCAAAAATGAGCTCCGTGAACGAGGGAACAACAAAGAATTCAGGGAAGATTTAAAATCTTGGAAGGACGCACTTCAATTTTGGGAGCTGGATAATCTTCAGAATTGGACGTTTGAGCGTTTACCTCAACGTATCGAACTTGAGGTGAATCATGGTATTCCACTATACGCATACCCGGGCCTGCTGATTCAAGAAGGTGGTAGTGTTTTAAGAACCTTATTTCACACTAGAGATGAAGCTCAGCGCAAAACCCAACCTGCGATGAAAAAGTTGATGGCCTTGGCTGTGGGGCCGGAGTTAGTTTGGCTGGAGCAGGAGCTTTGGAAATTGGAGGACCTAAGAGATGAATACAGGCCTTTTGGAACCTTGGGACAACTGAAGCAGAGTTCCAAACAAGCTCTAATTGATTATTTGTTTGAGTTTGAATGGTTGGAATCTGAAGACGAATTTCTGGAAAAGCTCAAATTAGCGAATCATCGACTGCCAAAATTATTGTCACGTTACATTGAGCAGTTGCGATTGCTTTTGCAGGCAGAACAGAAGACCCGTGCCACTATTCGTCAATACAGTAAAAGCGCAAATGATCTTAATTGTTTGCAGGATCATTTACAAAGTCTAGTGCCTACAAATTTTGTTGCAAAATTGCCTTACTTACGTTGGGCTCATGTTCAAAGATACTTGAAAGGAATTAGAGTTCGCGCAGAACGTCTGGATCACAATCCAATCAAGGATGAAGAGAAAAACTTACAGTTGCAGCCTTGGCTTGAGGTCTACCAAGAGTTGAAGTTGATGGAGTTGAATTGGAACCAACGCAAGAATCTACATGAGTTCTTCTGGCTATTAGAGGAGTATCGAGTTTCTCTATTCGCACCAGAATTGAAGACCTCGATCTCCATTTCAGTTAAGAGACTTACACGCTTCCTTGAAGAACATTTCCCCGAAGCCTCACTAGTTGTTGCCTGATCAGAAAACAATGTTCACCAACTTGCGGTTGGGTTGCATGACAACCACCACCCGTTTTGGTGAATTGCCATTGAGATGAGATCGTACTTTTTCGTTGCTCATCGCCATCTCTTTAAGAGTCTCCTCGTTAATATCTACCGCTACTACCATGGCGTCTCTCTTTTTTCCATTAACCATCAATGGCACTTCGATGGTGTCTTCTAAGCACTTCTCAGGATCGAAGTTTGGCCAATTGTAACGGAGAACTGACTTTAGGGCTGAATGCTCCTCTGGTTCGAGAGTAGACATCATTTCTTCCCCAAGATGGGGAGCGAAGGGTGAGGTCAACATGACTAGATTTCTCAAAAAACTTTTGGGTAGTTTTTCTTGGCGGGCAAATTCGTTTTTACATTCAATCAACGCAGCGATGGCAGTGTTCATACGTAAACGACTAACATCCTCGGTTACCTTGCGGATGGTTTTGTGCATCATTCGCTCAAGTTCCGCGGATATATTGACTTCTGCATCTGGTAGGGTGATCTCTATCAGATTCCACACTCCAGCCAAGAAACGTTGAATTCCAATAATCGATGCCTGCTTCCAAGGCTTGCCAGCATCGAGGGGCCCCAGATACATCTCGTAACATCGGAAGGTATCAGTAGTGTAAAGATCACAAATTTTCTCAGGAGGTATACCGTTTTTATAGCGTTTCCCCATTTTCCCAGGATCAATTTCGAGCTCATTTCCGGTGGGTTTGTGGAATGCCCTGGCAATACCATTGATGTGTTTTACCTCCACATCATGAATATCAACATATGCCCCTCTGGAATCCTTGTAAGCATCGGCTGTGATCATTCCCTGGTTGAATAATTGTTGAAAGGGTTCTTTAGTTGAAGCATGTCCAAGGTCATAAAGCACTTTATGCCAGAAGCGTGAATAAAGAAGGTGTAGTACTGCGTGCTCGGTTCCCCCCACATACAGATCAATTGCACCAGCTGGGTTCTGTTCTGGAGAACATCCATCCAAGGTCCAATAGCGTTCGATATTAGAGTCTACCATCGCATGATCGTTGCGAGCGTCCATGTAACGTAAGTAATACCAACAGGATCCAGCCCAGTTGGGCATGGAATTCATGTCTCTATGAAAAACTTGAACTGGTAGACGTTCACTCTCCACGTCAAGAAAACTTTGTGATGCCTGTTCTTCACTGACCAAACGGACACATTGATTTGGTAGGATTACACCATGGACGGTTACCCAATTTTTCACGCGACCCAAGGGTGGTTCAGGTAGCGAATCTGGATCTTCACTGCCCTTCGGCTGAAAGTTATCCAATTCAGGTAGTTCAACGGGCAACTCACTATCATCAAGAGGATATGGAAGGTCATTTTCGATATCAAAAACGACTGGGAAGGGCTCTCCCCAGTATCGTTGTCGACTGAATAGCCAGTCGCGCAATTTATACTGCACTTGTGGCCGTCCTAATCCTTTTTCAGCGAGCCACTCACCGACTTTCAACTTCCCAATTTCATTGTCCAGTCCATCAATACTCAAATTCTTATGAATTGATTGGAAACAGGTTCCGGGCCCAGTATAAGAAGTTTGAAATTCTGTTGGGGATAGGCGGTACAGATTCAGTAGTTGTTCCTCAGTCCAACCGCTTGCTTCTCCTTGAAGAGTCTTTGACTTGAGCCAGCTCAATGGAGGCTGAATTACAGTTATGATTGGTAACTGGTATTTTTTGGCGAACAAGAAATCACGTTCGTCATGTCCGGGAACCCCCATTACAGCGCCTGTACCATATTCCATTAAAACGTAGTCACCAATCCAGATTGGAATCTGGTCCCCACTGACTGGGTGAGCCGCAAAACCGCCAGTGGGAACCCCATTCTTTTCTAGATCTTCGCCAGCAGACATAGATGTAATTCTTGCTGATTCATTTTGAAAAGTGATTACACTCGACTCTTGCTCCTTAGCAGTTACCTGTTGAACCAGCGGATGTTCTGGTGCCAGCACGAGATATGTCACTCCAAAAAGTGTATCTGGTCTGGTTGTAAATACGGCGACACGCTCCTGCTTTCCGTTGTTTAACTGAACTGGAAATTCAATGCGAGCTCCTTGGCTTCTGCCGATCCAAGCCTTCTGCATCTCCGTCACACCATTGGGCCAGTTCACATCTTCCAGATCTTGAATTAATCGATCCGCGTAGCAGGTGATTCGGAGGTTCCATTGGCGAAGTGGTCGGCGATAAACAGGGTAATCCCCTCGTTCACTGCGGCCCTCGTTCGTTACTTCCTCGTTGGAAAGTACTGTGCCCAGTTGGGGACACCAATTGACGGGTGACTCCTCAACGTAAGCGAGTCTTGCTTTGTCGATAGCGCTTCTCAGTTCATCCTCTTTTGCTATTCGACCCTCAGGAAAACATACGGCCGGTTGTGGGGTGCCGTCACCATCAAGCAGCCACTCCCCACTTACTAACTTTCCTTTGAGTTCTGAAATAGGTCTAGCTCTACCTTGGGACATGTAACCATCAGGTCCCTGCCAACTTACAGTAGGGTCATAGTAGGAATGGTAGATTTGAAGGAAGATCCACTGTGTCCACCTAAAGTAATCTGGATCTGTTGTTGAGAATCGCCTAGTTGGATCATGACTTAGCCCCAGCATCTTCAGTTGCTGAATCATATTGCGAATATTGTTGTCTGTAGTGATCCTGGGATGCTGGCCGGTCTGGATTGCATATTGTTCGGCGGGAAGTCCAAAGGAATCAAACCCCATTGAATACAGGACATTGTAACCACGCATTCTCATAAATCGGCTGAGGATGTCAGTCGCAATGTAACCAAGTGGATGTCCAACGTGTAATCCAATGCCACTAGGATAAGGAAACATGTCTAGGACAACAAATTTTGGCTTCTGCTTGTCAAATCCATCTTCGCTTGGATTGGGGGTCTTGAAAATCTTTTGAGTATCCCAATATTGACGCCATTTTGGCTCAAACTCCTTGGAAGCTTCCCGATAAGTTTTCATGAATGTTTTGCTCCAGAACCTTGACGGTAATTACGGGGAGGGATGGAAAGTAATCTTTGAGGAAGGGAAAACGGGTCTAGGTAGACCCGTCTGTCAATTAGCGCTTAGACGGCAGCAGCTTCTTGATGAAGGGGAGTCATCAAACTCATGGAAGAAGATCTTGCTTCCATTCGATTAAGTGCATGTACAAAGGCGAGTGCACTTGCCAGGATGATGTCTGTGTGGGCTCCACGTCCTGTAACTTGCTGACCCTCTTGTTCTATAGTTACACTAACTTCCCCTTGGGCGTCAGTGCCACCTGTGATTGCTTTCACTACATAGGAGGTTAGAGTACAGTTTTGTTCGGTAATCTGCTTGATCGTGTTCAGTGCAGCATCCACAGGGCCATCGCCAAAACCTGCTTTACGCACAACATCGTTGCCCACTCTCATTGTTATCGTTGCAGTAGGTACTGAAGTTGTTCCTGAGGTGACAGTCAAATGCTGTAGTTCAAAGCGATTGTTTTGTTTACGAACATTGTTGGTGATCAGCGCCTCAATGTCTTCATCAAAGACCTGTCGTTTGACATCAGCGAGGTGTTTGAACTCCTTGAAGATGTTATTCAACTCTACATCATTTAGTTCGAAGCCAAGTGATTTCACTCGCTCACTCAATGCATGTCGACCAGAATGTTTTCCAAGAACAAGCTGACTCTGCCTTACACCAACTGACTGTGGAGTCATTATCTCGTAAGTCAAAGCATTCTTCAACACACCGTGCTGATGAATTCCAGCCTCGTGTGCAAATGCATTTGCCCCAACGATAGCCTTGTTCGGTTGAACTGCAACACCAGTAATTTTTGTCAGTAGACGGCTTGTTGGGTAAAGTTGCTCAGTGACGATATTTGTTTGGAGGTCGAAGTACTGCTGGCGTGTATTCATAGCCATCACAATCTCTTCCATTGCAGCATTACCGGCTCTCTCACCGATACCGTTAATCGTACATTCGATCTGTCGGGCACCAGCTTTCACTGCAGCCAGTGAATTGGCTACACCCATTCCCAGATCATTATGGCAATGAACTGAGAAAACGACCCGATCTGCTTGATACACCTCGTTCTTGAGAAGTTTGATCAATTCAAACATTTCATCAGGCGTGGTATAACCCACAGTATCTGGCACATTGAGAATATTGGCACCAGCACGAACGACAGCGGAAAATAGTTTGACTAAGAATTCGGGTTCACTTCTGGTCGCATCCTCTGCGCTGAACTCGACGTAATCCGTGTGCGTGCGAGCAAATTCAACAGATTCAATCGAGCGCTTGAGTACTTCATCTTCATCCATCTGCAATTTGTATTTCATATGCAGTTGGCTGGAGGCGATGAAGGTGTGAATTCCCCAGTTTTCGGATTCTCTGAGAGCGTCAACCGCTCGTTCGATATCTGAAATGCTGGCTCTGCAAAGTGAAACTACTTTCGCTCGATTAATTTGCTGTCCAATTTGCCTGACGCTTTCGAAATCCCCAGGGGACGATGCTGCGAAACCAGCTTCAATCACATCTACTCCTAGTCGATCCAGTTGTCGAGCCAGTAGTAGCTTTTCTTTCGCGGACATGGAACAACCAGGGGACTGCTCGCCATCGCGAAGCGTAGTATCAAAAATGCGGATCGTTTCCATTAAGCTCTCCTCGACAGGAATCCATGGAATGCTGCACTATTGCAGACTCCAAAAAGTAGTTGCGTTGCGCTGCAATTCCTTGCGAAATATTGACGTCAACAAAAAAGGATTAATGTAGCACTTGCGAAAGAAGATTCAAGCATCATGAACTCTCAGATGCAACTGCAGATCAGTCCAACGCTAATGTCCTTGCTTGCGTCGTGCCGAAACTGCCAGTATCTTAGCAAAATCCTTGCAAGCAAAAAGTTAAGAAATTTCTAATAAATAAGAACTTTAGCAATCTGTATTTGTTCAACTCACGTGTGGCTAACTCCGGATGAAATCAGTTTCTAACAAAATCAATTTTCCTGAACTTGAGGCTCGAATTCTTAAATTTTGGCGTCAAGAAAAGATCTTCCGCAAATCTGTAGAGGAACGACCAGCTGATAACGAATTCATATTTTATGATGGACCTCCCTTTGCCACTGGTCTTCCACACTACGGACATTTACTGGCAGGGACAATCAAAGACGTGATTCCTCGCTACAAGACCATGCAGGGCTATCGAGTAGAAAGGCGATTTGGGTGGGATTGCCATGGTTTACCAGTCGAGTATGAGATTGAGCAGACCTTGGGTTTGAAGGGGCGTCCAGATATCGAGGAATTTGGGGTAGGAAATTTTAATGAGGAATGCCGTAAGATTGTGCTCCGCTATGCTAGTGAATGGCGAGAAACAGTAGAAAGAATGGCGCGTTGGATCGACTTTGACAATGACTACAAGACAATGGATCTGACTTTCATGGAGTCAGTATGGTGGGTCTTCGAGCAACTTTGGAAAAAGGGACTCATCTATGAGGGAGTCAAGGTGATGCCCTATTCTTGGAGAGTTTCTACCCCACTCTCAAACTTTGAGGCTAACCTGAACTACAAGGATACTCAAGATCCATCGGTGACAGTCAGATTTGCCCTATCATCAGAGCCAAACACTTTTATCCTAGCATGGACAACCACTCCTTGGACGTTGCCTTCCAACCTTGCACTATGCGCAGGTCCGAACTTAAATTATGTTTGTTTGAAGCTGCATGGCAGAGCGGAAAAGTATTGGATCTGTGAAGGGCGCCAATCGGCATATTTTGAAGAAGGTAGCTTTCAAATTATTAACAAGTGTGCTGGGAGGGAATTGGAAGGCCTAGCGTATGAACCAATATTCCGTTTCGCGGATGGGAGAGTAGATCTTTCCAAGGCACGACGTGTTTTATTGGATGAGTACGTCAGTGATGAAAGTGGTACAGGAATTGTGCACCAAGCCCCTGCTTTCGGGGAGGATGATTTGAGAATCTGCCAGCGAGAAGGCATCCCTGTATTTGATCCTGTGGATACAGAGGGGAATTTCTGTACTTACATGGATTTTATCGCAGGTATGAATATCAAGGAGGCTGATAAAACTATTATTCGTCAGTTGAAAGAACAAGACTCGCTGTTCAGGCAGGACACGATTCAGCATAGCTATCCATTCTGCTGGAGAACAGACACTCCACTGATTTACAAAGCTATCTCAACATGGTTTGTCAACGTAGAGTCAATCAAAGACCGAATGGTTTCTCACAACAAAACCGTTCACTGGGTACCAACACACATTCGTGATGGACGCTTTGGAAAGTGGTTGGGAAATGCTAGGGATTGGGCGATAAGTCGCAACCGATATTGGGGGACACCCTTACCAATTTGGCGTAGTGAGGATGGGGATATTTTATGTTTTGGAAACGTAGCTGATCTGGAAGAGGCTGTTGGTCAAAAAATTACAGACCTGCATAAGCATTTTTTGGATGATTTGTTGATCCATCAGAATGGAAAAACTTATCGACGCATTTCTGAAGTCCTGGATTGTTGGTTTGAATCAGGAGCAATGCCCTATGCACAACAACACTATCCATTTGAGAACAAGGAACTATTTGAAGAAAATTTCCCAGCAAATTTCATATGTGAAGGCCTAGACCAAACACGCGGTTGGTTTTATACCTTGGTGGTTCACGCGGCAGCCTTATTCGATGTACCCGCTTTTCGCAACTGTATCGTAAACGGGCTGATTTTAGCGGAAGATGGAAAGAAGATGAGCAAACGCCTCAAAAATTATCCTGATCCAGTCGAGATGCTGGATCGATATGGGGCTGATGCCATTAGACTATATATGCTCAATTCCGTTGCGGTTCAAGGAGAGTCTTTGCGCTTTTCTGAGCAAGGTTTAGTTGAAGTAACTCGCTCAGTACTACTGCCTTTGTGGAACTCACTTTCCTTTCTCTCAACCTACGCAGAAATCGATGGTTGGGAGCCGACTGAAGCAAATCTGGCAGTTGAAAAAAACAATCCTTTGGATCGTTGGATTTTGAGTCATTTGCAAGGGCTTATTACAGAGGTCCACTCTGCAATGGACCTTTACGAGTTGAACAAAGCTTCTGCTCCTTTTGTTGACTTTATTAACCTCCTCACAAACTGGTATTTAAGACGTAGCCGACGTCGTTTTTGGAAAGATGGCAGGGGACAAGATAAGATGTCTGCTTATGCTACGCTTTTCTTGGTGTTACGAGGTCTTTCAAAAATTATCGCTAGCTTTGTTCCTTATGTTGCAGAGGGAATCTATGAGGCTCTTCGCAGAGAAGATGATCCAATCAGCGTACATTTGGACTACTTCCCGGTTGTAGATGAAAAATCAAGGGATTTAGGTTTAGAAGCAAGAATGGATCTTGTTCTAACAGCAGTCAACATGGGACGTGCACTTCGAGCCAAGCACCAGTTGAAAATCCGACAACCATTGCAGAGGTTATTTTTGATAACACGAGATCCAGAGGCACAGAGAATCTTGAATGAACTGGATGCCCTACTTTTGGATGAACTAAATATCAAAGAACTTGTGCTCACCGAAAATGAGGAGGATCTAGTGGGATTGAGCGCTCAGGCAAATTTTAGAGTTTTAGGTAAGCGTTTGGGCAAGCACATGAAGGAGGTTGCTGACCACATCAAGACGCTTGACTTGCAAGATATACGAAGTCTGCAGGATGGAGGAAGTGTTACCTTACGTCACACTGACGGTGAAGTTACGTTGACAGTTGAGGATGTCCTAATCCAACGTTCGCAGCGTGAAGGACTATTGGTAGAATCTTCTGGTAGTGTAACTATCGCACTTGATACTGAATTGAACGCATCCCTAATCAAAGAGGGTCTTGCGAGAGAATTTGTTAACAAAGTCCAGCACATGCGCAAGGAACAGGACTTTGCGGTTATGGACCGTATCTTGATCAGGTACAAGTCCTCAAATATTGTGGGTGAAGCACTCAACGCTTTCCAGGATTTTATTTGTACTGAAACCCTTTGCGAGAAGCTAATTCTAGAAGAAAACCTAGGTAGTGATTGGGATATCAATGGCGAGATCTGTACGATTAAAATAGAAAGAATGAACCTTTCGACTTGAGGTCACATGAGGAGTTTTTTGTTGTGCTTATTAATAGGTTCTCTTTTGGGCTGTGGGGCTGAAAATGAGTCAATGGGGAAATTGTCGAAAGAGAGACAAAGCCTTGCTGCAAAGATCTCTGAGTCTGAAGCCCAAAATGTTCTGATTTTCAACGAAAGCTCGGCGATTGTTGCTAAGTCTGAAGGAAGTTGGGATCTCAGAGTCAGTTCGTTCAAACCTGTACAAGCTATTTATGTCGATAACATCCCAATGACACTTGCTGGAAAATCTTTCGATTTTTTTATTCAGATTCCCTATGAACTCAAGTCGAAAGGAAAATTTTTACTGTTGAGGTTTATACTACCGAGGGAGTTATTAAGCACGAAATATTGCTTAAACAGAATCCATCCTAACTACTTATACACTTCAGGCGATCTCTAGTGGTGGGATTTCTTCTTCAGGACCTACTTCCTGGACCTTTTCAAACCATTCACTGAGTTGTTCCGCGTAACTATCTAGCCGAAATTTGCGACAGCAATCCAGCATTTGCACAAAAACTTTATGTTGCGGCAATATAATTATTGATTGCTGATATTCCTGAATCGCTGCTCTTCCTTGACGTTTTCCCTCAAGCATCATTGCTCTTTCCAAATGCTGATTGGCAATAGCCAAGCGATCTTTTTGCTTCTGTAATGTAAGTTCTCTCTCGAACTCACGAATTGTTTTTGGATTTCCGAGACCCTTGGCAACTTCCAAGGCCTCCTCCAAGACTTCTTCGTCCGCCTCAACGCTGAGAACGAGTTGATATCCCAGGACAGACTCTTGCCAGTTATTCTTGTCAGCCGCAATTCTTGCTGAGGCTAGCCACTCTTGGCGGATGGTTATCATCCCATCAAGGGCTTGCCGGCTTTTGGGATCCTTTAGCAGGACTTCACGAAAGCAGCTCTGTGCCGTATTCCACTCATTGAACTCCAGGGATAGAGTCCCTAACTGTAAAAGTTGCTCTGGCTTAGTCATATCTAGTCGTAAATCTTGTAGCAACTCCCATGCTTTTCGGCGATTTTTTCCGAGTATAATCTTTGCCTCTTCGAACAAACCTGCGACCTCATATTTTCCTTGAGAACGCCGTAGCATTTCGAAGCCAATAAATAGATAACGTCGCGACAACTGAATATTATTGGCTCGGCGATATGCTAATCCTAAGTTGATCAAGGTGTATCGGTGGTTTGGTACTTTAGCTAGTAGGGCAATGAGCTTTTCAACGGCAATTTTTGGTTGCCTCAATGCTAGTGAGCAAAATAAAAAGCAACGTAGGTTTGCATCGAGAGGATTTCGTTGCACAGCCCACTCGAAAACCTTAGAGGAGACAGACTGATTTTGAGAGAGTAGTTGATAGCCTAGTGCACAGATCAGTTTGAAAGGCTCTTCTTTATCTTGGGGTGATTGGGCTTCATTCCACAATAATTTTAATTTTGAAAATAACTGGCCAGGTTCTTTTGGGGATTTCGTTCGTTTTGGTTCGGGTTGGTCAAATGCTTTTGGTTCGGGTTCCAGTTTGGCTGCTTCTTCGGCTGCTTCTTTTGCAGCCTCCCATGCTGAAAACTTTTCATTAAATTCCATGTCAATCAGCTGGGCTAACTCATCCTCAAACATCGGCAAGACAAAGCTATTTCTTACCTCAAACACGCTGATTGAAAGCTTAGCATTATTATCATACTGATAGCTGTGGGCTAGTGTTGCGGCAAGATTATATGATGCCCATTCGTAATCTGGATTCACCTTTAGCGCATGTTTGTAGTAGTTCTCAGCTCTTCTTGGCTGAGAGTGGCGTCGACATAAATTTCCTAAAAAATTGGCTAATTCTGGGTTGTTGGGAAAAGAGACTAGTAGGCTCTGACCCAGAGATAAAAGGTCCAAACCTCCTGCGGCTTCTGCATCTTCGAACTGCCTCTTGACGATTGGTATAGATTGCTGAGCATTTATTTGAAGAGCCTTGTTGTACTCAACAGAGGCACGGTCGTAAAATCGGCTATCCAACAACTGTTTGCCTTTTTTGAGATGTACCTGATAGCCCTCAACTTTCGTCCCGCCTTCTTTGAAAATTTTCTTCAGAAAGTCCATAGGCACCTGTGTGTTTCTTTGTTAGAACAAAAATTGATCAGTCCGTTGCTACTAGAGTGCTTAGGGAAAATTTTTAGTGCCCTTTGCATATTTAAAACAGTGGTTTTATCTCATCAATCATTTTTGAATCCCCATTGTCCCATTCCAGTAGAGTATGACGAGTCTTGCCTTCCTCGAATTCCAAAATTAGGTAGGGTACATTTGTAGCGAGAACAAA
This sequence comes from SAR324 cluster bacterium JCVI-SC AAA005, assembly GCA_000224765.2. Lineage (GTDB taxonomy): Bacteria > SAR324 > SAR324 > SAR324 > NAC60-12 > JCVI-SCAAA005. The sequence goes on along the minus strand of AGAU01000002.1, from coordinate 89 downwards.
TCGAAACCGACTTTTTTCTGCGGGTAGCAATGCTCGAACAGTCCATGATGCGGGGTAAAGATCCACTTGAAGCGCTTCTTGAGCCCCCC
>AGAU01000003.1 GCA_000224765.2 SAR324 cluster bacterium JCVI-SC AAA005 | reverse complement strand
GGGGGGGGGGGATGACTGCAGAAGCGAAGCAGCAGCTATATGGTGAACTGGAGAGCCTGGTCGCACCAGGAAAAATTTCAACGCCGGTTGCAGCAACCTATCATTTGGGCCAGCTGGAAGAGGCTCTTCGTCATGCCTACCGTGGCGGTCGCAGTGGTAAGATTCTCTTGACTCCCAATGGTTGAACTCAAATTCCATCTCCAGGGGAGAGTTGAATCTTCCCAAATAGACGTGATCTAACCTTCCAACTCGGGTATCTGCAGCAACCGGAAAGGATGGCTACTCAATTGGAATAGCCTAACCAGTTCCTCCCTACAAAGCCTGAGGGTACTCGTATTGACCAAAGGGTGGCACAAAAGGTAATGCTCCTTCCACAAATCCTCATCAATTAGAACCTCGACTTCAAAATCCATGTCATGGAGTACTCCCAACAAAGAGACAGATCCTGGCTCTACTCCCAAATACTTTAGTAAGCGATCTGAAGAGCAAAAACTCAAAGGCCCATAACCTATCACCTCAGATACCTTCTTCAGATCAACGCGTTTGTCCTGCTCCACTGTCAGCAAAATATGGTACTTCCCTTTCTTGTCACGAACGAAGAGATTCTTGGTTTTTCCACCAGAAATTTCTGGTGACAATTTCTTTGACTCCTCTACCGTATAGACCGCTGGATGATCAAATTTTTCATATGAAATCTGATGTTCATCCAAAAAATGATAAAGTTCTGAAGGAGTCATCGGATCCCGTCGAATGCAATGATTGCTCAGTTAGATTGATGCCCAAACTGCACACAAGATGGTTGAAGCTTGAGCTGTTGGTTATCTGTTTGGTTCAACATTCCAGTTTGTTGGTCAACGGCAAAGGAGAGAATATTTCCTGACACCTGATGGGCCACCACCAGCCATTGCCCATCTGGATGGATTGAAAAGTTCCTAGGAGATTGACCACCTGTGGAGACATGCCCAATCAGTTCTAGCTTTTCATCTTGAATTATCCGATAACTACAGAAGCTATCATGCCCTCGATTGGTACCGTACAAGAATTTGCCACTCGGATGAACATGAATGTCTGCCGTAGTGCTCTCGTCCAAAAAATCACTTGGTAGAGTGTCGATCTTCTGAACATATTCCTTCTCAGGCAGGCCGTCTTCCCCAACAGGAAACACAAGAATCGTATTCCCCAGTTCGTTGATCAGATACATACTCTTGTTTGAATTACTGAACGTCAAGTGACGAGGTCCTGAACCAGCTGGCAGTGTTAGACAACGATCTTTGAGCAGAGCCAGTTTTCCCTGAGGATTGATTTGATAAACCATTAATTGGTCTGTACCCAAATCATTAACTAGTAGATGACGACCGTCTGGAGTCAGGTGAGCCATGTGTGCGTGAGGTCCCTCCTGACGTTTCAGATTGACTGAGCTTCCTTGATGCTGATGAAAATCGCTTGGTTCCGAGAGGCTTCCATCCTTCAAAATTTGATAAGCGCTGACACTTCCACCCGAGTAGTTCGCAACGAACAATGTGTCTTCCGAAGTAGACAAGCTCAGGTGACAAGGGTGGTCCCCATTGGTTGGCTGGTTGTTCAAAGATACTAAGTTTCGACCTTCTTCAGAAATCTCGAAACCCACTACTCCCCCACCGGAAATACCCTGGTATTCTGCAACTTCAATCACAGCATAAAGACGCTGCAAATCCTTGGTGACAATTAGAAAAGATGGATTTTCAACTCCCTTCACCCCCTTGACGTATGTCAACTGACCAGTAGTCAAATCAAGATTGTAAAGTTGAATACCTTCCATTTCAGGAGAAGCATATCCCCCCACGTAGATTAGTTGATTATTCATGGTCCTTTTTTAAAAATTTTGAAGAAATGAGAAAATTAACAAAGTGAGTATACTAACCGTGATTTAGCGCTTTCAATATGATTTTTCTTCGTATGAAAAAAGAAAACATTCATTGATTTTAGAATTTCTTTTTGCGCTCTTGATCACTTTCGGTTAAAAATTTTGCCTTATCTGTTACTCCGGTATCAGATCTATCTCAAGTGGAGTATTTTTCAGCAGATGATTCCTCTACTTCGCTCACCACAGAAGCATCCTCGTGTTTCTGTTTGATTAAACTCATTTTGAGGTTCAGATGAAAAAGATGTTCACTAAACTCGGACTGGTGTTGTTGATCAGTCTATTCGCAGTGAAATCCCTGTGGGCACAAGTCACCGTCTTGGGTTGGCCGGGTGGTCCTGAAGAAACTGCTTTACGCAAAGCGGTAGAGGTTTACAACGCAGGCCCAGGTAAAAGCAGTGGGACCGTCAGCTTGATCTTCTTCAACCGCGATGGTTTCTGGGACAAACTTCAGGCTGACTTGGCAGCTGGCACCACTGAGTTTGACATCAACTTGACCGCTACCTACGCAGTCGGTCGCTATGCCCCCTACATGCAACCACTGAGTTTGCCTTCAGCAGCAACAGATGTCTTCGGGGAAAAAGTCTTGAAGACTATGCAGTTCGAGGGAGAGCAGTTCGGAGTTCCTACCGATCTCAGCCTTCACTTCATGTACTATCGCGATGATTTGATTGACAAGTTACTGAGTGATGCAGGCTGGCAGAAAATCTATGGAGAAATTTCTCAGAAGTATTTGGGCAAAACGCTATCACCCAAGAATCCGGACACCTGGAATTGGGAAGACTACGCGGCAACAGCATTGTTCTTCACAAAGAGTGTCAACTCAGCAAGCCCAACACGCTATGGAACTGTTCTGCAGATGAAGAACTTGCTTTTCAACATGATGATCTGGCATTCGACAGCACGGTCTCACGGAGGTGAGTGGCTTGATGCCAACGGAAATGTTATGGTAGATTCATGGGCATTTCGGCAAGGACTACAGCTGTACAAAACGCTTTATGATGCGGGTGCTTCTCCGAAAGATTCAACCTCCTATGAGTACGCTGAAGCCAATGCAGCCTTCGGTTCGGGGCAAGCCGCTACGATGCTGCAATGGAACGCTGCTTTCGGTAGCTTGAACAACCCTGAAGAGAATCCTGCAGTGGCTGGAAAAATCGGCACAGTCGCTCCTCCTGCTGGTCCAGCTGGACGTGTCACGCACATCCATGGTCTGGGCTTGGGTTTAAACAAGAACTCCAAGAACAAGGATGCAGCGATCAAGTTCTTGAATTGGCTCTCCGGTGTGGATGCCATGGAAACCTATGCCCTAGGTGGAGGTTCTCCAGCTATGGCAAAATCCATCACCGACAAGATTTCTGTTAATCGACCAGACCTGATCAAGTTGGGTGACTTCGCTGGAAGCTATGGCTTTGTGATGAATGGTGGAACCTCTGCCTCTGCCTTGCAGATCTATACCCTGCAAGCTGAGCAGTTCACTGGATACTGGTCTGGAACCAAGTCCTTGGACGAGGCACTTCAGGCCACCAGCAAGGGAATGGCTGAGCTTCTCAAGTAAGCTTTCAGACGTTTTCTTACCCCAAAATTCAAGTTCAGCATGCAGGTGAGCAGTAAGGAGAAGTTCTGGCTGACAGCCCCGATCACTTTTTTTCTTTTGGTGATGCTCGGGTTTCCACTGCTGTTGGACTTGATTTACAGTGTTTCGGAGGTCACTTTTGAAAACCTCCTCTCTCCCCGTCTTCAGGGTTTTGAAAACTATTTAAAAACCCTGCAGGACCCTACCTACTGGGATGCCCTCGCATTCTCCCTAAAATTCGGACTCACTGCTTCGCTGGTACAGCTGATCCTAGCTTTGTTCCTGGCAATCTACCTGGAACCCCTGTTGGCTCGTCATCCCTGGCTAATGGCAGTGCTAATGGCGCCAATGATGGTGGCCCCTGCTCTCATCGGGTTGATGTATCGACTGATCCTGCATGAGTTTGTGGGAGTGATCCCCTACTACCTCTGGGAGTGGGTGGGGGATAGTCCTGCCTTTCTCGGAACCGAAAATGCGTTTCTGACACTGGTCACCATTGAAATTCTCCAATGGACCCCCTTCGCACTGTTAATTATCTACACAGCTTATCGAGCAATTCCCACCCACCTTCGAGAAGCCGCTCGGATGGATGGAGCCAACTCTGCACAATTGTTGTTGTTGGTGGAGTTGCCTAACATGATGCCTGTCATTTTGTTGACTTTCTTCATCCGTTTTATTGACTCCTTCCGAGTTTTTGACAACATCTATGTTTTGGTGGGCAGCGGAGCCGGTGGGACCAGTACTTCGTTGAGCATCTACATCTACAAGGCCTTTTTTCGAGGTGGAAATATCGGGCAAGCCGTTGCAGCCTCCGTTCTGCTGTTCCTCGCAGCCTTGTTATTGATTGCTTTGCTGGAGCGATTCAGTCGTCGAATGGAGACCACATGAGCATGTTCTTACGCTGGCTGGTCTTTGGTCTGGCTGCATTGCTGTTTAACTTCCCATTGATTTCGACGCTGCTGACTTCTCTCAAGTCAGAGGGAGAAATCGTCTCCAACCCCTCCATTCTGATTCAATCACCTACCTTCGCGAACTACGTGAAGATTTTCGAAATGGCTGACCGCTTCGATATCCTCCATTTCCTCTGGAACTCGTTGGTCATTTCAGCATTGGGCGCTTTCTTTGCGCTCTTGCTGGCCTTTCCCGCAGCCTATGTCATCGTAAGAACCGGCTTTGGTCGAAACTGGCTGCTACCCTTTGTGCTAAACTTAAGAGCTCTACCGCTGATCATTTTTGCCATTCCACTGTACATGATGTTTCAGGCCGTTGGGTTGCTGGATACCCTGTTTGGGCTGGCGCTAATCATGTGCATCATCAATTTGCCGCTGACGTTGGCCCTGCTGTCTTCAACCCTGAGGAATATTCCAGAAGAATTGGATGATGCAGCTCGTGTTGATGGGGCTTCCACTCTTTCGATCATTCTACGGATCATTCTGCCACTTTCTGTAGCCGCTATCGCATCATCATCCGTGCTCGGATTTGTTTACGCCTGGAACGAATTTCTCTTCGGGCTGATGTTGACAACCAAATCAGCCACACCAATTACAGTAGGAGCTTCCTTCTTTTTCTCGGCCAGCGGCGGTGGAGTTAAATGGGGAGTGGCTTCAGCTGTCATCATCTTGTCCCTTTTACCTCCCTTAGTTGTGGGCTTGCTCTTTTACCGTTCTATCGGCAGATCCCTAACGGGTGGAGCCGTCAAAGGTTGATAGGCCAAGACTCATTCAAGAAGGGAATTACAGCAGGAAAGGCATTCTTGGTTGAAAGATCACTTATCTGGAGAGTAACCACTATCCTGATGACAGGCCTCCTGATCTTGAGTGCTATCATTCAATGGAATGATCCTGACCCCTTGCGTTGGATACTTTGTTACTCCGTCACCGCAATCATTACCCTCTGCTCACTGATCCGCCCATTACCACCATCCATCCCGCTAATTTGGGGGATGATTGTCTTGCTAAGTAGCTTGTTTGTGGGAATGGATCTCTGGATGAGCGAGGAGCAATTCGACTGGGGCTCATTCTGGAATGTAATTGCCATGAAGAATGAAGCTGTCGAATTAGGCAGGGAATTGGGCGGGTTACTATTCGTAACTGGTTGGATGGCGGTGTTGGCTTGCAGAATAAAATTTAACCTCATGCAACAGCTAAAAAAATTATCTGATGAAAAATACAACTGGTTTTGATTACCAAGCGCTCTATGGTGACATCCATAATCACTGTAATATTTCCTACGCTCACGGGAGCTTGGACGATGCCATCAAAAACGCAGCTCTACGCTTGGATTTTGCCTCCATTACCGGTCATGCCTCATGGCCTGACATGGATGAGCATGACCCAAGCATCCAGCATATCGTTCAATTCCATCAACGTGGTTTCGCCAAGCTAAATAAAAACTGGGACAACTATCTTGAGAGGATATCTAAAGCGGAAACGGCGCATCAGATAGTTTTATTTCCAGGCTACGAGATTCATTCGAATGAGCATGGTGACTACACCATTGTTGGATTGAAGCCATCTACCAGAATGATTTTGGCAGACTCGCCTCAAGAACTTCGACAAAGAATTTTCAAAGAGAATCTTGAGGAGGGCTATTTAATCTTCCCACACCACATCGGATACCGCCAAGGGGCAAGGGGGGTTAATTGGAGTAGTTTTGAAAATCCACTGACCCCTTTAGTAGAGATTGCCTCAGCGCATGGTTTTGCCGAAGAGGATCTCTCTGACCGGCCTTTTTTACATTCTATGGGGCCTCAGCAACACCAGGGATCCATGCGCTACGGGTTAGGGCTTGGCCATCAATTTGGTGTGATTGCCAACACAGATCACCATAGCGCCCATCCTGGCAGCTACGGCCATGGTGTAACAGGCATTTGGGCCAGCAGTGATCGGCGTGAAGATGTCTGGGAAGCCTTAAATGCGAAGCGCACTTGGGCAATGACGGGGGATCTAATGCAACTCAAGTTTGCTGTTGGAAATCAGCTGCAAGGATCGATTTGTCGTGATCTTGGTGAACCAGGAAATATTGAAGTCCAGTCTACCAGCCCAATTGATTACATTGAATTGCTTACTCCAGAACAACGGCATTGTTGGCACATGCCTTTGTTTTCAGAGCGCAAAATGGCGGATGAATTCGAGGGGGTGGAGGAAGCAATTGTCTGGATTGAACTAGGATGGGGCGAAAAAGGTACGGCAGCAGACTGGGACGTAAGTCTTGAACTGGATGGAGCCACGATTTTGGAAGTCATCCCTCGCTTCAGAGGTTTTGAAGTAGTTTCTCCCCTGGACAGACGAACAACTGAAGTTCCAATTCAACATGCGAGTTGGAACCAGCTCAGTGAAAGTTCTGTTCATTTTCATTGTGGCACTTGGGGCAATACAACAAACTCCACTTCTTCAACTCAAGGGCTGGCTTTACGGATCACGTATAAAACTACAGCAAAGCTAAGAGTCCAAATGAATCAAGAATCTATCAATTTACCAATACATGCTCTCACCAAGGGAAGTATTTCAGGGAACTTGGGTCCTATCGATTCTCCAGCCTACCGAATTGGCTTAAGCCTACCCTCCCAATATTCAAGAAAGGTAGCGTTTCAGTTGGATTCAAAATGTTTTGAAAAATGTGAATACCAATGGGCTTACGCAAGAGTTCGACTCAAGAATGGACACTGGGGAATTTCTTCTCCGATTTTTCTTTATTGAGATTGATGGGCTATCACCTAGATAAGATGGAGATTTCGGAATTGAATAAATTTTGAGTAGAGAGACAATTTCACTCAGTTAGTTTGAAGAAAAATGCCACTCAAAATCTCTTTCAAAAGGAAACATTGGTTTCCGTCGATGATAATAGTCAAAGTGATTCAGGTTAGAAGCGGTCACTCCTTGAGTATCTACCCTAATAAATCGTGTACAAACTTCTTCATACGCTGCAATCGGTGAGTTCACTCCCTTGGCAATCAAGACACTGAATTCAGCTGGTTCTAATCCACAACTACGTAGTTGTTCCAGGCTATAAGGTGCCATCCGCTTGCTGGTAAGCAGAATCGTCAATCCTTCGGTACGAACCACAACGCTCAGTCCTTGGTCAAAGTGAGTGAAGCCTCCGTGTCGAGATTGTTTCTCTTCAAATTTGCCTTCAAAAAAACCAATGACTTCTACTTCTGCTACCAAGGGAGTCCCATGAAGTTGATCGGTCTTTCCACCCATTGCCAAGGCCAATTTTCCACCTGAACCAACTGCCACTGCCTTTTCAACAGCCTCTGGATCATAAAGACAGACAAATGATTTAGGAATCTGGCGCTTCAGCAGTTCCGAGGCAATCAAGGTCCCATCAGCGGAAGACCCACCACCAATGTTGTCACCCATATCGAGTAGACAGGTACATGCGCCATCTTTCTTGATTAGCTGCATCGCATCTTCAAGGGACACTCCAGTACCCTCAAAATCAGTACGACGTTTCCAGAGATATTCCGACAAGTCTCCTAAAACTTGATTAGTGACTTCAGCCGATTCGTCGGCAACTGCCAATAGAGAGGTCCCCATTTCATTAACATCTGCATAGGGATATCCCTGCAAAATACTCAAGGAAAGCAGCCCTTTTGTTTGTCTCAGTTGGTCAACAAGGGCATACAGTTCCTGACATGGTGATAAATCTGTACATTGTTTTTCAATATTCATCACAAATGGCAGAAACGCTGCCTGCTGAACGGGCTTCGCTTCCCCTTTTAGAGTCTTCAATATTAACTCAGCTGCCTCAACTCCACGAGCGCGTTGATCCAAGTGTGGATTCGTTCGATAGGCAATCAGGGCATTAGTCGAAGAAACCATCATGGGAGATAAGTTGGCATGTAGATCAAGGGTGCCTATGATGGGAACCGATCCTCCTACTGTTTGCCTGAGCTCATTCAGCCAAAAGCCATCGGCATCCGGGTGAAGCTCACTCACAGTTGCTCCATGAGGTGCGACGAGAAAGCCATCGAGAGGCCCGGTGGCTTCAACTTGTTTAATCATTATTTTTAGCAACCGATTGAAAGCCTCCTTTTGAATTGTCCCGTACGGAATCGCTCTGGCAGCAAATAGAGGGACTGCTTCTACCCCAGCCAATTCCAAGCCTTCCAGAAATCCTGCTACTTCATGGTATGTGTTTCCCATCTGCTCACGGATTGACTCGCCTGTCAGCAGCAGATCATCTTCAAAGTGATGAAACTCAGTTGGTTGGTTCAGAAAGGTATTGGACTCCTGCATCAGGCACAAAATGCCAACACGCATAGGATCTCCCAGAGCAATGGGTATGATTTTCTCCTGAAGGATTGGGGACAGGAGGTAATGAATATTTTTTTGAAAATTGTGACAGAAAGGGAAGGTATAGCGGGCTCAGAACTTCAGTGCAACCGAAGCTTTGGCTCATTATCGAATGAATTTATAGAAACGGCAGGAGGAGCGCTCAGTTGAATAAGGGCTGGCAGCGACTAGTGAAGTGCTGACCAGCCACCCTCATTTCCAGTGAAAATCAGGCTCCGGAGCACATTCCAAAGAAGTAAACTGCGGTGTTGTTGGTGATCCGATCTTTACAGACATGCTTGCCGCTGCATCCAGCAAGTGAACCGACGAACAACAGAGCAAAAACAAGAAGAGTCATTTTCATACGGCCTCCATGATCGTTTTTCAATACTACTAATGCGTTTCCTCGCATCAAAATCTTCAAATTGAGCAAAAATTCATTCAAATTCTTTACCAGCCAATCTCTCTCAATTCTCAAAATCGAATTCCATTTTCTCAACATTGAGGATTTGCAGTTCGCTCCATTATGCTGTCTAAAATTTGATCGGTTCAACAATCAGACCCAGAGGAATAGCAAATAGAAATTGGTGGGAACATGAAATGATCAACGACTGCACAATCTATCCTCTGAAGATTTGGAACCTGAACCCGTTGATCAACAAAATTCCTAAAGTTCAAAATGGAGTGCAACATGAGTGAAAAAGAACTTCATAGCGGTGGCTGCAGCTGTGGTGCTGTGCGTTACGAGACTCACGGCAACCCTATACGCGTAGCTGTTTGTTATTGCTGATACTGTCAGACCCGAACCGGCTCTGCTTTAAGCATGAATGTCTACTTTGAGGATTCTCAGATTCAAATCACCTCTGGTGAGTTGAAGGACTATTCCTTCTTCAACAACGCAAAGCGGCAATTTCACAATCGCTTCTGTCCAAACTGTGGGACGACGGTCTTTGGGAGTATCGAGATGCGACCTGGCTGGACAGGAATTGCCGCAGGGACTTTTGATTCGCCATCTTTCTGGTTTTAAACAGATGATGTTGTGCAGATTTTCACTCGCTCAAAAGCTCCCTTTGTGGACGTTTCCTTCTCAGACTCTCATGAAACTGCCGCTTACTACGCCCCTATTCAATCCGACCGGCCTGAGTTGTCCATCCAAGATGAGCAACCTTTGAAGTTTTACGACTTGCTACATGTGACGGAGAAGCCTGCGGATTAACTGCTTACCTATTTCACTAAACAACCTCCATCGTCACATGCCCTGGTTGAGCACGCACCCGTGCTAACCAGGTTTCAATCGCAGGAAAATCACTAAGGGTCTGCCCGCCTTCATACGCTTTGTGGGTATAGGCATAAAGGGCGATGTCCGCGACTCCATATTGACTGCTAAAAAACTCGTTTTCTCGGAGATGTCGTTCCATCACGCCGAGCGCATCTCTCCCCGCCTGTTGACGCCGCTTTAACTCACGCTCATCATACTCTCCCACTTGCAGATAGTTCTTCCAGAATCGGGGGGTTGCAATGTTTGGCTCATGGCTATATTGCTCAAAGAATAACCACTCGTGCACTTTGCTGCGTTGCCAAGGATCGCTTGGTAGAAATCCTGTCCCCTCCGCCAGATACAACAAAATCGCATTGGATTCAGCAAGATAGCGACCGTCTCCCAAAGCTAAAGTTGGAACCTTTCCGTTTGGATTCATCTCCAAAAATTGCGGAGTTCGGCTCTCCCCTTTCAGGATGTTGGTCTCCAAATAGATGAAAGGCTGTCGCAGCTGGTGAAGCAGCAACCGAACTTTGTAACCGTTGCCAGAAGATTTGAAATCATAAAGGGTGAGCATGAAATTCCTTTGAAGAATGCTTGATCCTACTGGAGACCTCGGTGTAGTCTTGCCAAAAATTCACTAGATTTAAGGAGTTCATTTATGGCCAGATCCAAACTGCAAATCACTACAATTGGCTCTTTCCCAAAGCCTAATGTTTTGCCAATTAGGGACTGGTTCGATGCAGCTCGACGTGAAGGCAGTATGAACTCTCCCAAAACAACAACGAACTTTGCGAATTACAGTGAAACAAACACTGATGATGAAGCCTTATACATTCGGGCTGCCGAACGGATAATTTCTCTACAAATCAAAGCGGGAGTGGACATCCCGACCGACGGAGAAGTACGCAGGGAAAATTACATTCACTATTACTGCCGCCACCTGAACGGGTTTGATTTCCAGCAATTGGAACATCGTGTTTTGCGGGATGGGGCCTATGAAACCGATCTTCCAGCAATTCAAAGTCAGCTTCAGCATGTAGGCTCGGCTTACTCGGTTCGTGATTTTCAGGCTGCTCAGTCTGTTTCCAGTCGGCCGATCAAGTTCAGGATTCCCAGCCCGTTAACCATCATGGACACCAACGCCGATTGCTTCTATCAAGATCGAAAACGCCTGGCGGAAGATCTAGCCAAAAACTATAAATTTCGAGATTCTTGAGTTGGTCAAAGCTGGTTGTAAATATGTCCAAGTCGATGAACCCCTCTTTGCTCGGCAGGTCGCCGACGCTAAATCTTGTGGCTTTGAAATGCTCCAGCACTACTTTCATGGAGTCCCTAAGGAAGTTTGCAAAATTGTTCATATCTGCTGTAGTTATCCAAATTTTCTGGACGAAGAGGATTACAAGAAAGCTGATCCCGACAATTATCACCAACTTGCCCGTGAAATGGACCAACTCAACTTTGATCAAATCTCCATTGAAGATGCCCACTGTGCAAATAACCTAAAACTACTGAAATTATTTGAAAAGAAGACGATCATCTTCGGTACCATTGCCATTGCCAGAAGTCGACTGGAAAGTATGGAAGCAGTGACAGGGCAAATCAAAGTAGCCCTTGAACATATTGACCGTGACCGGCTGGTGATTGCTCCGGACTTTGGGCTTGGATTCCTCTCTGAAGAACTGGCCGCAGCCAAGTTAGACAAGATGTGCCGAGCTGCTGCACAATGCTAAGCAAAAACTCACATTTCAATGATTCGTCAAACGAACAATTTCCACACCTGCTGAAGGATACTTCTGTCAGGCATTGATAAACTTTTGTTGAGAAAATACTGATGGCCAAAGCATATTTGATTTCAATCTACAGCGAAATTCACGATCCAGAGAAACTGAAGGCTTATGCAGCTGATGCCCTACCAGCACTTCAAGCTCATGGAGCCACTCCGCTTGCTAGAGGATCTGAAATTGTCAGCAAAGAAGGAAACAAGCCCTTGCGCACCGTCGTGATGGAGTTTGATAGTATGGAAGCTGCCAAGAAAGCCTACGAAAGTGAGGAGTACAAGGGGGCTTTGGCTAAACTCGAAGGTGGGGTTGATCGACAGCTATTCTTGATCGAAGGCTTGTAGAAATTTTTAAAAGTTCCGAAACGCTTTTCTTAGAGGACTCGATGCCCTTGGTTCGTTTAGAAATCACTCATCAGGAGCGCTTTGCCACCGGAATAGAATTCGGAGATGTCGGCAGCTACGAGTTGCTGCATGGAATTGCTCATTATGAAGTAGACCCTCTGCAAACTGCCAATGCAGCGATTGTCGATTTAGAGTTAGCTCCGACCAACAAACGTGGGCAGGTTGCATTTGAATCGGACTTCGTGATGTTGTATCCAACTAATCCATCACGTGGTAATGGCGCAATTCTCTATGATGTGGTCAATCGAGGAACCAAGACGGTCTTGACCTTCAACAGCGTCCCAAGATCTCAAGATCCAATGATGCCAGTGGAGCCTGGCAATGGCTTCCTGTTGCGAAAGGGCTACACCGTGGTTTTTGGAGGATGGCAAGCAGACGTTCCTCCCACACCTGGCTTGATTGGGATGAGAGTTCCAGAAGCACTGGATGAACAAGGTCAACCTCTCGAAGGAAAAATCCTCTGTTGGTTTCAGGAGCAAGAGGCTCAGGCAAGCCAATGGCAAATGCTCTCTCACAAGGATCACCTTCCCCATCCGCCCGCAGATCCTGATGAAGCAGAAGCCCAGATGTTTGTGAAGGATCATCCCAATGATACTGGACAACCGATTCCACGTGATCAGTGGGTATTTGCACGCCGAGGAACATTCGAGCAGGAACCTGAACCATACCATGTTTTCATGGAATCGGGATTTCAACCCGGACGGATTTATGAGCTGGTCTATACAACAAGAGGAAGTCGAATCCTCGGATTGGGCTTTGCTGCGATGCGAGACATGGTATCTTTCCTGAAATATGGTTCAACCTCGGAAGGAAATCCCTGTGCCGGAGCCTTGAACCGAGCACATGCTTTTGGACAGTCTCAAAGCGGTCGCTTCCTTCGAACCTATCTCTATACTGGCATCAACACTGATGAAGCTGGGCGACAAGCTTTGGATGGTTTGATTCCCCATGTAGCCGGAGGTATGAAGGGTGAGTTCAATCTGCGTTTTGGACAACCTTCGAAGGATATTTGTTATGTCTTGCCAGGGCTGTTTCCTTGTTCAGACAGTCTTCAGATTGATCCCCTCACAGGAAAGGGCGGTTCTCTTCTAGATAGCACTCACCAAAAGAGCCGCCTACCAAAGATCATTTTCACAAATACGTCAGCAGAGTATTGGCGTGGAGATGCTGCCCTGATTCACACCGACTTGGAAAATAAAACAGATTTGCCTGAAGACTCAGAATATGTGCGTCGGTATCATTTTTCTGGGACTCAACACGGAGTTGGGTTCTTTCCCTTGGAAAAGGTTCGTGAATCTGATGGATGGCGTGGGCAACAACTCTTCAGTTGTATGGACTATAGCTCATTGCTTCGCTCAGTTCTCCAGAACTTAGACAACTGGGTTGCCGAAGGCACATCTCCTCCTCCCAGTCGGCATCCTCGACTAGAAGATGGTTCAGCTCAGGAGTCCAAAGATGTGATGCCTAGCTTTGCAAAACTCCCTGGATTGAATCCACCTGAGCGGCTTGCTCGAGCACAGCGATTAGACTATGGACCTGAATTAGAGCAGGGCCGCACTGTAACTTTGCCCGCTGTACAAGGAGCACAATTTCAAGCTTTTGTGTCTAATTTGAACGAAGACCTAAATGAGATTGCTGGAATTCGATTACCCGAACTGGCTGTTCCACTGGCGACCCATACAGGTTGGAATCTTCGTCACCCTGAACGTGGCAATCCTGGTTTATTTCATGGGGTCACTGGGGGTCTTGCTGGTTCAACTATTCCTTTTCCAGCAACAAGAAGACTACGTGATTTTACTGGTGATCCTAGGTTGTCTATCGAGGAGCGCTATCAATCACTTGAAGACTATTTGCAGAGGCTCCGAGAAGCTGGAGAGGCATTGGCGGAAGAAGGATATCTTCTGGAGGAGGATATTGAACCTATTGCCCAACGATCAGCTAAAATTTGGGATGCTTTCACCTCTTGAATCTAATTGAGCTCAGCAGATCAGAACATCCCGTAGAATTGCCAATACATTGTTCAGAATAAACATTAAATCGTCAGGAAATCGTAGGTGCATCCGTATTTAAAGAAACTACTCGGAACAAGTTGTTGGGGGTTTCAGTCGCAACTCTCGCTACCGCTCTATTCAAAAGAGGTCTCCGTAATCAAACTATTCAGGCAGTCCATCCAGTTTAACCCAAAGGGCAGAACATGGTGGGGCCAGCATTCACTCTTCGTTATATTCCTGCCCGGGAAGATTTGAACCAATTGACTGAGTTTCGTAAGTCCGATCATCCCCAGCGAGTTGCCATTGAAACTTGCCCTGCTGGCTCTATAATTGTTTTTGATAGTCGTAAAGATCCCAGGGCTGCAAGCGCTGGGGATATTCTCATTACTCGACTTCAGCAAAGATGAGTGGTAGGAGTGGTCACTGATGGGGGGTTTCGTGATGCTATGAAAATCGCCGAACTTGAGATTCCTGCTTATCACCAGCGGCCTAGTTCCCCAACCAATCTAACTTTACATCAGGCTCTCGATTTGAACGTACCAATCGGTTGTGGAGACACAGCTGTCTTTCCGGGAGATATCATAGTTGGTGATGACGACTGTGTGATTGTCACTCCAGCCCACTTAACAGAAGAGATCGCTGAGGAAGCCGTTGAAATGACTGCATTTGAAGATTTTGTCGTGGAGAGAGTTCAAGAAGGAGCGTCCATCATTGGACTTTATCCCGCTGCAAAAGAGGAGAATCAGGAGGCGTTTGTAAAGTGGCGCGAGAAGAATGGTCGTTAGGCTTCATTTTGAGTAATCAATCAAGAAATCTATGATATTCCGCTAAGCAGCATTCAAATTCTGGGGCTTTTTCGCAAAGAAGAAGCTCAGGGCTCCTGCTAAAGAGAGGAACGCCACTAGTTCAAACGCTATTTCGTAACTGCCATAAGTATCGACGATCACACCACAAATCATTGGTCCCCCCATCATACCCAGCATCACGATCAGTGAGGAAATCCCCATGATTATTCCGAAGGAACGGGGCCCAAAATAGTCCGCCCTGATAGCAACCATCAAGGGTCCCCGAGTTCCCCAAGCCAATCCGTGGAGTACACAGGCTAGAATCAACATCGGGAAAGCTTCAAAATAAGCGAGAATCAGCATTCCAGACCCGTGAAATAGCATACAGGCCATTGCAATCAACCGCTTGTTGAAAATATCACCCAAGACCCCACCGATCCCCAAGCCGATCAATTGAAAAATGCTCACCAGGGAGAAGATCAGGCTTGCTTCCGTTAAGCCCAAACCCACTCCCTTCGTTAGGTAAGGAACCATATGGACTATCACAGATGAAACTGAGAGGAGCGCTATGCCATGACCAGCTGAGATCAACCAGAAGGCTGGAGTTCTGACTGCATCTCGCCAAGTGAAAGAAGACCCAGCATCCCTGAATTTGGTCTGTTCTTCTTCCTTTTGGACAATCCCATCAACCTGCTCTCCTTTTTCTTCGGGTCGGTGTAGAATCCCTTGTACCGCAGGTATTCCTAATAGAACAATCATTCCTCCCGAAATCATAGCCACCGTTCGCCAATCATCCCACTCCATTCCCCAGGCCACAACAGGGACGCAGAGTCCACCCACAGAGTATCCCATCTGGGACCAGGCAACAGCTTTTGTTCTATGTTTTTGAAACCAGTTGACGATCGAAACCATCAACGTGTGGAATCCACCTAGACTGACCCCAACCGAGATAACAAACACAATGAGGTAGAAGGAAAGTAGCGAGTCAGTTTGCGAAAGCAAAAGGAAGCCAATGCCGAACATGGCAAGCCCGACTGTCAGGATGATCCTTGGACCATAACGATCGACCAACCAGCCCTGTAGGGGGCCAAGTAAACCACTTTCCACACGAGTCAGAGCAAAAGCCCCCGAAAGGACCGTCATGCTCCAGCTAAATTCATCATGCAGAACGACCGTGTAAAGCCCGTAACTTTGCATCCATAAAACCCCACCAATAAACTGAATTAGTGCCGCGATGACAACAATCCACCACCCGTAAAACATTCTCCCGTTGGGTCGGAACAATTTATCTATGGATTGTATTGGAGAAACTGAGGATGGCATGTAAATCGGAAAAACGTGAAGATTTTAGATCAACGACCTTCGCTTTTCTGATGCTGGTCAGTTGGACAGACGATCGATGACTTCAGAGAACAAATCCGTTGGGTTGAGCGGATTGGAGTGTTTTGGCGATTCGCACCTTAGAGTAAGGTTTACAGGATTTGTCTTTTAGAAATCTGGCAGGTGAACCGTTTTGGGCTTCCGTAATGCTAGCGCTTTGGAATTGCGTAATGAAATTGAAGGATGGTTGGGGTGGCAGGGATCGAACCCACAAAATATATATTACCCTTATTTTCCCAACTTATCTTTTACTTACTTTAATTTGCTTTATTTCAATGAGTTAACGATAATATATTTCTTCACTACCTTATACCATTTACCCTGTAGTTCTATACGGTTGGTGGGGAAGATGGTGGGGAAATATAAAACTCATATCAATATAGAGTATTGGCCGAACGTAAGAAGTCAAGGTTCCCAGGTGTTTTTCACCATGTGACAGACGATTCCAAGGAAATCTTCTACATCAGGTATCGAAGACCCGGTGACAGAAAGCTCCATGAAGAGAAATTAAGCGGTCTTGGTTGGACTCTAGCAAGAGCGGCAAGAGAAAGATCGGCCAGAATTGCTGGGAAGCCTTCGAATGAAGAAAACAGAACCAAATCAAAATTGCGGAAAAAGGAATTTGAGAATCGACCAACGCTTAAATTGCTTTTCGAAAGATACTCAATTGACAAAGCAGAGCAAAATGGGCAAGCGCTTAAATCAATCAGAGTTCTAAGACCCACTTTCAAAAAACACTTCGGTCATTTGTTTGACAGAACAACAGATGATCTAACAATAGCAGATGCTCAAGATATTCGAAAAAAAATACTTGAACAGAAGGGCGCTCTAAAAACCGTTGCAAATGTATTGGGTCTTTTGAATTCCATAGTTACCCATGGTGTATCGATCAATTTATGCCAACCGCTTACTTTTAGGTTACCAATACCCAAACGAGGTGAAATTCAGAATAAGACCACAGAGAGACTAAGCCCTGGTCAGCTTGATCAATTACTTAAGGTTCTTGACGAGGAACCTTTACAAATCGGTAACTTCTTTAAAATGGCATTGTATTCGGGTTGTCGAAAATCAGAGATGTGTAAGCTTACCTGGGATGATTGTGACTTTGATTTTTACAAGATCACGCTAAAAAATTCAAAAAGTGGACGTGATGAAGAGATTCCAATGTCCGCACCTGTAAAAGACATTCTTCAATCACAATGGGAAATTCGGAATTTCAGAACCGAAGCAACAGCAAAGGCAGACGTGGTTTTTTTTACAATTTCTGGAAGACCTTGGGGCAGTTCTGAAAAAATGATTACCCAGCACTCAAAACGAATAAGAGAAAAAGCAGGGCTGCCTAGTAATTTCAGAATGCTTCACGGTTTGCGTCATGTTTTCGGTACGCTACATGCCCTACATGGCACTCCACTCCCCATACTTAGTAAATTATTAACACACAAAACACTCTCAGTCACAGAGCGCTATATCGAGATAGCTAGAGAGGATGCTTTAGCGAGTGCAAATCTCACTGGTGAGATAATTCAGAAGCATCGATCAAAGCGCCAAGTCTCCTAATTTCTACCAATTCGATGAGACAAATCAACACTTCTCAATCATGCACATATCAAAATTCCATTAACTAGAATCAGCAGCACCTTCCCCATTTGGATCATAAAAAATTGCGGAGTATTTTCGAAGATTTTGATGATCTCTCAGCAATCTAAACAAAATCCTAACTGATCCATCTTCAAAGAACTTTCTCTTCTTACCTAAATACTTCGGAGTTTAATTTTCTGGGCTTAACGCTTCATGCCCCTCGCAGTCTCCTGGGTGTATTTTGTGTCTTGGATTCTTCATTCAAGGAATCTTTTTTTTGACCAATACTTCCTCACCCCCGGGAGATAAAAGTAAATATCTAAGCTTTTGTATTTGAGGCTCTAGTTCTAGATTAGTGATGGCTTAGTTGACTCTGAACGAGTCTGCATCTGTACTGCGAGTCTTAATCTTTTGTACGACAGCGACTCGGATGCTGAGGAAGGCGTGAATAATTGGAAAAAGGTTTGAAGTCTCTTTGGTCTAATATTGGAGGCTCACAGTAAAATTCGCGATAAGTACTAGCACGCCTTTGCCCGCAAAACTCCTCTTTCTAAATAGCCTCTGGAGGAGGTAGCTCTTTCTTCTCTGCAAGCAGATGGTCCAAATCGTTCAACGTGCGAGCCTCGGCCACTAGCATACTGCTGCAAAACCAGATCACCATGTTGTATTGCTCCACCAGTGCTTCATGGCTGCGCTCGAACTCGGCCACTAACCTTTTTGCTTCCAAAAAAAAATCTACGATAGTTCGCGATTCGCGCCTGCTCAAGATAAAAGCGCTTCCATTAAGAATGTCCAAAATTTAGACAGCTGCCAAAATTCTGCGCACAAAACTAAAACTAATTAAAATTCATGGGATTTTGGATTGGAAAAAATATAGAGATTTCAATGTAAAACCGCTATCTATATGTAGGTATACGTATTGCAGAAAGAGTCTGTCCAATTTTCATAAATTAGATAAAGAAATTAAGTAAAGTATTAACCAAGGAGGACAAATGACTTAAATTTAACAAATCTTTAATTTATTTATCGAAAAAATATCTAAGTAAAGAGAGACAATGATGAAATTTTCTTTAAAACTATTTTTTTCTACAGCAATTCTAATTGTATCACTTACGGTCATTGCTAGTGCTGACAAAAAAGGAGGTGATCTCCGTTATGCTCATTTGCAAAAAGCTAAAAGTTTGGATGCTAACGTATGGACTGCTACAAATGCTGCCCACATCATGAGGCAAATATACGATCCACTAGTCTGGCAACCGGAACCTGGAAAATTCTTACCTGGACTAGCAACAGAATGGGAAATAGAAAAGAACGGTACAGAATTCACTTTCCAACTAAGGAGAGATGTAAAATTCCATGATGGAACACCCTTTGACGCAGAAGCAATGAAATTTACACTTGATAGAATTGCTGATCCTGCTACGCGGTCATTACAGTCAAGCAGATTAGGACCCTATGAGAAAACTGAGATTTTAGATTCTCACAAAATAAAAGTATATTTTAAACAACCTTGGCACATCTTTATGTCAAATTTAAGTGAGGTGGCTCTCGCACCGGCGTCACCAGCGGCAATTGACAAAATGGGAGAGAAATATCCTCTTTACCCAGTGGGGACTGGACCTTTCAAGGTAAAAGAATGGCCAGATGATACAACTGTAATTCTTGAAAACAACAGAGAGTATAATTGGGCACCATCTTTTTTAAATCATAGTGGTCCGGCTTATCTCGACACAATTACGTATAAATTTATTGAGGAAAAATCAACTAGATTAATTGCATTTGAAAACAATGAATTTGATATTATGGACGGCCTGCCTTCAGAAGATTACCAAAGGATTAAAGAAGATGATGATTTTGTATTAGAGTCTTTTGTAGTACCAGGACTGCCTCAAGTAATGAACATAAATGTCTCACAAGGGCCAACTAAAGAACTTGCCGTAAGGCAAGCTATGCTTTATGCAATTGATGAAGACATGATGGTCAACCTCATATTTTTTGGAGCAAGTCCAGCTGCAAAAGGACCACTGTCAAGTGGATCATGGGCATATTATGATGGAGTTGAAGATCTCTATCCATACGATCCTGAGAAAGCTAAAGAAATATTGGAAGAAGCTGGTTGGAAAGATAATAACGGTGATGGCATAAGAGAAAAAAATGGTAAGAATTTGATCGTCAGGCACGTTACTAAAGGTGATTACAAAAACCGAAAACCAGCGGAGTTTTACCAAGCTCAACTTAAGGAAGTTGGAATAGATGCAGTGGTAGAAGCCATGGCGTATGAAGCAACAGCAAGAAGATACGCTGACAATGCATATGAAATGGCACGCCTTGGTTACGCTCTATTCGATGCTCACGATACTTTTTATCTACCATTCCATTCGAGTCAAGTTGAGGGGGGCGGCCAGTTCAACCGATCGCGTGTAATTGATCCGAAGATCGATGATTTAATAAGTAAAGGAGTTGCTGAAACTGATATTGAAAAAAGGTACGAAATATACAAAGAGTTACAGATGTATGTGATGGAGCAAGCTTTGTTCTTACCGTCATATGAAGTAACTTTTAGTCATGTTCATTACCCATATGTAAAAGATCTGAAGGTAGATTTACTTGGTAGAGAATATTTTTATGATGTTTATCTAGACAAAAAGTAAATGAGATTATGATTAAATTATAACTTTATTTAGAGATGTTAGTTTACATCCAAAGAAGAATACTGTTAATGGTGCCAATCTTAATCGGGGTAACATTAGCAGTTTTTCTGATGCTTCATGCTTTACCCGGTGATCCAGTACTAATGATGCTAACCGAGCACAGCGGTGGAGCTGCACCTACGGTGACGGGAACGATCACAGACGAAATGTACGAAAATATGCGGAGAGAGCTTGGGTTAGATAAGCCACTACACGAACAATACATCAAATTTTTGTTCGACGTTATTTCTGGGGATTGGGGTAACTCATTTAGGACACAGTTGCCAGTGAGCGAAATGTTGCTAAAAAACTTGCCTTACTCAATTGACTTAGCACTCGCAAGCTTAGGAGTGTCGCTAATCGTAGGATTAATTTTGGGAATCATTGCTGCCATTAAAAGGGGAACCTGGATTGACAATTTGACAATGACACTTGCTGTCACCGGTGTTTCGATGCCAAATTTCTGGCTCGGAATAATGCTTTTATTGATCTTTTCTTTGAACTTAAGATGGATCCCTGCAGTAGCTCCAGCTGACAGCTGGCAATCATTGATACTGCCTTCATTAGCACTTGGTTTTAGCGCGGCTGCAATCATAGCTAGGTTAGTTAGATCCAATTTAATAGATATCTTTAATCAGGACTATATTAGGACTGCTCGAGCAAAAGGGCTAATGGAGTCTGTAGTGGTAGCACGTCATGCATTGAAAAATGCGATGATACCAGTAATTACCGTCGTGGGTCTTCAGTTTGGAAATTTGTTGGGAGGGACGGTTATCATCGAAACTGTCTTTGCGAGACCTGGCTTGGGCATGATAATGATAGAGGGCATCATGGAAAAAGATTTTCCAGTTGTACAAGGCGCAGTGTTATTTGCAGCAATCGCATATGTCGTCGCGAATTTCGTTGTGGACATAACATATGCTTATTTAGACCCTAGGATAACATATGATACTGAATGAAAAAGCAAACTTTTGTAAATAATAGTCCTACAAATTTAACATTACAAAGATTTAAGCGGAAAAAAGGAGCAGTCATTGGTTTGGCAGTACTAATACTACTTATACTGAGTGCTCTATTTTCAGACATTCTCACTCCCTATGAATTCGACAAGATAAATCCCATCAATGCACTCCGACCACCAAGCTTAGAACATCCGATGGGTACCGATGCATTCGGGCGTGATCAACTTACCAGAATTATGCATGGTGGAAAGGTGTCTCTACAAGTAGGTATGATTAGCGTACTGATTGGAGGAACATTTGGAATTTTAATTGGAGCGATAGCAGGATTTTTTGGAGGCTGGATTGATGAAATTTTCAGTAGATTTATTGACATCATGTTAGCATTTCCAAGCATCCTCTTAGCATTAGCTGTGGTTTCAGTCCTAGGGCCTGATCTATACAATCTGATGATAGCAGTTGGTATTTCTTCGATACCAGCCTTCGCAAGATTGGTTCGGAGTGCTGTGCTTTCAATTAAAGAGAATGACTATATTGTAGCAGCTAAGTCATTAGGATTAACAAGAGCACGTATTATTATTGTACATATCATTCCCAATATTTTCGCTTCAATTCTTGTATTTGCCACGTTAGAGGTTGCAACAGCTATCTTAGCAGGGGCTTCACTTAATTTTTTGGGTATGGGTGCTAAGCCTCCAACTCCAGAATGGGGATTACTTCTCGCAGAGTCACGAGATTTTTTTAGAAGAGCATGGTGGCTAGCAACCTTTCCTGGGATCGCAATAATGGTCACAGTAATTTCAATAAATTTGTTGGGCGATGGATTAAGGGACACATTCGATCCTTGGTTAAAAGAAAAGTAAAATGAATACACTATACAGAAAGATTTTCAATGAACTCTCCGGTGATACAGCTAAACATATTTCATCGAAAATTTGTAACCACTATCAATCCTTCAGATCTGTTGGTTATCATGCTGCGACAGATTATGTCTTAGATGAAATAAAGAAAATTAAAAACATAGGTGTCCGAGTTACTAATTATCCATTGGATGGTGAAACTGAAAGGTTAAAACAAAAGATGCCTTTTGCATGTGAACCTTACTCTGCAAATTTGAGTATTGTGAGTCCTCTCAAAACAGAAATGATCTTATAAATTTAATATAGGAAATATATGACTGAAATCAACAGGCATAGAAAAAATCAGAGAATGAGCCAAATCGTCGTACATAACGGATTGGTATACTTAGCTGGTCAGGTGGCTAGTACTGCTCCAGGTGAAAGTATTGAAACGCAGACGAAAAACGTTTTAGACAAAATTGATACATATTTAAATGAGGTTGGATCTCAAAAAGGAAACATTTTAAGTACAAATATATGGTTATCTTCAATCAAAGATTTCGATTCAATGAACAAGATTTGGGATGAATGGGTTGACTCAGAAAATCCACCTGTTAGAGCATGCGTGGAGTCGAAACTAGCATCCGAAAAATTTATTGTTGAAATTTCCATCATAGCAAAGCTTTAAAATGAAAAAGAAAGAAATATACAAATACATTGATAGAAATATCGATGCACATATTGCGAATATTCAAGATTGGGTAAGACAACAAAGCGTTAGTTGGGATAATTTAGGAATGGGGGATGCTTGGAAGATTGTCTACGAATCATATAAAAAATTAGGCTGCCAGACTGTGGAAGTTATACCCGGAAAATATTATCCTGGAATATTTGCATATTATGATGCTGGTTCAAAATATACATTCCATAACTACTGTATGTATGACACCAGGACTGTTGAAAATCCTCAAGAATGGGATTTTGATCCATGGGGAGGGGAAATCAAAGATTATGCAGGTCACCGAAAAGTCCTTACAGGCAGGGGGTCTATGGGGGCAAAGGGACCCTATGTAGCCTTTCTCAATTCATTGGAATCAATAATAGCTGTAGAAGGAAAGCTTCCCTTCAACATCATTTTTTTGGCCGAGGGTGATGAAATCCTAGGGAGTCCCAGTTACAAAATGTTCGTAAAAAAATACAATGAATATTTGAAAAAAGCTGATTTCAGTTTTTGTCCAACTCTATCAGAAGGTTCAAACGAAGAAGTTTCAATTGGTATGGGACTAAAAGGAATGATTGTTTTTGATCTAAAAATAAAAGGGTCAAAGGAAAACAATGGTCCATCAAATACAGTTCATAGTAGTTTGGGATCGCTAATTAATTGTCCAGCATTTCGTCTCTCAAAAGCTTTAGCATCAATGGTTGATGAGCAGGGGAACGGGTGTAAAATTAACGGTCTAGAGGAAATTTGGAAAGATAGAAAAAAATTAACAAAATTTGAAAACGATAAGATTAGGCTTATATTCGAAAATTCTAAGGGTAAAGACATCAGGGATGTATTACCGATAGGGACAAAAAACTATCAAAACGAAAATTTAGGTAAACAATCAATTTTTGATTTTCTTTATGGTCCAACATTTAATATTTCCGGGCTTCATAGTGGGTTTTTAGGAAAAGAGTCAGGAATGATACCTTTTATTATACCAAGCGAGGCAACAGCTCATCTAGATATGAGGTTAGTCACTGATACAACTTCAGATGAAATAATTCAAAAAATAAGACAGCATTTGGACAATCACGGGTTTCATGATATTGAAATGGAAATCTTTTCAAGCTTTGATTACTCATATTCGACTTTTGATGAGATATTTGCCGTTGTTGAAAATTGTATAAAAGATTCTAAAAAGATTCCGATCATTTGGCCTATGCAGGGTGGTGGGGGG
>AGAU01000004.1 GCA_000224765.2 SAR324 cluster bacterium JCVI-SC AAA005 | reverse complement strand
CTTTGCTCGCTTAGCTGTGATCAGGACTTTTTCAAAAAGATTGATTTCACCATGTTTGCTGTGTTCTTCCATAAACTTAAGATAGTCTGAATTCATGTAAATCTCTGAAAAAATGGTTGGTAGTAAACTAACGAATCTGTCTTAGAAGGTCCTCAGCTTCTTGCTGAAACGCAGAGTCTTTCATCTCAGAAAGTTTGTTTAAATATCCCGTGGCTTCCTCTGTTTTGTTCTGATTCAAACTGATGCGGGCTAAATTTCTTAAACGCAAATCATCCCAACGGGCATTATCAAGCTGTAGTAGATATTTGCGAGCATCGTCAGTTTTACCCTGAGCCTCCATTACAGCGGATAAGTTCAGTCGGGCCATATTCCGTGAAAAGTTTGGAACTTCCTGCCCAAGAATGATCTCATTCAATTGTTTTTCAGCTTCCCCCCAGTTCTCAAGTCGGCTCTGTGCTTCAGCAACTTGCAATTGACTAGCAATCCTCATTGATGCAGTATTTGCTTGCTCTAGGTAATGAGTGAGGGCTTTAACCTCTTGCTCGGGGTTTTTTTGAAAAGCAGCTGTCACTGCAGCTTTCTGAGTAGCGAAAAAAAGATTGGCTTCAGTCTCTATTTTTAGTCGTTGTTGCTCCTGCCAATACCAAACCCCAATACCAACTGCCACAACGGCCAGTCCTCCTACGAAGTATCTTTGGCGTTGTCGATAGATTCGATCAGCCATAAGAAACATTATCTGTTGAAAACGATCTGGCTTATTGAGATTCAAATCGCTTGGTGAATTGTTGGGAGAATTGCTTTGCTTGGACATTTGTAAAGATGTATATCAGTAGGTACTCATGCTTTTTGCATGGATTCGGGCTGGAAAATCCATGCCTGAACTGTTTAAAAGTCAAGCCTCTTACGATGAGACTATCTTGCGATTAGTGCAAGCTCAAAGGATGGCTTGTTTGCTGCAAAGCTTTGAGCCCAATCTATCAACTTAAAACCAGCTTGCCACAAGGAATTCCCGCCATGAATGGCATTTGGAAACGCAGACTAACCATAATTACTCGACTGATATTCACATTGGCAACAGCCTTATTTGTGGGTGGAATGGGTGGAGGAGATGAAAATCACAATGGTGGGTTGCCTCTACCTGAAAAAAACTTTGTTGTCGGCATCACTGATCGCACTGGAATGCAGACTGAATCCTCTCGCTTAACTTGGGAAGGTAAGGTCAATTTTAGAGGAAAATACGGTGAAGCAACAGTCAGCGTCCCTTTCGCAAAGATAAGACAAGTTGATTTTAGACAGGCAAACACAGGGACATCAGATTATACAATTGCAACGGTGACTCTTAACTCAGGGCAGCAGCTTGATCTGTCGCTTGAGAACCAGTCAAACGTGTATGCAGAAACCCCTTTTGGTGAACTGGAAATCAGTGTAGCCGATCTCCGTCAGTTGGATTTCTCCGAATGAACTTTGTCCGAATAATCCTAGTTGTCAGTTTTGTTTTTGGATCTGTGAGCTACGCCCTTTCACAATCAAACTTTTTTCAGGAAGACCTATTTAATCTCGAATCAGATGTAATGAGTGGATTTAGTGACGACGGTCGAATGAAGGTGTTGATGTTGACTTTGGCTCCCTATGGAATGACCGAAACAGCAGCTGGCGAAATTAGCAAAGCTTTGCAGTTGAGCATCTTCAACACAAATCATTTCACAGTAGTAGGACCTTCAGAATGGAACGCTCAAATTCGTGAAAGAGATCCAAGTCTTGCAGACTGTAATGATATTGCCTGTGGAGTTTTGGTTGGAAAGCTGTTCAGGGCTGACAAGGTTCTCGTCGGATCTATCCGAAACACCTCTGCTTTAGGATTAGACGGAGAGACCCAAGGTTTTCAGATGGATGTTCGGCTGGTTGATGTGTTGACTAATGTGACTGATTACACCGATCAGATTTTATTTGCTGATGCACAAATGCATGAAGAGTTTTTCATGCTGGCACAGCGACTTTCCAAAAATACAGAATTGCATGGGTATGTGACGAGTCTGACAAACAGCAGTATTGTTCTAGATTTAGGGGTGGAGCACGGTTTGGAGATGGGAGCTCAATTTGTGATTTTTCGTCGAGAAGCAGATCTTTTGGGTTCCGGAGATTCAGAGGTGGCCAAAGAAACCAATATTGCGATTGCACGTATTCATCGGGTAAGCCAGGGCCGGGCTAATGCGATAATCGTCCAACAGATTGAGCCAGTTCGAGAGGGAGATTTCGTTAAGACTTATCTGGACGTCAGTAAGCAGATCCAGTTGATTTCAGACACAAGGCGTGAGTTAGATACTCAGAAGAGATTAGAGCCTCCTCAAGAAGAATTCCCACTCCAGCCTGAATTAGTAATCACGGACAGAGATTTGTGGATTCAGCGCTTGCAAATTGCTACTGCGGAGGAAGAGCGGTGGATGATTGCTACTGTAGGGACTGGAGCAGGAACATTGCTGCTACTTAGTGGTCGTTTAGAATTAGTAAAGCAATCTGAGGGAGTTGGTCAACTGCTTCCTTGGATTGTGGGTGCTGCCTTTGGATACAGTGGATATCAGTATATCCAAGCTAGAAATATTTTGAGTGAAATTAAAGCTGAGGGAGAAATCAAAGGTTTTGTTAGCAATTGGCAGTTTAACTGGAATCTAGAAAAGAATCAGCCAAATCTTGTTTTCAATTACAATTTCTGAAATCTTGACTACATAAAGAACTTAAAATTATTGTCATAGTTTTTGCAGTTATCATTTACATTGGATGTTGACCCAAGATCACATTAAATTGAAATCTTCCATGTCAGATTTATCTGCTTCAGAGTATCCCACATTTTTTAAAAATCTCTCGCAAAGGGTTCAGGCTAAGGAAGTCTCCTCACTCCACGTCCTTGGCGAAGATTTCTTCAGCTTGGTGGATACATTTAGTCAGCAACTCTTTGAGGAATTTCAGGGAGATCTACTACTTCTTGAGATGGAACCAGAATCGTTCCTCTGGGAACTTCAAGTACTAACCAATCAATTTCTTCGCAAATCGATTGATTCCCCCTTACAATTACGCCCCTTCTGCAGGCAACTCAGACAACAAATGCAAAATCCTACCTTTGCTAATGAAATCTACTCGATGCTGAAGAAAAACTATCAAGATCATTTCTATCAGGTCCCTCAGTCGCAACTCCTCGTTTGACATAATGCCAGAACCCAAAATTGAATCTGAAGTGGAGTTGACCTGGGCACAGGCTTGGAACAATGCGCCCGGTCCAAAATCAACTAGAGAGGCTCTCACCCTCTTTGGGAAGGGGCTCGCGATGGGGACGGCGGATATAGTCCCTGGAGTCTCGGGTGGCACAATCGCTTTCATTACCGGCATTTACCAGCATCTCCTCTCAGCTATTTCCTCCATCAATTTGAGTTCGATCTGGCTTGGATTCCGGGGTAAATTTAAGGAAGCCCTAGTAGCAATCCATCTGAAATTTCTACTTGTCCTTTTCGGAGGAATTGTCGTCGCTGTATTGTCAACTGCTCGCTTAATGCACTTTCTGCTGGCTAATTATCCTGTAGAAATCTGGTCATTATTCTTTGGATTGGTTTTAGCCTCAATTTGGTTCGTTGGCCGAGCAATTCCTCGCTGGAATTTACTAGCCTTACTAACTACAACAGCAGGTGGACTTTTCGCCTACCAAGTTGTTGGGCTCATACCAATTCAAACTCCAAACTCACCTCAGTTCTTGTTCTTTTGTGGGTTAATTGCAATTTGCGCGATGATCCTTCCAGGGCTGAGCGGCTCATTCCTATTATTAATTCTTGGGAAATATCAGTTCATCACAAGTGCTCTGCGCTCCCCATTTGAGGATGGGCATTTTGAAGTGTTGTTGGTTTTTATATCAGGATGTCTTATTGGAATCCTGTGTTTCAGCAGGATATTGAAATTCTCCTTGCAGCACTTTGAGCAAATAACCATGTGTTTATTGACTGGTCTAATGATCGGAGCAATGAGGAAAGTTTGGCCTTGGAAAGTCGTTATCGAGAGCGAGCTGATCAATGGAAAAGAATATGTGGTACGCGAGGAAAATATCTTACCTTTGATGGATGCTAGTCTCGTTGTGCCCTTGGTAATGTTTCTCCTTGGAATGAGTACCGTGATTATTTTGGAACAGGTAGCGCGCCAGCGATAACAATTCTTCCTACAGATCCCCGCAGACATCGTTCGCCATTCACCCAAGTTGCCTCCTGAAAATTCACGCCTGCTAATTCAAGAGGACGCTGAGAAAACTGATCAATATCAGAGCCCTCAAGATTGCTTCCCCAGAAGTTAGCTTGAAGCAGTTGCGTACCCTCCCAGGTGGTTCTCCTAAAGTCAGCAAATTTTGCCCAAGTTTTTTTTAAGCAGGAATATCGGAGTGAAGCACCAACAAGATAAGCCCCCCAGAGGTTGGCTCGGTGCAGGTTTGAGAAGTCCAAATTAGCATTTTGAAAATTAGCACCTTGGAGATTTGCTTTCTCAAGATTAGCCTGCTGAAGATTTACTTCGGTAAAATCTGCGCCTCGCAAATCCAGTTCCCTAAGATCAAATCCACTTAGGTTCATTCCTTTGAAATTTGCTTGCAGACCCATGGTACCTTTGGAATTCAACCATTCTTTGTGGGTTGTTAACTCTGCGTGAATTTTCTCAAGAGGCATCAAATCTCTTTAGGTTTTTGCAGTGACTTTTGTTGTTCCTTTGCCTGCTGCCTCAAACATGCTTTTGTGCGATCGATATTGTTTTCAAAGCAATTCTTCAGAATATTTTTCAGCCAAAGTGATTGTTCGTGTTTAGGTACCATTGCCAGAGTCATAAGAGCTTCAAGACGAGCACCTTCTCCAATAGCGAGTTCTTCAGCCATCAATGGGTGTTCCTGCTGAATAAATTTATCTAGTGCTGCTCCCATAAATTCTTCTTTAGTCATGGTGGAGGAACTAGTGCTGCTGCTGGTGTACCAAGAACTCAACCCCATCCCTTTTTTCATACCAGGAGGAGCCTCCATGTGGACTCCCACACCAAACCCAAAACGAGTATTCCGATTACCACAACCAATTAGCAGGAAGCAGCACACAATAATCATAGGCAAATAAAATCCTTGAGGATTCATCTTTGGGATTTCTCTTTAGATGTTGATGATCATTTGCCCTGATTGAGGGCAAATCAATTTATGGCCTTTGTGCAAAAACAAAGCGATCTCAAATCAACAAATTTGAAATCGCCAGAAAAGTTAGCTTGAACATAGACCAAGCTCCCAAAAATCAGAAGATAGAGAAAAAGACGCATAAAGAAGCGTAGACGTGCGCTAGTATTCGTATTTTCATTCTCATCGGTCTTCATATCAATTAGGCGGCTTTTGATGGAGTTTTTGATTTCTTCTTGGGTATATATAGATCAGTGATGGTTCCTTCGAATGCTTCTGCGGCCATGGCAACTGTTTCTGAAAGTGTTGGATGAGGGTGAATGGTTGATCCGATATCAGAAGCGTCACAGCCCATTTCGATTGCCAAAGCACCTTCTGCAATCAAATCTCCAGCACTGGGCCCTACGATAGCGACTCCAAGAATTTGATTGGTCTGTTCATCAAAAATTACTTTAGTCATCCCTTCATCCCGGCCGAGGGCGAGCGATCTTCCACTAGCAGCCCAGGGAAAAACACCTTTGCCATAAGCAATCCCGTCAGCCTTAGCTTGTTCTTCAGTCAATCCGACCCAAGCCACTTCAGGGTCTGTGTAGGCCACTGAAGGAATCACACGCGCATCAAAATGAGATTTCATACCAGCACAAACTTCTGCAGCTACTTTACCTTCGTGGGTCGCTTTGTGTGCGAGCATTGGTTGGCCAACAATGTCGCCAATTGCAAAGATGTGAGAAACGTTAGTTTTCATCTGGGAATCTGTGGAGATGAATCCACGTTCATCAACAGCCACTCCAGCTTTGTTGGCACTGATTTTAAGGCCGTTCGGGACCCGACCAACGGAACTAAGAATTAAATCATAAAGCTGTGGTTCGGAAGGTGGCGATTTCCCCTCAAAAGTTACTAATAACCCTTCTTTTGATGCGATGACTTTGGTTACTCTGGTTTCCAACCAAATATTTTCATAGCGTTTACTGACCCACTTTTCGAAGGGTCGAACAACGTCTCGGTCTGCTCCCATCATGAGTCCCTTCAACATCTCAACAACCGTTATTTCTGCACCAAGGGCATGATATACGGTAGCCATTTCCAAACCAATGATACCCCCTCCGATAACGAGCATCTTTTTTGGTCGGCTTCGCAATTCGAGGGCTCCAGTTGAATCAACAATCCTTGGATCATCAGGTAAGAAAGGTAATGAAAAAGGTACTGATCCTGCGGCGATGATGGCTTTTTCAAATTTGATCGTCTTGGAATTACCATCTTCACAGACAACGCGGAAATGAAATGGATCTAGAAACTCTCCATATCCTTCAACGACTCTGACCTTTCGCTGCTTTGACATTCCAGTCAAACCACCAACGAGGTTCCCAACAATGCTATCCTTCCAGGAGCGTAGGGAGTCTATATCAATCTCTGGTGTTCCAAACTGGATTCCATGACTTGACATGGATTTGGCTTCCTCAATCACCTTTGCAGCGTGAAGCAATGCCTTTGAGGGAATACAGCCAACGTTTAGGCAAACTCCTCCAATTTTTCCTTTTTCAATCAAGATGGTGTCCAGCCCTAAGTCTGCAGCTCGGAAAGCTGCGGTGTACCCTCCAGGACCAGATCCCAAAACAACGACTTGCGCTTCTAGATCTGCTTTTCCTGTATGAAATGCTGCTTGAGGTGGTTCTTGAACAACGGAAACGGTTTTCTGTGCTTCATCAAAGATTTTCTTGTCGTCCGTTGCAGCTACTGCTCCCATTTTGAGGATTGTACTTCCCTCAGATACCATGTCACCTACTTTTACCAGTAGTTCTGCAACTACTCCAGCTTGAGGTGCGGGGATATCTATCGTGGCTTTATCTGATTCAAGTGTGATCATACTGGTTTCAGCCTCGACTAAATCTCCAGGTTTCACAAGGATCTCAATAATTTCCACATCCTGAAAATCGCCAATATCTGGGACATGGACTTCAATCACACTCATGTGCAAGCTCCGAAAGGGTAAAACATATTAAAAATTAGCAAGTTCTGGTTTCCAAAAAATCTGCTATCGGGTATGACATAGCCTTCAGGGAGAAGCAAGTGACACATCTCCAGCAACTTAGAACCCTAGACAGTAAATCGATATGCGCAGAATCATAAGATCTCTCTCACCATTAAGCTGGGCTATGATAATTACAATATTATTGATTGGCTGTACCAAGAAAACCAAAACAGAGAACCCAAGACCTATTTCAATAGCGGAGATCAATGTATTGAAACTAGAATCGAGCCCTGACCTTGAGGCTTTACGACGAGCCCTGGGGTATTCCATCAAATATTATAAGCGATTACCGACAGATCAACGATTTCGATATGGAAGTGTTGAGTACTCTCCTGAGGAAATGATTGCTTCTCAGCAGTACTTTTTGAGGATTCTTAATTTACCTAGGGTGGAAAGACTTGAAAAACTTCAGCAAGATTTTTTGTGGTTCGAAAGTTTGAATGAAAAGAATCAGGCCTTCTTTACAGGTTATTATGAACCTCTCTTGAAAGGTAGTTTGAATGAGTCAGAAAAATTTCCTGTGCCTCTCTACGCAGTGCCTGGTGATCTGGTGACCGTCAATTTGAGCAACTTTAATGAAAAGTATGGCAATGGGATTTTACGTGGAAAAATCGTAGATCAGAAATTTGTCAAATATGATGATCGTAATGAGATTTCATATCAAAACTCCCTTAAAGGTCGTGCCACTCCATTAGCTTGGGTAAACAATGACATTGAACTGTTCTTCCTTCAAATTCAGGGTTCTGGGGTGATTGAGTTACCGAATGGGGATCTTTATCGAGTTAACTACGCTGATCAAAATGGGCATCCTTACCGGGCTATTGGTAAAATATTACTTGGGGAAATCCCCAGGGAAAAAATGTCTCTGAAAGCGTTGAAAGAATACCTTTATGACCACCCAGAGCGAGTACAGGAAATTCTAAACTACAATCCTAGTTATACTTTTTTCCGACATATCCCTGGAGACGGTCCTTTGGGAAATATTGAAGTACCGCTGACCCCTGAACGTTCCATCGCAATGGATCATCGGCTTGTGCCAAAGGGAGGATTGGTCTTCTACGAAACAAATCTGCCCTCTGAGTTTTCACCATCAAAGGAAATACTACAAAGGTTTGCAGTTGTCCAGGATACAGGGGGGG
>AGAU01000005.1 GCA_000224765.2 SAR324 cluster bacterium JCVI-SC AAA005 | reverse complement strand
CACCTGAACGATGGCTGATAGCGCTCTATATTTTTGGAAATATCGGCATAAGCTCAGGAATTTGAAGAATAGAAATCGCTTTTATTGCTCGGGCGTAAGTCCAAATAATTTAATTATTCGGAAGGTAAGATAATGGAAAATGCACCTTTTCATTTGGCATTTACAGTTAATGATTTGGAAACAACTAAGACATTTTATAAAGATTTACTTGGGTGTGCTGTTGGTAGGGAATCATCGAATTGGGTTGACTTCAATTTCTTTGGAAACCAGATTTCAGCACATCTCAGTAAGCAAAAACATATTGATTATGGCAAAAGTGAGGTGGATGGAAAGCTAGTGCCGATACAACATTTTGGCGTAGTTATGAAATGGGAAATGTGGCATCAATTGGCTGAAAAGTTTCGGAATAATAAAATCGAATTCATCCTTGAGCCAACCGTACGTTTCAGGGGTGAGCCAGGTGAGCAAGCAACGATGTTCTTGAATGACCCGTCGGG
>AGAU01000006.1 GCA_000224765.2 SAR324 cluster bacterium JCVI-SC AAA005 | reverse complement strand
AAAAAAACCTTTGATTCAATTGTGAAATCAATTGATGGCTTCAACACTTCAGGTAACAAATCTTTTGAAACTGATTTAGCTTTGTTTTCACACAGTGATTCTTTAAACCTGAATTACAATCAGTTGGTGAATTTTGGCAAGACAATATTTTTCATACGCCATGGTGTAGATGAAGGAATGGTAGATATATTTAATGTTGATAAATTTGACAAATCCTTTTTTGATCTTAAAGAATATCTTCTTAAATCATCCTTTTTTCTTTATTTACTTAGTAAATATAATTTTACTACCATTAATCTTAATCTTTACATCAATCGGGGTGTGTCCCATACTCGTAATTTTCACTTTGACTCTAAAATGAATCAATTCAAATTCTTTGTTTACATGAGTGATTGTCTAGCTCTTTCTGATGGGCCTTTCGTCTATGTAAAAGGTAGTCATAAAAATACGATGTTTTCTATTATGAATCATAAGTTCTCTCACTTTTTTAAATCTAGAACTGATACACCCTTTGTTTCATTGTTGAATGTAGTTCCTCTACTTGGTAAATCGGGATCTGCCTTTATTGCCAATCAAAGTGGTTCTCATTTTGGTTTTCCGCAGAAATCAGGCAGCACAAGGTTTGTTGCTGTACTCAGTTTGAAATAAATTTATGTTCAATAACTGCTCTATTTTAATCACTGGTGGTACAGGCTCTTTCGGAAAGCGATTCGTACAAACCGTTCTTGATCGTTTTCAACCAAAGAAACTTATTGTCTACAGTCGTGATGAACTCAAGCAATTTGAGATGCAGCAGGTTTTCCCTCATGATCGATTTAACAGCCTTCGTTATTTCATTGGGGATGTACGGGACCTCCCACGACTAACAACGGCAATGGAAGGAGTTGACATTGTGATTCATGCTGCCGCTCTCAAGCAGGTGACAGCCGCCGAGTACAACCCTTTTGAAGCAGTCAAAACCAACGTCATGGGGGGACAAAATATTATTGATGCTGCTCTGTCCGTTGGTGTGAGGAAAGTAATTGCATTGAGTACAGACAAAGCTGCGGGCCCAATCAATTTATACGGGGCTACCAAGCTTTGTTCAGATAAACTTTTTGTGGCAGCAAACAATTATCGTGGTTCGAAAGAAATTAAGTTTAGTGTGGTCCGCTATGGGAACGTGATGGGCAGTCGAGGTTCCGTTATTCCTTTTTTTATGGAGCGCCAAAAGAGTGGGGTTTTACCAATCACCGATTCTCGGATGACCCGCTTCAATATCACTCTGCAGCAGGGCGTTGATTTTGTTTTGCATTTTTTAGAAGGGATGTGGGGAGGTGAGTTATTTGTCCCAAAGATTCCCTCTTATCGAATTACTGATGTAGCGACTGCGGTTGCTCCTGATTGTAGGCAGGAAAATGTGGGTATTCGACCAGGAGAAAAACTGCATGAGGAGATGATCACCAGTACAGATGCGTTGAATACCCTCGAATTCCCTGACTACTATGTAATCTTACCTGCAGCCCCACCAAACTGGAACATCGACCACTTCATGCACGAAAGCAACACTCACCCCGGAAGAAAGGTTCCCGAAGGTTTCTGCTATAACAGTGGTACCAATCCTAATTTTTTGAGTGTCGAAGAATTACGTACGCTGATTCGCTCTGTGCTTGGCTAGCATGCAGAAATATATTCCTTATGGAAGGCAGGATATCAGTGAAGCTGATATCAACGCGGTTGTTGAAGTCTTACGTTCTGACCTCCTGACACAAGGTCCCGTAGTTCCTGCCTTTGAGCAAGCGGTTGCCCACAAAGTGGATGCTCGACACGCAATTGCTGTCAACAGTGCCACGAGTGCTCTGCATATTGCCTGTCTGGCGCTTGGACTTGGGCAAGGTGATTGGCTTTGGACCACTCCTAATACCTTTGTTGCCTCCGCTAATTGCGCCCGCTATTGCGGAGCAAATGTTGATTTTGTTGATATTGATTCGCAAACGTGGAACCTGAGTGTTCCAGCTTTAGCAGCTAAACTTCAACATCACCGAAATGAAGGCAAACCACTCCCCAAAGTCCTCGTTCCTGTTCATTTCTCAGGACAGCCAACTGAACAAGAAAAAATCTGGGAACTGGCTCAGGAATTCGGTTTCAAGGTGCTCGAGGACGCCTCCCACGGGATTGGTGCTTCAAGCAGTGGGGAGCCCGTGGGAAGTTGCCGCTGGTCAGCTATCACGGTGTTCAGTTTTCATCCGGTGAAGATCATTACCTCTGGAGAAGGAGGGATGGCCCTGACCAACGATGAAGAACTCGCTTGTAAGATGAGTATTCTAAGAATGCACGGAATCACCCGTGAGCTAAGCAGGCTGGAGCGTGAAGCTTCAGGACCATGGTACTACGAACAGCAGACGCTCGGCTTTAACTATCGGATGACTGATCTTCAGGCGGCTCTTGGGTTGAGTCAGTTGGATCGACTAGAGAAATATGTAATTCGAAGAAATCAGCTGGCCACTCGTTACGATGAGCTTTTAAAGGATTTGTCGTTACAGCAACCCACGATTCAGCCAGACAATCGCTCAAGCTTTCATCTTTATGTGGTACGTCTGCCAACCAGAGAGAATCCCAACAAACACCGCCAAGTTTTTGAAGCATTGCGACAGGCTGGTATAGGTGTAAACCTACACTACATGCCTGTACATTTGCAGCCAGATTACTGTCGACTCGGTTTTTCTGAGGGAATGTTTCCAGAAGCTGAAGCCTATGGGAAGGAAGCTATCAGCTTGCCTCTCTTTCCAAAATTAACGGAGGATCAACAAGACTGTGTGGTGAATCACCTACAGAAACTGATCAATGATTAATAACCATCCAAAAAGTTCAGTCAGCCTTAATTGAAGAAGCAAATATGAGAATTGCTGTTATCCCTGCTCGAGGTGGAAGCAAACGTATTCCTCGCAAAAACATTAGAGATTTCTGCGGAAAGCCGATCATTGCTTATACGATTGAGGCACTACAACAATCTGGAGTAGTGGATCGAATCTGGGTGAGTACTGATGATGAGGAAATCGCTGAAGTTGCTAAATCGTTTGGTGCGGAAATTCCTTTTTTGAGGCCAGTAGAATTATCGACAGATTCAGCTACAACACTTCCGGTTATCGTGCATGCAGTGAAAAAAATGATTAGTAGAAACTTAAAGCCAGAATACATTTGTTGTGCTTATCCAACTGCACCATTAGTCAAGTCAACTAAAATAAATGAAGCATTCGAATTACTGAATAATCATTCGGGTTATGTGTTGCCAGCGGTAAAGTTCAGCTATCCAATATGGAGATCTTTCACAGTTGATGATAATAATCAAATAAATCTAATTTACCCTGAGAAAATTAAAGAGAGATCACAAGATCTTCCGAGTGTCTGGCATGATGCTGGTCAATTCTATTGGGCTAATAAAGAAGTATGGTTGCAAAGTGTACCAATGATTGAAAAGCACTCAAAAATAGTTGAGCTACCTTCTTGGCAGGTCATAGATATAGATGAAGAAGAAGATTGGCAAAGAGCAGAAATACTCTACGAAGCAATTCAAAGAAAAGTTTAAAATGGCAAATTATAAAACAGAACAAGAAGAATTTTGGGCTGGTGCATTCGGTACAGCTTATGCCAGTCGTAACCAAGGTGAAGATCTACTAGCATCAAATCTCAATTTTTTTGTAAAAACTCTTAGTCAGGCAAGAGGCATAAAGAACTGTATTGAATTTGGTGCCAATATTGGCATGAATCTCAGATCACTTAAGTTATTATATCCTCGACTAGAAATGTATGCGATTGAGATCAATAAAGAGGCAGCAAAAGGATTAACCTCAGTCATCCCAGAGAAACTCATATATAATCAGTCATTGCTTGATTTTGTTGCAGATAGAGTTTGGGACCTAGTATTAATTAAAGGTGTTTTAATACATATAAATCCAAATGTATTATCACAGGTGTATGAGAAGCTTTATAACGCCTGTGGTCGCTATCTCCTAGTTGCTGAGTATTATAATTCAAGCCCAGTTGAAATTCCATATAGAGGGCATAATGACCGACTCTTCAAGAGAGATTTTGCTGGTGAAATTATGGATAAATATCCAACACTACAAATCGTTGATTATGGGTTTATTTATCGATCAGATCCAAATTTTCCTCAGGATGATATTACTTGGTTTCTGATGGAGAAAAAATAAAAACTATAAGACAATAAATTATCATGTTGACCTACTGTTGTCGTTGTGTGATGCCCGACACTAAGCCAGATTTACTTCTAGATGAAGAAGGTATTTGTAATGCTTGTCGTAGTTATGAAAACAGAAAAACAGTTGATTGGAATTCCCGTCATCAAGAACTATTAGTAATTCTTGATAAGTACAAAAATCACAGTGGTGATAACTGGGATTGTATAGTGCCTGTCAGTGGCGGAAAAGATAGCACCTACCAAGTCATACGAATATTACAGCTTGGCTTGAATCCTCTTTGTATCACATCAACTACTTGCGATCTTTCTGCTATTGGCCGAAAAAATATAGAAAATATTAAACAATTGGGCGTTGATTACGTTGAGGTGTCTCCAAATCCCGTCATCAGAGCTAAGTTAAACAAGATCGGCTTGACTCAAGTTGGAGATATTTCATGGCCTGAGCATGTTGGTATCTTTACTATTCCTGTACGTGCTGCTGTCCAATTCAATGTTCCACTAATCGTTTGGGGAGAAAACTCACAGAATGAATATGGTGGACCTGCAGCAGCTTCAGGAAACAACACTCTTTCCCGTCGTTGGCTTGAAGAATTTGGTGGTCTTCTGGGGATGCGGGTTACAGATCTTATTGGCTTTGAAGGCATTGAAGCTAAGCATTTAATTAATTACATGTATCCGAGCAACGATGATCTTCAGAGAGTTGGTGTTACCGGGCTTTTTCTAGGGCACTATCTTTCTTGGGACGGGCTGTCCAATGCTCTCATTGCTCAAGTAAATGGGTTCACAAGTTATGAAAAAATTGTCGAAGGCTCTATGGTAAACTACGAAAATCTGGACAATCATCAAACTGGAATCCATGACTACTTCAAGTTTTTAAAGTTCGGCTTCGGTCGTGCTACCGACCTTGCTTGTCTTCACATTCGTCGTGGAAGATTGACCCGCCAAGACGGACTTGAAGCTGTACGACGCTTAGACGGACTTTTTCCCTGGGAGTATCTAGGTAAGCCACTTAAAGAAATCCTTGATCCACTAGATTTAACTGAGGATGAATTCATAAAAATTTGTGATAAATTCACAAATAAGAAGATTTTTAAAAGAGACATCAATAAGAATCTATTGAAGGATAGCAGGGGTAATTTAACAAAGGTAAATTATGGCAACTGATCACAATCCAGAAGAAGTAGAATTACCAAGAGTCTTGAGAATCGAACCCTCAAGTCAATGTAACCTTACATGTACTCATTGCCCAACGGGGACAGTTGAGATGTCACGAACAATAATGAAGGAAGAAGTTTTCATTGAAATACTAGAAACAATAAAAAAGAATAAATTTGAAGTAGTGGTTCTATATCATGGTGGAGAACCATTGATGAACAAAAATTTTTTTAAAATGGCCTCTTCAATTCGCACATACTTACCATCAGCTTTTATTAAAACAGTATCTAATGGGATGATTCTTAACGCAAGAAATGTTGAGAAGTTAATTCAATCAGATCTTGATTTGATTGAATTTTCCCTTGATGGAGAAAGCTCAGAACACAGTGATCAAATAAGAAGAAACAGCAGTTCTGAGAGAATTGTTGAAAATATAAAATATTTATTAGCTTCACTGCACAATAAATCATCAAAACTAAAGGTGGCAATTGCTACAACACAGTTTATCCAAGAAGGTCAGCAATTTCCACTGAATAGCCCCAGAACACCAGATTGGCTAAAATCTTTTTTTGGTGATGAAGTTACGTACAAGCCAACTTATGCTGTTAGGTGGCCACACATGAAAATCCTGAATAAATCATCCAATAATGGTAGTGAAAAGATTTATGATTTAATTACTGATCCAGCTTCACTGGATAAAAATAAATGTGATCACACTGTCGATACTATTACAGTTCGTGCCAACGGAGATGTGGTACCTTGTTGCTATGATTTAACGTCGAAACTTGTATTGGGGAATATTTTATCAAAGTCATTGGTCGATATTTGGAACTCTTCAAAATATTATGAATTAAGGCAATCATTTGAAACCAAAAAATATAAATCAATCTGCAATACATGTGCTGTCGTTAGGCCACCAGTTTATCTATTACCAAGACCAAATACTGTCTAGCCTTTCTTCTCCAAAATGAAAGTTGGTGTCGTTGATTATGGAGTAGGAAATCTCGGTTCAATTTTGCGAGCTCTAGAAGAATTGAGAGTAACTCCAGTACTTGTTAATCGAGCAGTTGATTTGCATGCTGCCGAATCAATTGTCTTGCCCGGCGTAGGGAGTTTTTTCAGTTGTATGAAACTTCTTGAAAAAGGGGGTTGGATTAATGCGCTGAGGGAAGAAGTTATTAGTTATGAGCGGCCACTGCTTGCAGTGTGTTTGGGCATGCAACTCCTTGCAGACAGTGGCACAGAAGGATCTCCAAATGGTAAAAGCTGTCAGGGACTAGGCTTAGTATCTGGTTGTGTGAAGTCCCTACAAAGCCAAGGCTGCGCTCTTCGTGTGCCACATGTTGGGTGGAATAGTATTTCTCACGTTCAAAGTGGCGATCATCTGTTCAACCACATACCAAGTGGAACTGATTTCTATTTTGTGCACAGTTTTGGTTTTGTGCCGGCTTATCCAGAAGCTATTGTAGCTACTGTGGATTACGGGGTGACCTTAACCGCAGCGGTGCGTAGTGGAAATATTTGGGGAACTCAATTCCATCCAGAGAAAAGTTCCCGCGCTGGTTTTAGACTACTTAAAAACTTCCTTGAGGGTCCAGATTGTTGAAAGTTCGAGTCATTCCAACTCTTTTGTGGAAGCAATTTGGGCTTGTTAAAGGGATCGGTTTTAATAGTTGGCGACGGGTTGGCTCTGTTTTGCCTGCGATAAAGGTCTACAATCAGCGTGAAGTGGATGAGCTAGTGCTCTTAGATATTGTCGCACACCAGGCTGAAGGTGATCTGGACTACGAGTCAGTTGATGAATTTGGTCAAGACTGCTTTGTTCCT
The DNA here is from genome assembly GCA_000224765.2 of SAR324 cluster bacterium JCVI-SC AAA005. GTDB lineage: Bacteria > SAR324 > SAR324 > SAR324 > NAC60-12 > JCVI-SCAAA005. The sequence continues at coordinate 5,558 of AGAU01000006.1, read as the reverse complement.
ATGACGGTAGGAGGTGGGATAACTCGCATTGATCAGGTACAGCGCCTACTTAGAGCTGGAGCAGACAAAGTATCCGTCAACACAATTAGCTATCAACGTCCTGAGCTCATAACAGAAATTGCGAAGCTTCATGGTACGCAGTGTGTGGTGGCAAGCATAGACGTGCGTGCTCAAGATCGAAGCTGGATGTGCTTCAGTCACTGTGGCCAGCAATCAACCGGACATGAGGTAGTGGAATGGGCTCAGGAATTGGAAGATCGAGGGGCAGGTGAAATCTTAATCACGTCGATTGATAATGATGGAACCATGCAAGGCTATGATCTGCCACTCGTAGAGTCTGTAGTTGGTGCAGTGAAAATCCCAGTCATAGCCTCAGGGGGAGCGGGAAACTACCAGCATATGGTTGATGCCGTGAAGCAAGCAGGGGCTTCAGCTGTTGCTGCTGCGAGTATTTTTCACTTCACAGAGCAGACACCTGCAGAAGCTAAGCTTTCAATGGCCAAGGCCGGTATTCCTGTACGTACTCCTTACCTAGGTTAGTAAACAGTGAAGGTCCTATTCCGCACAGATGCCTCCCTGCAGATTGGCTCTGGTCACATAATGCGATGCTTGACCTTGGCGGAATCACTCCGGCAGATAGGTGCGGAAGTCATGTTTGCCTGCAGACGTCTCCCGGGTAACTTGGTTGGGTTGCTGTTTGAAAAAGGGTTCGAAGTTTACCAATTGCCTATGGAGAATTTCGAACCTCAGGGACATTGCACAGCGAAGCCCCGAGTGACCGTTGAAGATTATTCTGATTGGCTAGGTTGCTCCCAGGACCAAGACGCCCAGGCTACCTTGAAAGCGATCGGTAAGGCACAGTTCGACTGGCTGATTGTCGATCACTATGGACTCGACGAATACTGGGAACGTCAGCTTCGCCCAATTACAAAAAAGCTGATGGTGATTGATGATCTAGCTAACCGAGCTCACGACTGTGAACTCCTGCTGGATCAGAACTATTTCGTAAATGCTACTTCACGCTATGACGAGCTGATTCCACCATCTCCATCACGCTTGTTGGGACCCAAATACGCCCTGCTCCGACCCGAGTTTGCTGAAGCTCAAAAACAACTGCGGCCTCGGACGGGTAAGGTTCAGCGAATCTTTGTTTTTTTTGGAGGAACTGACACAGACAATTTGACCGGTCTAACCCTTGAATCCCTGAGCGATCCAACGTTGGAGCACTTGGAGGTTGATGTGGTGATCGGTATCAACAATCCCCATAAAGATAAAATCACAGCTCAGGTTGCTCAACGTCCTCGCACCAAACTGCACGTTCAGATTGCCAACATAGCATCCCTGATGGCACAGGCTGATTTGGCAATTGGGGCTGGAGGTTCCACAACATGGGAACGGCTATCCCTTCAATTACCAAGTATTACTGTGACAATCGCAGAAAATCAGCACTCCTTTACTGAAGAGCTTCATGAACAAGGACTCATTGAAAGGATTGGAGACGGACATAGTGTGACCGTGGAGAATCTGCGACAGGCTCTTCAGGGATATTTGTGCTCGTATTCAAATTTATCAGAAGGGAGTCCGCAACCAGAATTAGTCGATGGGAAAGGGACAGCTCGAGTAACTTATTGTTTGTGCAAGGGAATCTCGCCAAAAGACTGGCTGATTAGACAAGCAACAATGGCAGATTGTGCCCTATACTGGCACTGGGCAAATGATCCTGTTGTGCGACAACAAGCTTTTTCTAAGGAGCAAATACAATGGGAAGACCATGTTTCATGGTTTGAAGAAAAAGTGCATGATGAAAAAACAATGCTGGTTCTTGTGGTAAGTCAACTTGGTCCGGTAGGCCAAGTACGTTTCGAGTATTTTCAACAACAAGCAAAGATTAGTTATTCAATTGGAAGAGCAATGCGTGGGTTTGGCTTGGCAAAGCATTTGATGAAGCAGGCGATTGCCTTCTTTCAGAGTCATCATTCCTTAGGACTTTACGCGGAGGTAAAACCTACCAACCTTAAATCGGTGAAGGTATTTGAAGAATTGAACTTTGAGGATGTTTTCACCCGAATGATGGAAGGGACGTTCGTTTTTTTCGACTACCTATAGCAAGGACAAAGACCTTCACATTTGGGCAAGGATTATTGAGTGAAGCCTCCTCAAGTAGATACTGAAAAGGTTCGTTTACTTGAAGAAATAAGCCACTATTTAAGGGGCTATGTTCGCTGAAAGAAGGAACTTGTTTTGTGGATAATTGTTCAATTTATGAACTAATAGTTGTGAGATTTGCTAAAGTTAGTTGGAATTTTAAAATAACAACCTACTTTTCAACATTCTAAAAAAATTAATTTTAGACAGCAGACCCTTTGGTACTGATTCCTTAATCGGTTTGTCTGTCATATAGTATGAGGGCAGTGTGAACAGTGAATTCAGTATCAGGCAACGAGAGATTGGCAGGAACAATCCGCCCTTTGTCATTGCGGAAATGTCAGGTAATCACAATCAGTCCGTAGAGCGCGCTTTGTCAATCGTGGAGGCTGCTGCAGAATCAGGCGCCCATGCGCTGAAGCTGCAGACATACACGGCCGACACGATTACGCTCGACGTCAGCCATGGTGAATTCTTCATCAAAGATGATAAAAGCCTATGGAAAGGGAACAATCTTCACAAGCTGTATCAAAAGGCCTATACTCCATGGGAGTGGCATGGCCCAATCATGCAACGAGCCAAGGAATTGGGTATGCTCTGCTTCAGTACGCCCTTTGACAACAGTGCTGTTGATTTTCTGGAGACGCTCGACGTTCCTGCCTACAAGATCGCATCATTTGAGAACGCAGATCTTCCGCTTATCCGAAAAGTTGCCGGGACAGGTAAGCCAATGATCATCTCAACCGGTATGGCGAGCGCGGCTGAGTTGGACGAAACCGTACATACCATTAGAGAAGCTGGCTGTGAGCAGTTTGTCTTGCTGAAATGTACAAGCACCTATCCAGCAACACCAGAAAACACGAATGTGCTAACAATTCCACACATGCGCGAATTGTTCGGCTGCGAGGTGGGACTTTCCGACCACACAATGGGAGTAGGTGCATCAGTGGCTGCCGTAGCTCACGGGGCAACAGTGATTGAGAAGCACTTCACCCTTCGGAGAGCGGATGGTGGAGTTGACTCAGCTTTTTCTTTGGAGCCTGAGGAATTAAAAATGCTGGTCGTTGAAACCGAACGAGCCTGGCAGTCTTTGGGGTGTGTTTTTTACGGAACAACCGAAGCTGAAAAGGAATCGAGACAGTTCCGCAGATCACTTTACATCGCTGAAGATATCAAGGCGGGCCAAGAACTCACACAAGAAAACTTAAGAATTATAAGGCCTGGATTAGGGCTACCCCCAAAATACTACGATGTCTTGCTAGGCCGAAAGGTAAACCAGGATGTGAAGAAAGGAACCGCGATGAAGTGGGAAATGTTGGGATGAAAAACATTAAAAAAGAACCGGTTGTTGAGAAAAAAAATTTAAAAGGAAAATTTGAAAATCTTAATAACAGGATGCCTGGGATTTGTCGGTACAAATCTAGTTCTCCACTTATTGAAAAAGGGGCACACAGTTCTGGGGATCGATAGTAGATTTAAAAGAGAGGGTAGCAGTCAAAATTTAGAACTAACCTTGAAAAAAGGATTAGAATATCAGTATTGTGACATTAGAAATTATAATGATATCTTCAATACATTAAAAAACAAAGAAAGGATCGATATAGTTTACCATTTTGCATCGCAAGTTTCATTTAAAAATTCAATATCGAATCCAAGGCTTGATTTTGAGGTAAATCTCCTAGGAACTTTTAATCTCTTAGAATATATACGCCAGCACTCACCTAACACAAAATTTGTCTATGCATCAACTAATCAGGTTTATGGCAATCTTGAGAAAATAGATTTGGTAGAATCGGAAACGAGATTCGATTTCAAAACAATGAAAAAGGGAGTACCTGAAAACTATCCCCTAGATTACCTTTCACCATATGGTTGCTCAAAAGGGGGAGGTGAAATATACTGCATAGATTATTCACGAGTATACGATCTCAAAATTGCAATTGCAAGATTTGGTGGGATATACGGTGTAAATCAATATTCAAGTGAAGATCACGGGTGGGTTGCCTATATTACAAATATGATAAGAACAAACCAGCAATACAGAAGATTCGGTCACGGAAAACAAGTCAGAGATATTCTATACATCAGTGATCTTGTAACAGCATGCGAAAAAATTGGGGAGTCAAAAGAAAAATTAAATTTGACAATTTATAACGTTGCTGGTGGTCCAACAAATACCCTATCAGTCTTAGAGTTAATAAAATTAATCGAACATCTAACGGGAAACAAATCAAAGGATGAGGTTTTGGAAATGAGAAAAGCGGATAAGGTTGTTATGTATTTAGATATTGAAAAAGCAAAGAAAGAACTAAATTGGCATCCGAAAGTAAGTTATATCGAGGGATTAAAGAAGCTACTTAGTTGGCAAGAAAAGGGATAAATCTTTTTGAAAATTGATACTGTAATAGTAAAGATGTGCGATTATTTAAGAACTAGATAAAACTGTTCAAATTAGAATCAGGAATAAAATAAAATAAAAGTTGAATTAGTGTACTATAGTTGCGTAGTTTGAACAAATGAAATATTATCCAACATTTGAAAAAATAAAGATGCAACATCATCATCATTGTGCATATCTTGACTTTATTGGCTCAGACATCAGTCGGGGTGTTCAAAGCAACAGTTGCCAAAATCTAACTAAGGATCTTGCAGACACTACAAAGTGAATAGGATCCAGACTGAAAAGAAGAGGGAAGCAAGCTCTATCCAGAGTGGATGGGCGATCTGCGGGATCGGCCGGTTTCTCGGTAACAATCATTAGACAGTCTTTCGCTGGTCTGTACAAGCCCACCACTGGCCAAAGTTCACTCCTCCAATTAATTAATGCATTCTGCACTGTTATGCGTAATAGAATCCTATTATGGCTCTGGCTAGCGGTGAACTCTAGCTTTAAAAAAGTTCTACGCTTTGTCTGTGAAAGAAGGACTATAAAACCTGGAAGGATCATTGGGAAGCCGATCAAGCACTGCCCAAGATAAACTATGGCATGAGGATGCTGAGTGCCTACGAGGATTTCATTCCGCAGGCTAAGCATTTTAAAGAGTAAAGAACTTGAGCATCCATATCGAAGCGCTAAGGTTCTGAATAAGGAATTAGATATCAAGGGCCTATCGAAAACTTTGTTAAAACAAAGATGTTCAAAGTTACTATGAAAATACTCATGCATGAGCAAAATACCCATTTAAGTCATACGCATTTTGATTTTGTCTAAATAACGCACATACGACTACATTGGTGAAACATCTTCATTTCGTAAAGATAAATGCATATCATAAGTTTAAAAGAACAGATAAAGAAAAATTATTAAGAAGAAAAAAATATGGCAATCGCATTTAAATTCGAAAATTTTAAAAAAGAATTAAAATTCCTTGAAGAGAAAGCAGAAAAGGAAGAAATATATATAGAAAAAAAAA
>AGAU01000007.1 GCA_000224765.2 SAR324 cluster bacterium JCVI-SC AAA005 | reverse complement strand
CGTGGCTTTTGGAATTTTTAGTGATATAGGCCCGGTCATCGCTCAAACACTTGTAAACGCAGGCATCGAATCATCATATTCTGAGCCACCAGATGCTATTGATCAACTTACCTCTGGAAAATACAACTGTAGTATTTTTGGCCACAATGGCTCTCAAACAGGGTCTATTTATACTACCCTCAGCATGTATACAACCGACAACTCTCAAAACCGATGGGGCTACTCTAATAGTGAGTACGATCAAGTTGTAAAAAAAATTGCAACAAGTGCTAATGAAAATGAAATTACCGAACTCACAAAAAATGCAATGAAAATCTGGCTAAAAGAACTTCCAGACATACCATTGACCGAATTCTTTAATCGGTTTGCAATTAGTGAAAAATATTGGACTAACTGGCCAACTTTGACATCAGATCCATATATGAATGGTCTACATCTACACACTGGTATGGCCTATACATTGTTTAAACTAAAATCAAGAAAATAAATTACCTGAATTGCTGAATTGGATTACTTGAATGAATATTGTCTATTACATCAGAAGAATATTTTTATTTATTATTGTAATTATCACAGCAATAAGTCTGAATTTCTTCTTACCAAGATGGACAGGTCAAGATCCAGTTCAGCAAAAAATTGTTCAACTGGAAATTGAATCTGGTGGTGGTGGTGGTGAAAAAAGTGAATTGATAGAAAGTTACAGAAAGAAATTTGGATTAGATAAATCACTGACGGAACAATATTTCACTTATATAATTAGTACGCTCAAGCTAGATTTTGGATACTCAATCTCACTCTACCCTTCTAAAGTGGCAGATCTTATTGGTAGAGCTTTGCCCTGGACTCTAGGCTTGCTTACAGTGTCAACGATAATAAGTTTTGTAGTCGGATCACTTATCGGCGCTTATTTGACTTGGTCCCGCGGCAGGAAAGTTTTGGAAAGCATTATTCCTGTCTTGTTTATTTTTTCAGCAATACCCTTTTATTTGCTTGGATTAGTTCTGATCTGGTTATTTGCATTTGAATTAAGCTGGTTCCCTTTATTTGGTGGCTACAGGCCAACAACAATTCCAGATAACACTCTAAAATTCTTTTTAGAGGTTTTAGAGCATTCTATTCTGCCAGCATTCTCAATTATATTAGCACAAAGTGGATTTTGGGCTTTAGGGATGAGATCAATGATGGTGACTACCAAAGGGGAAGATTACATGACTCTGGCTGAAGCAAAAGGTTTAAAGTCCAGCAGAATCTTTTTTAATTACGGTATAAAAAACGCAATTTTGCCCCAGGTCACAGCACTTGCACTTTCCCTTTCACATATAATTAGTGGAGCTATTTTGGTGGAGATTGTATTTTCATATCCTGGCATTGGATCATTACTTTATCAGGGAATAAAAGCTTTCGACTATTTCATAATCCAAGGAGTGGTTTTCATCCTCGTGATTTCTATCGCATTTTCAATGCTGTTGATAGATGTAATCTACCCATTGATTGATCCAAGAGTTAAAATTTCTAATTTATGAAAATCAAAACAAATGATTAAATACCTCAGTAGAAATTTTACACTAGTTTTAGGACTTGGGATTCTATCAATTTCACTAATTATTTGGTTGATCTTTTATATTATTGTTGATCTCAATCATGCGCAGGCTCTGTCATTCAGGCCTTCACAAGCACCTTCAATGGATCATTGGTTAGGTACTGATAGAATGGGTAAGGATGTATTAACTTCAATCGTGATCGGAACTCCTCAAACAATTCAGATTGGAATAATAGCTGGGGGTATAGGAATTTTGCTAGGAGTAGTACTGGGATTTACTGCAGGATTCTTTGGTGGAATAGTTGATTACATCATCAAATTTGTGGTGGATGTCTTTCAAAGTATCCCACCTCTAGTAGTACTCATAATTTTTGCCATCTCAATTCCTGGTGATATGACAATATTGCAGTTGTCATTGATCGTTGGCGTAACTTCTTGGCTTGGACCAACGCGAGTGTTAAGGTCTCAAGTTCTTGTCATGAAGGAACTAAACTATATATCTATCTCAAGATTCTCTGGGTTGCTATCCTGGAAAATTATTTTCATGGAGATACTTCCCAACTTACTTCCATATGTAATGGCTAATTTTGTGATGACTGTAGCAGGCGCAATTCTAGCCTCAATTGGCATAGAAGCCTTAGGTTTAGGGGCATTTTCATCGAACTCACTAGGTATGACAATTTACTGGAACATTTGGTATTCATCTCTGCTGCAAGGGTGGTGGTGGTGGTGGTCACCACCCATTATTATCATCATCCTTGTTTTCGTTTCATTGTATCTGATTTCACAAGGTTTGGATGAGTGGGCTAACCCTCGCCTTAAAACAAAATTCTAATAATTTAGTGTTTAAAACTACCTGGAAGTTAGCATTCAAGTAAAATGAACTCTTAATTTCTAGCAACACTATTAACTGTTATAGTTTTACATAATAAATAGATAATTTCTCTTAGCTAAAATATGTCAAAAGCTCTTGTAAAAATTGAAAATCTAACTATTGAATACAATAGTTATGGTAAGGCTCTTAAAGCTGTTGATGATGTTAGCATGGACATATATGAAAATGAGAAAATAGCACTTGTTGGAGAATCTGGAAGTGGCAAAACGACCCTTGCAATGGCTATTCTTAGAATGTTGAAACCACCTGGTGCAATTACAACAGGTCAAATTTTACATAAGAATCTAAATCTTATTGATTTAGACGATGAGGAACTTCGGACAAGGCGCTTAAGTGAGTTTTCGTTGATTACACAAGCGTCAATGAACTCACTTAATCCAGTTTTGCGAATTAAAGAGCAATTGGTGGATGGTCTTTTGGATCATGAGAAACTTAACAAAGAAGAAAATAATTCAAAAGTCCAATCAGTACTTGATCAAGTAGAGCTCCCCCATTCAGTTCTCAATATGTATCCTCATGAGTTGAGTGGGGGTATGAAGCAACGAGTTTCGATAGCCTGTGCAATACTACTTAATCCAGATTTTATAGTTGCGGATGAACCAACTAGCGCCTTGGATGTCATTATACAAAGGCAGGTTATTTCAACTTTGTTTAGTATACAAAAAAAATATCGCACATCTATTTTACTGATTGGTCATGACTTGGGTTTAGTTATTCAGTTTGCTGACAGAATAGCTGTCATGCACAATGGAAAAATTGTCGAATTAAAGAAAACCGAGGAACTATTAGACTCCCCAACTCACTGGTATACCAAGATCCTTTTGAATAGTGTTCCTAGTTTTGAAGAAGAACAAAAAACATCAAATAAATTTGATAAATCAAAAAAGACTAGAGAATCTTCTCAGGATAAAAGAATTACAATAACTCTTAAAAATGTTTTTAAATCTTATGAGTCATCTCTTTTCGGATCAAAACAAAATTTTGCACTTAAGAATATAAATTTTGAATTTAATAACCTTGAACCATCAATAATTGGTATTGCTGGTCAAAGTGGTAGTGGAAAATCAACATTGATGCAGATTTTGTTGGGAACACTTGCTCAAACTTCGGGTCAAGTGTTAATAAATGATAAGCCACTCTTACAATATGTGAAAAGAAATCAAAAAAAATATTTATTGCAAGTCCAACCGATATTTCAAGATCCTTATGGAGTGTATAATCCCTTTTATAAAGCTATTCATTTTCTTCAAGAAACTGCTGTAAATCTAAGTCTAATTTCACATCCAAGGTATTTTAATACATTTATAGAAGAAATTTTGAAAGACGTTGGACTAGATTTCGACCATTTAAAAGAACGTTACCCACATGAATTAAGCGGAGGACAAAGACAAAGACTGATGGTTGCAAGGGCATTAATGGTCAAGCCACAAGTTATTTTAGCTGATGAACCAGTTTCCATGATTGATGCCTCTCTAAGGGCAAGCATACTTGAAAATATACAAATACTTAAAAACCTGTATGGTATTACTGTAATTTATATAACACATGATCTAACGACAGCCTTTCAAATTTGCGATACGCTCAATATTATGTATAGAGGTGAAATTGTTGAATCAGGTCTTTGTAAAGAGGTTATTCTTGAGCCAAAGCACTCATACACTAAATCATTGATTGCATCTATCCCTAGCAAAAACAAAACTGCAGATTGGATGGAACTTCCCACTTAAATTATTGTGTACAATAAATAACTTTCCTATTTGCATTTTAAACTTCCAAATATTTATTTCAAAAAAATAATTTAGTTTATCTGTTGCATACACATGTAAATCCCCAACGGCTATATTACTGATAAAACACTATTGATATTTTGAATATTTAATAAATTCTTTTGAAACAATTATTATAGATAGTGAATGGATTGTCTTTAGAATTAAAATTATATGAAGAAGTTATAAAATAATTTAAAATTGATAATAATTGAGCATTCTCAATATAATAGACTATTTTAGATCTTAAAAATTATTATAAAAATCTAAATCCTGATATTTTATTGTAATTGAAAAACTGATTATTTGATGATATCAGCAGCAAAAAAAATTGTTGGTCAAACCCTCAAGCAAACCAGCAGCTTTCTGATGATTTACATAAATAACTTACTTAGATAATCATACTACATTACCTCAGTTGTATCAATTTGTGTAATTTGAATAATTTAAAATAATTTTAGTTGATATTTTTTTCGAACAAATTATTAATAATATTACCCTATCATTGTAATGATAGATTTTGTATAACAAAATAGAAAGGAGGTGCAAGAACCTATTATAAGTTTTATTCAATAATCTACTTTGAATTTATATGAGGATACTATGTTAGTAAGAAGAGTTGTTTTGTTCTTTGTTATGATGGTCGCTGCTAGCTTTGTTTACGCGAAAACTATAGCGCTGGTGCAAATCAATCAGCAGGCACAGTTTTTCACTGATATGAATAGAGGTGCAGAAGCTGAAGCAGCAAATCTAGGTCACAAATTGGTTATCTTTAACGCTAATAACGATCCAGCAGCCCAAAACAATGCGATTGAGACATACATTCAACAAAGTGTTGATGGTCTTATCGTGGTTGCCATAGATACCAATGGGATTATGCCGGCAGTTATTCAAGCTGCAAATGCAGGAATTCCTGTTGTTGCGGTTGATGCTATTTTACCTGATGGGCCCCATATTGCCCAGGTTGGAGTCAATAATTATGGTGCTGGAGTAATGATTGCTGACGCCTTTTTGGAATATGTTTCTGAAGAAATGGGCGGTAAGGCGAATATTGGAATTGTTGGTGCGTTGAACTCAACAATTCAAAATGTCAGACAAAAAGGCTTCACTGACACTTTGAGCAAAAATTCCAATGTCAATATTGTTGGGGTTGTTGATGGTAGAAATGTCAGCGAACAGGCAATGGCTGCCGCAGAAAATCTTTTTACTGCCAATCCCTCAATGAATGCGGTTTACGCTACTGGTGAGCCGGCTTTAATTGGAGCTGTTGCAGCAACTGAGGCACAAGGACTGGAGGGTGATATCAAGATTTTTGGATGGGACCTGACCTCACATTCCATCAATGGAATTGACAAAGGTTATGTGATTTCTGTGGTACAACAGTCTCCTTATGGAATGGGCCAATATGCTGTTGGTGCCTTGAATGACAATTTTAATGGTAAAATGAGTCCAAGAGTTGTTGATGTACCAATCACATTGGTCGATAAATCAAACGTAAGCAAATTTAAGTAAAATTATCTACATGTAGAGGGAGTTTGCCCTCTACATTCCAACTAAATTTTGGAAAATTAAACATTATATTTCTAGTAGAAAATGGAAAAGAACATTGTTGAAATGCAAAATATAAAAAAAACTTTTGGCAATGTGGAGGCTCTTCGAGGTGTAGATCTGTACCTGAAAGAAGGTGAGGTGCTTGGTCTGGTTGGAGATAATGCGGCAGGTAAGTCCACACTTACCAAGATATTGGCTGGTGCAATTGAACCAACAGAAGGAAACATTATAGTTAATAGTGAAAAAGTGGTTTTTAAGAATCCAGCTGATGCAAAATCCAAAAAAATCGAGATGGTTTACCAAGATTTGGCTTTGTGTAATTCAATAGACGTATCTGGAAATATTTTTTTAGGTCGTGAAAAAATTTTAAAAATTCTTGGTATTAAATTTCTAAAAAAAAAAGAAATGCAGAAAGAGACTAAGGAGATTTTAGATGATCTCGCGATTAAAGTTAAATCAGTAAGTTCCAAAGTTGAATTCTTGTCAGGAGGACAACGGCAGAGTATTGCAATAGGAAAAGCCGTGGCTTCAAACCCAAAAGTTTTGATAATGGATGAACCGACATCTGCTCTGGCAGTTGCAGAAGTCGAGTCCGTATTAAATCTGATTAACAAAGTTAAAAGTCTGAAAGTATCAGTTATTCTTATAACTCATCGATTACAAGACATATTCAAGGTTTGCGATCGTATAATGGTTTTGTATGAGGGTAGAAATGTGGCTGAAAGAAAGATTAATGAAACAGATCTTTCGGAAATAGTTTCATTAATTGTTGCTGAGCATTAAAATCATGATGCGTAATCAATTCATCAGGGAAAATATTGCTGTAATAAGTATTTTTCTTTTTTTTCTTGTTGTTGTGACCTTTTTTTCAATAAGCGCAGAAGCATTTTTCTCAAAAAGAAACATATTAAATTTACTTAGACAGAGTGCACCAGTTTTGATCGCTGCGTGTGCAATGACTTTTGTAATTACAACAAAGGGCATTGATCTATCAATTGGTTCGACACTAGCAATAATTAATGCACTTTGTGCAGTGCTTTTACAGCAACAGTGGGATTGGACTTTAGTATTTATTAGTTTACTTGTTCTTGGGATGTTTCTTGGTGGAATTCAAGGATATTTTGTTGCTTATGAAGGAATTCCAGCATTTATTGTCACACTTGCTGGTATGAGTGTTATTCGTGGTTTTGCCCTTTCTTGATGACTGAAGGTTTCACAATTCCAATATCCAGTGATATTCCAATTGTCCAGCTAGGTCGAGGATGGCTCTACGGTATGCCAATACCCGCATTGATTGTAATTCTGATTGTAATTTTAAGTTTTATTCTTATGCAATTTACCACCTTTGGTAGGTATGTCACTGGTATTGGATCAAATCAAGAGTCAGTCCGCAGGTCAGGAATAAATGTTAACCTATACATTTTATTGACGTACATGATGACCGGTTTCTGTGCAGCATTGGGCGGGATCATTATTGCTGGAAGACTTGGAAGTGGTTCTTCCAACGCGGGTGTAATGTTCGAGCTTGAAGTCATAGCAGCAGTTGTGCTTGGAGGTACGAATCTTTTTGGTGGTAAGGGAACCATAGTTGGCACAGTCCTGGGTGCACTTACAATTGCAGTTATTGGCAATGGGCTTATACTTGCCCATGTCTCGCCTTTCTATACGCAAATTATTACTGGATTTATCATTCTTGTCGCAATTTGGATTAATACAAAATATTTTCAAAGAAGAACCAGAGAGCAATAGTGAAGAAAATTAATACAGTTCTTGGTGAGATAAGTTCAGATAAACTTGGGATTGTTTTAATGCATGAACATCTTTATGCAAATAACAGTGGATGGTGGCATTGCCCTTCTTGTTCAAAAAGATTTTTTTTAGCTCAAGAGAAGGTAAATATTGGAATTTTATCAGATTTAAGGTGCGATCCCTTTGTAAACAAAGATAATCTTCTGCTGGATGATGTTGATAGTGTAATAAAAGAACTTAATGAATACAAAGAACTTGGTGGAAGTACAATTGTTGATCCAACCAATATTGGTATTGGGAGAAAACCAGAAATCATCAAGAAAATAGCGGAGGAAACAGGTTTAAATATTATTCTTGGAAGTGGTTTTTACTTGGAACCTACTCATCCGGATTATGTGAAAAAGATGAATGAGGAGGATATTTCCCAGTTAATACAAGAAGAATATTATGAAGGTATTGATGGATCTAATGTCAAAATTGGAATCGTTGGCGAAATTGGTGTAAGTAAGGATTTTACTTCTGAAGAAAGAAAAGTCCTTGCCGGAGCTTCTAGGGCTGCAGCTTCGACTGGAATTCCTCTTTCAGTACATTTGCCAGGATGGGAAAGATTAGGCGGAAAAGTGTTAGATTTAGCTTATGAAAATGGGTGCAAAGACGCTCAGGTCGTTCTTTGCCACATGAACCCCAGTTTTGAAGACCTTGAATACCAGATAGAGCTTGCTGAAAGAGGTGCTTGGATTGAATATGATATGATTGGGATGGATTATTATTATGCTGACCAAAATGCCCAATGCCCGTACGATACTGAAAATGCAAATGCAATAAAAAAATTAGTTGATGAAGGATTTGGCCATCGAATTCTTTTATCACAAGATGTCTTTATCAAAATGATGTTAAAGAGTTACGGCGGAAATGGCTATTCGTACATATTGAAATATTTTAAGGACAGGTTAATTCGTTCAGGTCTGTCAGAAGATCAATTTGTGAACATCATGACAGTTAATCCTAGAGCCTGTTTCGAAGCATTGAATTAAACTATTCTCAGGAGTTTCATTTGAATAAATTTCTTTTGGTGGGAGAATCATGGGTATCATCAGCAACTCACTATAAAGGCTGGGACCAGTTCACCAGCACCACCTTCCACCTTGGTGCCGAAGATCTTCTTAATGCAGTGAACAGTGATGACATAGCAATCACTTATATGCCAGCCCATGAAGCTGCCGAAAAATTTCCAAGCACGCTGTCTGAATTACAAAAATACCAGGGAATCATTTTTAGTGATATTGGGAGCAATACTATTCTACTACATCCAAAAGTCTGGATTGATGGCGAAGTTTTCCCAAATAGGTTAGATCTGGTAAGAGAATATGTTGAACAAGGCGGAACATTTATGATGGTAGGTGGGTATCTAAGCTTCCAGGGCATCAATGGGGCAGCAAGGTTTCGAGGTACTTCGATTGAAGAAATCTTGCCAGTAAATATATTACCCTACGATGATAGAATCGAAATTCCCCAAGGTTTTTCAATTGAAGTTGACCGCTCTACTGAATCTCACTCTATTCTTGAAGGTCTACAGGGCAAGTGGCCACCACTTTTGGGTATTAACGAGGTTACAATCAAAGATGGCGCTAATCAGATATTGCAAATACCTACAAAGCTTGGAAGCCACCCGTTATTAGTAGAATGGCAATACTCGAAAGGGAAAACAATTGTTTGGACGTCAGATATTGGTCCACATTGGGTATCAAAAGAATTTTTGGATTGGGAGGGTTATTCTAAACTGTGGAATCAAATATTTAATTGGATGGTTTAATAGAAAATTTCTTCCAAACATAAATTACTAAAAATTTATGAAGCCTGTTGATGGTGTGTGCTTGTTTGCGGGATATTTGAACTATGACATTACTGTCAGATTAAATTCAGATTTTGATGTAGGGAAAAGAATCAATTCAGTAATTAAAACTTCTGTTGGAGGTATGGCGGCGAATGCAGCCAGTATTGCTGCTAGCCTAGGAAGTAACGCTGTACTTTTCTCAAGCATTGGAGATGATGAAGTAGGTCAATTTCTGAAGTTTAAGTTAGAAAAATATAAGGTTGTGACTTCTTGCTTGGATTTTCAAAAAGGTCATAGATCTCCTCACTGCATTATACAGGTTGAATCTGATGGTCAAAGAACAATAATTAGTGAAAAAATTGATTTCGACTACTCAAATATTATTAATTTCCTTTCAGAAAGACCTGATAACATAAAAATAATTTATCTCGATGGATATCGGTTTTTTGATTGTGATCCAATTTTGGAAATTTCAAGAGAAAATAGAATTCCAGTCGTTATAGATCTTGATGGATATGAGGATAATAATATTGATTCAGAAAAACTCAGTTATTTTGATTCTATAATATTAAATAAATCTCTCCTCAGACAATTGACAGGTTGTAATAGTTTAGAAAAGAATAAGGACTATTTTAGCCGCCTTTTCTCAAGCAAGGTGATATGTACTTGTGCTGAGGATGGTGTAGAATTATTGCGAAATAAAAATTTTGTTAAAATTCCAGCTACCCGAATCAAAGTCGTTGACACAACAGGTGCTGGGG
>AGAU01000008.1 GCA_000224765.2 SAR324 cluster bacterium JCVI-SC AAA005 | reverse complement strand
CTAAATCGAATCAAATAGCTAATTTTTACATTAATGAGCTTAGCTGTATTCCATAATCTTCCTCAATCGCTTCTCTTTTGAGAGAACTAAATAGTGGGATACAAGAGTTGTGGGTTATTGATTCTACATGATAAAATACAAATTCTGGGTTTACGAAAAATTCGATTACTCGGAGTTTTTCTGGTCTGTGTTTGTTGTTAACATGTATAGCAATCTTAAGGCGTTAAGTAGAAATCTTCATCTATTGCTTTAATTTAAAAAAATGTAACCGGGAAAAAATTTGGCTGCTGATCCTAACTGAGTAGAACCCACTGCAGCCATTGCCCTCAGCAAACAAAACTAGTTAGAATCTTTTAGTTCAATACAACTCACTTATATAAACTAAGTCAAAACACGATGGAGAAGTCTCTATAGAGTAACTATAACACGTAAAGTTTAGCCTCACACACAAACAGGATGATTGGTGCTAGATCATAATTTCCATTATTTTCATTTCTAACTCTAATCATACAGCATGAGCTACCAGATCTTACAATTTTGCTAGAAGCAATAGATGTTGCTGGCAGGATTCTCAAGGCTGAAAAGCTGTGAACCTAGGGTTTTAGAGGCTGCACCAAAGAAGACTGTTTCTTTAATTCATAGTGCCTTCTTAGTTTAAACTAAAAAGAGGTGAATAAAAAAAGAAATATTGTGAATTAGTGAGATTTACTTGAAGCGACTCCATTACCTATTAACTCGTTCAATAAGCAATATACTCATACCACGTTTTCAAGGCCAGTTTTTACATCTGTCCTCTACCTTTGTACTGAGTCGCTAAAGCTTACAATATGGAAGTGCCTCTTGAGTTCATTGAGCGTCATGCATCAAGGTTATTAGAGAAGTTATAACAATCGAAGATTATAGAGTGAGCTGATCGTTGCCTTTGTTAATTAATTTGCCAAGATACTTGGTCGACTCGGTACAAATACCCGAGAAGTACTGGATGCAGGAGCAGTAAGTGGAATGTTCTCCCATTTTAGCCTGGTTTGGATGGAAGTCATTGCATCAGAGTAGACCCCCTATGACTTAACTCATTTTACCAAGCTAGCTGAGTATCATTCGCAGATAATTTTCTCTAGTGGACGAATAAATGATGAGATGCGAAGCTTCACACTCCAAAAAAAACTGTGTGGAAGTTTGTCAAGTCTGAAACCAAGTTCTATCTTTTAGCTGTATCTGTTCAGAAACTAACATAGTTAGTGAATGTTTTTCGATATAGCTTCTTTGCAGAAATATGTGGCTAATCCAGATTGCGGCAGGCAAATGGGAATAGAAGGTCAACATTGGTATCTGGTAAACGTAGTCGAGAAATCAATCAACCGCTATAGCCAGTATTTTGAGGAGAAAGCTGCTGTGTTTGATAAGATTGCGCGTTGATGCAGTCAAGTAATCCACGCGCACTTTCGCAAAGTGGCCGCATGTCTTTTCTATTGAAAGACTCGGTTATTTACGGTGGGGCAGCAGCAGTTAGCAAATCCCTATCGATTATTATGTTTCCGCTGATTGCTCGTCATTTTTCTCCCGCAGAATACGGAATCATCGATCTTTTCGGCGTAGTAGCAACATTGATCGGTTTTCTGGTCGTCTTTGGTCAGGATTCAGCAGTGGCACGCTATTTTTACGAATACGAAGAGACGGACCAACGTCAGCAGTTTATTTCTCAGTCCATTCTATTTCAGTTAGCCCTCAGCTTTTTGATGGTAGCGGGGTTGCTATTATGGGCTTCTCCGATTTCAACTCTGTTGGTCGATGAGCCCAATGTGTCACTTTTTCTGCAGATAGTGATAATGCAGGCTCCATTGTACTTTTTATTAAATTTTTCGCAAAATCTACTGAAATGGACTTTTCAGCGTAACCAATTTTTATTCATTTCGTTGGGTTCAACGTGCGTGCGCGTCCTACTTGTTCTTTTAGGTATTTATTATTTTGACATCGGCGTAGCGGGTTTTTTTTGGGCCGGGTTCATTAACTATGCGATCTTTGGACTGTTCGGTCTTTGGCTAGTCCGCAAATGGCTGATCATTCCTCGAAACCTATGCTTCTTGAAAGAGCTCTTGGTTTATGCATTTCCTCTGGGCATGATATGTACAATAGCAGCATTTGTGCCCATGCTTGAACGCTGGTTGATAGCTCATCTGCTGGGTCTTGAGGACCTTGGAACGTATGCGGTGGGTATTCGCATTTCTATGTTAGTGATGTTATTTGTCGGTGCTTTCCAAACGGCGTGGGGGCCTTTTTCTATGTCGCTCTACAAGCAGAGTAACGCCATTGAGACTTATAACCTAGTTTTGAAAGGTTTTGTTTTGGTGATTGTGCCAGTTGCATTATTGCTTGGTGCTGTCTCTCTTCCAGTCATTTCAATCTTAGCCACTGAGCAATATGCAGCGGGCGCAGTCGTGGTTTTCCCGTTGGCGATGGCATTCGCCATTCAGGCAACTGGATGGATAACGGAAATAGGCATTGGAATATCGAAGCGGTCATATTTACAGCTATATGCTTATTCGGCGTATGTAATCTTCACTGTGATCGCAATCTATGCCCTAGCGCTAATGTTTGGTTTGGTGGGTGTTGCCATTGGGGTAATAGTAGGGCATTTAGCAAAAATGTTTATCGCCAGTTGGCTTGCCCAAACTGTATATCCACTTGACTGGTGTTTTCGTATTGTATTTGCGTATTTTGCCTCTGCGTTTGTTCTTGGGAGTATTGGATTATTCCTTCATGTTCAGATTAGTCCAATGCTTGGATCAGCAGCATATTTCATCTTTTCGATCACAGTATTTGCTCTCGGGATTTTTGTACTATTTTCTGAAAAAGAACGGGGGAGAATTCTTTCGCAAATCGGCATAAAAATTGGGAAAAGAAGCGTATGAATGAAGTTTCTGTTCCAAATAAGCCGAAAAGCCCAGTGATTATATTATTGATTTCCAGTCTCGCGGGTGGCGGTTCAGAAAAAGTGATGGCTAATCTGGCAAATAATTATGCCAAACGAGGTATCAGTGTCATTTTAGTAACACTAAATGATCCTACTGGTAAGCCTGATGTGTACACGTTATCTTCACAAGTTCGCCGAATCTCGCTTTTTGTTCCATCTTCTAGAAACATTTTTTCTAAGATATTCGCTCATTGGAAGCGCTATCAGAACCTTCGACAAGTTTTGCTCACAAAGAAGCCTGATGTATTGCTCTCGTTCATGACGCCAACAAACATTCTGGCAATTTTTTCTACTCATGGATTAAATGTGCGCTGTGTCGTGTCAGAACGAACTAATCCAATGCACTATAGCTATGGGCTGATTTACAACTTACTTCGTTATTTTTTATTTCGAAATGCAGACTGTGTTGTTGCTCAAACTCAAACTATTGCCCATTGGCTTCTCCATCACACAGCGAGTCGGACTGTTACGGTTCCGAATTTTCTTACAAAAAACACTAGCTTATTACCTAAAAGTCGAATGAATCAAGTTGTGGCGGTTGGCAGGTTAGATCGAGTGAAAAGATTTGATTTGTTGATCAGTGCCTATGCAAAGCTCACCACAGATTTCCCAGACTGGACTCTTGTAATTGCGGGTGAAGGGCCTGAGCGTAAAGCCCTTCAGGGTCTGATTGATCAGTTTTCTCTGCAACAGCAAGTCAAGCTTTGCGGATTTATTGAACAGCCTGACAATATTCTTCAACGTGCTGCGATTGCCGTGCAGCCATCCTGTTTTGAGGGGTTCCCCAACGCTCTGTTGGAAGCGATGGCTTCTGGGTTGCCTGTCGTTGCGACTCATGAAGCAGGTGCTATGTTGATAAACGATGGGGTGAATGGACTTCTCATACCAGTTGACAATGTTCAAGCATTGGTCAACGCGCTCAAGCAACTAATGGAAAATCCACAACTCAGAGAACAGTTAGGTGAGGCCGCCCTAGAGGTGCGAAAAACCCATAGCGAGGAACGCGTGACGAAGCTATGGGACGAAGTTTTATTTCCTTCGCAAAGGCCTGTAATTAATCTAGCCAAATGATGGCAATCATCAAGTGGGTGCTACACAGAAAGGCACATGCTCGCTTGTCGAAGCGTGTAGCAATCACTAGGTGTTACTTCAGTTCGGCAAAGAAGTTCTCAATCAAATATCGCCAACGATACTTTTGGTAGTTGAACTTGCGAGATTCTTTTCGATTGAACTTTGCAGGAATCACCACTTTCGCTTGGCACTCCTCCAATCGATCCAAGACTCACCCTTGTACATCGTATTCTTGGTCTCCCAGCAGCGCCTTGATCTGATCCAAAAGAGCTGGCAGCAACTACCAGCACTCTTTAGATCCTGGGACCAGGACTTATATGAATACCTGTTGGATTGTCGAGTCCATCGGAGGTTACGGGGATCGTGATCGTCAAGCCTCTATCCGAGCGACCAGTACATTCTTGGCTGCGATCGCTCTTCTGTGCCGGCACTGTGTTAATGGGTCCGAACAATCGTGCTGTCGATCTAGGTATACTCACTATCTGCATCGGTAGCCAGTACTTAAGGAATCGTTGCCAAATACCGCACTTGATCCAGCTAATGGGTGAGTGTGAATCACTCAAAAGTCTTGAAGATGTTCGTGCAGATCACGCTAGTGGACGCCGAAAGGATAATGTGAGAGCACCGCCTCCCCAAAGAGGCGATTTTCTTCGGCGGTAACCCCGAATTTTAAAACTCTGCCGAGGAACGGATGCTCGATGTGCCACTACTGATCTTCAAAGAGAGCATAGTGTCTGCTGTTCATGGGACTCCCCTTGAATAGGGAAATGGCAAATAGCTTTTCAACTGTAGAGAACGATGTTTCTCAAACGGACAAGTGTTTATTTGATGACAAGCCCTAATTATTGAGGAACTATCCAAGGAATGCCATGAATCAAACTAGACAATCCGAAGACTTGCGCTTCGCCTTCGGTGAAAATTGGGCGCGGTTTCTCACCGTGTTGGACAACAATCGTATCCAGGAAGCGGAACAATCTTTGCGTAAAATGTTGCTGGTCGAGAACTTGGAGGGCAAAAGTTTTCTCGACATCGGCTCTGGCAGCGGACTTTTTAGTCTTGCTGCTCGCAGGCTAGGCGCAAGAGTGCATTCCTTTGACTCTGACTCTCAATCTGTCGCTTGCACGGCAGAACTAAGGCGTCGCTATTTCCCTGATGCAACTGATTGGGTGATTGAACAGGGTGACGCTTTAGATGCTACTTATCTGGAGACACTCGGCACCTTCGACATCGTTTATTCCTGGGGTGTACTCCACCACACTGGAGCCATGTGGCTGGGCATTGAGAATGCTCTAAGCCGGGTCGCGTATGGGGGTTGGCTCTTCATCGCTATTTACAACGATCAAGGATTTAAGTCTCACATCTGGTGGTTAGCAAAGTGGTTTTATAACTTGCTCCCCAGGCAGTTAAATACAATTTATGCTTATGTATTTGGAATTACATCTAACGTATTAAATATAATGAAATACACTTTTAAGCTCAGACCGATGACTGCAATTCGCCCTATGCTGGAGTATAAACAAAAAAGGGGCATGAGCATTATGCACGACCTTATCGACTGGATGGGGGGTTCCCCTATGAATTCGCACGATATGAAGTACTGGAGCAATACATGCGAGTTCACGACTTTGCACTTATCAGAGGAAATGCAGCCTCCAGTCTGGGTTGTCACGAAATGGTGTTCCAGAAAAAGCTACCTGATCAATGATATGTGTGGTCTAACAGGTTTTTTTCAGCCCGTTGGGTTTTCTGTTACTGAGGCAGAATTCATCTTGAAGTCCATGCGCGACTACCTCATACATCGTGGTCCTGATGATGCCGGCGTCTGGCTGGATGGGGATGCAGGTATCGCGCTCGGTCACCGTCGCTTATCCATTCTGGATCTTTCCCAAGCAGGACATCAGCCTATGACTTCAGCTTCAGGGCGCTACGTCTTGGTGCTTAACGGAGAAATTTATAACCACAAGGAATTGCGCAAGCAATTGGATCTACCTAGCTGCCGTATATGGTGTGGAAATTCGGATACCGAAACATTGCTTGCAGCGGTAGAAGCCTGGGGACTTGATAAAACACTGAAGGAATCCGTTGGTATGTTTGCGATGGCAATGTGGGATCGGCAAGATCGACAATTACTCCTGGCCAGAGATCGCATGGGAGAAAAGCCGCTTTATTATGGATGGCAAAAAGGTGTGCTTTTATTTGGCTCCGAGTTAAAAGTGCTTCGTGCCCATCCCAGTTTTCAGAGCGAAATCGATAGCGATGTGTTGCCACTTTACTTTCAGCATGGATACATTCCTGCCCCGTGGTGTATCTGGAAGGGAATGCGAAAGTTATTACCTGGCACGTGGGTATCGCTTATGGCGTCAGATATTGATGTCTTGCCTAATCCTACAGAGTATTGGTCGTTTGCAAAGGTTGCATTCAGGAGTCAGGCTGAGCCGTTAGAAAGTAGCGATAAGGAGGCTGCTGATGCTCTAGAGGATCGACTTGCTAAAGCAATCACTGGTCAATGCCAAGCAGATGTTCCGGTCGGAGCATTCCTTTCTGGGGGAATTGATTCTTCGACAGTAGTAGCGCTGATGCAAGCTCAGTCATCCAGGCCTATTAAAACTTTCACCATTGGTTTTAATGAATTGGGATATAACGAAGCGCAAAAAGCAAAGGGTATTGCACAACATCTGGGTACAGATCATACAGAACTATATGTGACTTCTCACCACGCAAAGGAAGTGGTCCCACAACTATCTAAGATCTTTGACGAGCCATTTGGTGATTCTTCCGCATTACCCACTATTCTTGTCTCAAACCTCGCACGACAGGATGTGACAGTTTCTCTCAGTGGTGATGGGGGAGATGAGTTGTTTGGGGGTTATGGAAGGTATTTTAATCACAAAGCAAATTACCTTTGGCGTGGAGTAAAATGTGTTCCACAATGTCTGAAGCCAACAGCAAGAAAAATATTAACTTCTTCGATGATGCAACTCGGAGATTCGTTGGTCCAAGCAAAAATATTTAGAACAAAAAAAACAGTTGATAAGTTTATTTCTCGTCGAGCAGCACTAATTGTGGATCTTATGAATTGTGAAAATGAAACTGAATATTACAGAAAGATGATTAGTCAATGGCAACCAACACCAATGAAGTCAATAGAAAATTATCTGAATTATGGATTCTCAGACGCACAACTTTCAAATCTTGATACATCAATGCATCGGATGATGGCTCAAGATAGCATCACATACCTACCGGATGATATCCTCGTGAAATTAGATAGATCAGCGATGAGTGTTGCACTTGAGACAAGAGTTCCCATGCTTGATCACAAATTCATCGAATTAGCTTGGCGAGTACCTTACTCTAAGAAAGTTCGAAATAATCAACGTAAATGGATACTAAAACAAATTCTATATAAATTTGTTCCCAAAGCTTTACTTAATCAAAACAAAATGGGATTTGGTGTTCCGGTAGGTGATTGGATTAGAGGCCCTCTTCGCGAGTGGTCTGAAAATGTGCTCGACTCTAAAAGGCTTAATGAACAAGGTTTATTAAACGAAAAATTAGTTCGTCAACGTTGGCAAGAACATTTAGAAGGAAAATGTAACTGGGCAGAAAGCCTCTGGATAGTGCTTATGTGGCAAGAATGGTTGAGGAAAAATAGCACTCATGAATAATAAATCACGGGCATTTCCCTTCAAAATTGAGAGATCAAGTATTAACCTTTTTCAATGGTGTCTTCTATTATCAGGTTTAATAACAAACTACATTTCATATAATTCAATGATGCCAATCATTGTTACAGTGGGTCTTTTATGCTTAATGCAATTAATATTAAAAGTCATAAAAGTTATTGATTCAAAAGAAAGTCAATTCATAAATCAAATATTTTTAGTTGGTTTTTTGGCAGGTGGCATAAGTGCATTTTACAGGAAGATATTAAAGGACGACAATCAATTAACTAGCGATCCAAATTTTTTTTTTCAAGAGGCGATCCGCAATGATTATTTTGAAAATGCACAACTATTCTTAGAACATGCGATTCCATTAATAACATGGGGATTTGGATATGAATTACTTACTTCTTTTGAGTTTGAAAAAGATCAATATGTGGGCATTAGCATCAATATAAGTCTTGTTACCCTCAGTAGTGTTTTCGCCATAAAAACTTTGTATCTAATTGTTGGCAAAGAACAATACCATTTGCAACGGCTTAAAATTCTCATTTCATCATCCCTGATGATTTATTTATTTTCCTCAGTACATCTTCGTGATGCATTTATATTATTAAATATTTCAATTATAATGCATGCTTGGACTAATTATCTGAAAGAGAACACTTGTCTATATAAGGGAGTCCAAGCTGTAGTAACTAGTATAGTTTCAGCTTTCGTATTTGACTACTTGCGTGATGAGTTTATTTTAATGCCATTGATATTTAGCATAATGGCAATTACTACATTAATAGTAATTAAATTTTACCATAATCACAAAAACAAGACATCTTTTTTTAAATTATTTATAATTTTCGTAGCTGTGATGATTTTAGTCAAATTTTCATATGAAATTATGAATGAATATTACTCAAATTATTTAGCTATGATAGCTGGGAGGGCGAATTCGGATTCACTTGGATATTCACTCATCGTTGATCAGCCCTTGCTGGTCAGATTAATTCTAGGTAGCATATATCTTTTTGTATTTCCAATTCCTTTTTGGACAGGATTTCAACTCAATAGCGTGTACCATCTTTATAAATCTGTAAATGCTGTTCAATTCTATTTTCTTATACCATTGATTTTTGTTCTAATAACTAATCTGTTCACAAAAAAATATTTTCTCAAGCCAGAAATTATATTCTTGTTCTTGATAATGATAGGATCCTCTATGGCAATCAGCATTACAAGTTTAGAGACTCGTCATTTTGGTGCTTTCTTCATGGGGATTTTCATACTTGCATCTGTTCCTGATTTACGATTAGAAAAAGATAAATGGATTTTTAAAATAAGTTGCATTGTAACCCTGGGTATGGTTGCAGTAATCCATATTGCTTGGATAATTATTAAATATCCTTAAGATTCTTAATGAAAATCATTTGCTTAATAGACTCGTTGAATTCTGGAGGTTCACAATTACAAATGGTAAATTTAGCATGTGGTTTAAAAGAGAGAGGTCACCATGTAGAATTCTTAGTCTATCACCCTAAATTAATCTTTTTTCGTGAACAATTAAGTTCGGTTTCTATTTATTTACACATGCTTGAAAAAAAAAAATTTGGATATTTAAAAGTTCTATGGAAAGTTTGCTCTATTTATAGGAATGGCAATTTTGACGGAGTAATTAGTTTTCTTGATGGACCAAATGCCTTGGCTTTAATAGCAAAATTATTGATTTTTAGTCGTGTCAAGGTTGTTGTTTCAGAAAGGAGAAATTATCTATCCGATTCTCCGTCGACTAAGCTTTTTGTATTGCGTTTAATCTATTTCTTTGCGCACAAGGTAGTAGCAAATTCTACATCACATGGAAATTGGCTTCGTTCACGAGCATGGTTAAGAAATAAAACATTAGTTATTCCCAACGGATACAATACCGAAAAAATGCCGACTTACATCAATCCAAAGCACTCAAGCATGAGGGTCAGACTATTAGTAGTAGCTCGAATAAATCCTGTAAAAAATGCATTTCGATTGATGTTAGCTCTAATAGAGTTTTGTAAAAATGGGGGCGGTGATATTTCAATTTCTTGGGCGGGACGACAGGAGCAGGATACAAATTCTCTGCAAGAGAGGAGAGCGCTTGATCAATTACTTATGCACAATCCGCAAATTGCTGATCAATGGAATTGGCTAGATGAAAGAAAAGATATCCCTGGATTGTTGGAAGACTGCGATGCACTCGTCCATGTTAGTCTTTGTGAAGGTCAATCTAATGCTATCTGCGAAGCATTTTGGGCTGGGCGTCCTGTTATAGCTTCAAATGTTTGTGATCACCCTATTCTTGTAGAGGATGGTGTTCGTGGGTTACTCTGTGATCCACTTTCATCCAAATCGATTTGTAGCGCTTTGAACCGTTTTGCGTCTATGTCTCATAATGAACGGCGAAATCTAGGACTCAATGCGCGAATTTATGCTGAAAAAAACCTTACTTTAAGTCGAATGGTAAGTAATTATGAAGCTTTGTTAAAATAGTTTTTCTCTCATAGCATCTAAAACACTAAAAATATGTGTGGTATTACGGGTCTGCTTTCCGTTGATTTTCATGATAAGACTGAACTTTTGCGAATCCTTAATCGCATGACACAAACGCTTGCTCTACGAGGGCCGGACGCGATTGAGAGTTTAGTTGATTACCCAGTCTCATTTGGTCATTGTCGGCTAAGTATTCTTGACCTTAGTGATGCAGGGAGCCAGCCTATGCAACTTGGAAGACGAGGTTTGTCGATTGTTTACAATGGTGAAATCTATAATTTTCGAGAATTACGAAGCCAACTCAGAGCTCAGGGTTGCGTTTTCGTAGGTAAATCAGACACTGAAGTTATTCTTCATTCTTATGCGCAGTGGGGCTTGTCAGGATTAAAGCGGCTTGAAGGTATTTTTGCTTTAGCATTGTGGGATAAAACCCATCAACGATTAATTCTGATGCGAGATAGACTAGGAGTTAAACCTTTGTTTTATGGTGAGTCCTCTTGTGGCTTTGCCTTTGGTTCTGAAATCAAAGCAGTGCTTGCTGCTGGCGGTGTAGACACAGCGCTAAATGATCAAGCATTTTCTGAATATTTATGGTTTGGAAACTCACATGGGGACCGTACTATCTATCGCAATATAAGAGCACTTGAACCCGGACAGTGGATGATAATTGAAAATGGTCAACGCAGACTGGAACGGTGGTGGCGGATCGAAGAATGGCTAAATGAGCCAGTTTATGTTAACAATAGAGGGGAGGCAACGGAACAAATTCAAGCCGCCCTGGATCAGGCTGTAGAAAGGCAATTGATAGCAGATGTTCCAGTTGGAATATTCTTGAGCGGTGGCTTGGATAGCTCGGCGATTGCTGCATCAGCAACTAAAAAAAAATCACGTGAGATTAACAGCTATGCAGTAGCATTTGATACTGATCTGAGTGTCAACGAACTTCCGAAAGCTTCAAAAGTAGCTAGGCATCTGGGTCTTAATCATCATGAACTTCTAATCAACGGCAGAGAATTGGAATCAATTCTAGTCAAATTGGTAAACGCGCATGATGAGCCATTCGGTGATGCTGCAAACATTCCTCTATATTTGATGTGCCAGCAATTGCAAGGAAAACTTAAAGTGGTTTTGCAAGGGGATGGTGGAGATGAGATGTTTGCGGGTTACAGGCGCTATAATATGTTGAGAAATGCTTTTTGGTGGCGTCTTTGGCCGAAGCCTCTTTCACCTCTGGTACGATCGCTTGGACCATTTGGAATGCGATTTGTGCGCATGGCTGAATCTGTGGGTCATGTTAAATCAGCACTTCGTATGGCTTTTTTATTAACTATCGAAACACAGCACTTTCCTCCCGAAAATTTTCTTTTAAAAGAAAGAAGAGATTATCTTGCAAAAAATTCTGACCCATTCCTAGCATATCACCAAGCTGCTAAAAGATTCGACAGTTACGAACCCGTACAGCAAATGTTGCTAACGGATTTGACAGTACA
Source organism: SAR324 cluster bacterium JCVI-SC AAA005 (assembly GCA_000224765.2). GTDB lineage: Bacteria > SAR324 > SAR324 > SAR324 > NAC60-12 > JCVI-SCAAA005. Next base: position 22,373 of record AGAU01000008.1, on the reverse strand, counting down.
ATTGCCGTCTCAATTTTTGAATAAAGTTGATCGTGCTTCTATGTCCGCTGGAATTGAATCGCGCGTACCGTTACTGGATGAAGGCGTAGGCCGATTGGTGGTAAACTTGCCCTCAAACTGGAAGGTAGCAGGTATGCACAATAAAATATTATTAAGACAATCCCAGCATGGTCGTTTGCCAGAAGAGATAGTAAGTGGTACGAAAACAGGTTTTGGCGTACCGTATGGAGAATGGCTGCGTACCACTTTGCTTGGTTTTCTCAAAAGTCAAATCTTGGAACCTACCTTCTTGAGAAGATTCTCACTCAAACAAAATCTTTTAGAAAATCAAATCAAATTACATTGCCAGCGCAAAACCAATTCAAGTTTTATACTTTGGAAGTTTTTGAATTTAGCAATCTGGCATAATAATTATATATCTTCAATACCCAGAAAATAATAAAATTATTAGCAATGAAAGATTGGTTACTACCCTTACTTAGATGTCCGAAATCAGGGAGTAGATTTCAGCTCAATGATCCTCAATATGATGGTAGTGAAATTACTGGAGGTAATTTAACTAATCCACAAGGAATTAGTTATTCAATCATTAATGGGATACCCCGATTTGGAGATTATGATTATGCTACTGGGTTTGGGTTACAATGAAACAGACATGATATTACTCGAGTTGACACAGAGAATTTTAAACATTCTGAAGAACGTTTCTGGGGAGAGACTGGTTTTAGCTCTGATTCTCTGCCAGGAAAATTAGTTATTGATGGTAGCTGTGGGGCGGGCAGTTTTGAAAAGTTGCCGCGAAAGCGAGTGCAAGAGTCGTCGCAGTTGACCTTTCTAATTCGGTCGAAGCTTGCCAAGCTAACACCAGTGGACTCGATGTGTCAGCGGTCCAAGCCAGCTTATTTAATTTACCCTTTGATAAATTTTCATTTGATTATGGATTCTCCATTGGTGTTATACAACATACACCAGACCCTCTTGCAGCGCTTAAATCAGTCGCTAACTTGGTCAAGATTAATGGTGAATCTGGTATTAGTTGATACAAATTGTATTGGTACACGTATTTTCACCAAAAATAGTTGTTACGTCTTTTTTTCAATTTTCTTAATGATGAGCAACTTTATAATCTTATAAGTTGGTATGTTCCAAAATTACTGCCATTGAGTAGATTGATGGTAAAAGTTCTACCTATAGAAATCATTGATCGTATCTTGCCTGTTGCGAACAGAGATAGAATTAAAGCACTCACTGATGCAGAGAAATTAGAATGGTCTTTGCTGGATACTTATGATTGGTTTTACCCAACTTACGACAAACCATAAACTTGGAATAATGTTGAATCAACACTGAGACAAATTTGCTACAGATGTCAGAAAGCACCCCTAGTGAGGCGGGGCTTACATTGTATTAGAATATCTTTAAATTAAGTTGATTTAGCCAATTTGAAATAATTAAAAACGGTATTAATTTGGCAACCAAACTATTGGTAGTTGGAGCTTTTCCTTCAAAAGAATTAGTTGTTTATGGAGGTATTGTCACCACGTGCCAAATATTACAAACATCTTCTCTAGCGAATCAGTTTGAACTGATAACAATCGACTCGACTCAAATCAGCAATCCTCCTCCAAATTTACTTAAAAGATCTTTTATAGCAACGCAACGATCCTACCAATTTATAAAAGTCCTTTTCGAAAACCGTTTGGATGTGGCGATTATATTTGTATCATCTGGTTTGAGTTTGTTAGAGAAGTGCTTTATGGCAGCAATTCTTCGCCGTTTGAGAATACCTGTATTTTTATTCCCGAGGCACGGTGGAATAATCACAAAAGTGCAGAATTCAAAAATTCAAAGAATTTGGATCTCTTTTCTAATGAAAAGAAGTACACACATTCTTTGTCAGGGTAAATCATGGAAAGATTTTGCAGTTGAGATATTAAAGTTTCCTCCTGAAAACTGTCCAATTGTTCATAACTGGTCTGCTACTCCTGATTTGCTAGCTATTGGTCAAAAGCGTAAGTTACTCAAAAAGAAAGTTCTTGTCCGACTACTTTTTCTTGGATGGTTGGAACAAAACAAAGGTATATTTGAACTTTTAGAAGCTTGTAGATCACTCGCATCAATATATAACTTTGAACTCTATGTCGCTGGAGGGGGAAGAGCCGAAAGTGATGCTAGGTCATTTGTTCTCAATAATAACTTGGAAAAAAGAGTGCATTTTATTGGTTGGATATCTGCTGAAGAAAAAATTAAGATGCTGAAAAATTCTGACATTCTAGTCCTTCCATCTTGGAACGAAGGTTTCCCAAACTCTATTATTGAAGCTATGGCCGCAAAAATAGCTGTTGTTGTTACCGCAGTTGGGAGTATTCCTAGTTTGTTATCAGATAGAGTAGAAGCATGTTTGGTATCCCCAAAGAATCCCCCTGAACTTACAAGTGTATTGGCAGAGTTGATAGCAGACGAAAAATTTCGAGTCAAACTTTCCGAACGGGGACATTATTTTGCTGCGAAGACATTCTCCACAGAAATAGGGATTCAGAAACTAATTAACGAAATTGATGTAGCTGTCTCACAATTTAAAGTTAATTCTTAAATCTAATGCCTATAGTCATCGGCCGATTAACCATAACAACAAAGTTGACGCCTTCTCGAAATTAAAATCTTCGGTTGATCAGAGCGTGTGGCAATCTCCATCTAGAGCTTACTTTGGCTAAGAAGTTTTAGATGAAACAGTATAGGTTATTCAGCCACTGATAAAATTCTGCGAAACTTTCGACTGGTCCTAAAGGACTCTTTTTTTCAACTCTTTTTATATGACAGATCCAAAAACTAAACTTATTTGTTTCAGTTTCTCTCCCCCAGAATTTTCCTGATCTGGTCGATTCAGCCTTAAGTAACATAGTGTAACAACTTATTCTATGGGCTCTATCCGAAGTCAAATGTAGACTCTTTAGACCGTTGTAGGTATCAAAGTTTGTAAAGTATCTGCATGCCTAATTTTTCTTAGAACACACTATTTACTCTTGTGATGGATCGCTTTGTGTCCAAAGAGATTTTGCGTCCTGCAGTATTCTAAAACTTCTTTGAAGATGTGAAAGTAAAGATAGGTTTTCTACTCAAGAGGTGTCTGATCCCGAAATACTCAAATATTTATTTGATGACAGGTTCGGTTATAGTACAAATTTTACAGTCATCCGCTCTCAGATCACCATACTCATTGGTATTATAGAATTGAAACAATTGCTGCACTCTCTTCGATCTGGTGAAACCGAAGTTTACCAAATGCCTGCCCCTGCGATTTCCTCTGGAAAACTACTCATTCAAACTTCTCATACCTTAGTTTCTGCTGGAACTGAGCGTATGCTTGTTGAATTTGGAAAGGCTGGTTGGCTTGATAAAGCTCGCAAAAAACCCGATAAAGTTCGAATTGTTTTGGATAAGATTAAGACCGATGGATTTCAGCCGACGCTTGAAGCTGTATTCAACAAATTAGATCAACCTTTGCCCCTTGGATACTGTAATGTGGGAAAAATTATTCAGCTGGGTAATAGGGTTGCGGGCTATGAGGTTGGTGATCGGGTGATATCTAATGGCCAGCATGCAGAGTTGGTCACCGTTCCAGTAAATCTTTCCGCAAAAGTACCAGATTCTGTAACTGATGAGGAAGCTGCATTCACAGTATTGGGTGCGATTGCACTGCAGGGAATTCGTCTTGTTCAACCAACATTGGGTGAAGTAATTGTTGTTATAGGACTCGGCCTAGTTGGTTTAATGACAGTACAACTACTTCGGGCAAACAGCTGCCGAGTCCTGGGTGTTGATTTTGATGAGGAAAAACTGCAGTTAGCAAAGACATTTGGGGCTGAAGTGGTTGATCTTTCCGCTGGACAGGATCCTATTGAAGTTGCGAAAGTTTTTTCAAGAGGACGCGGAGTGGATGCTGTTTTAGTTACAGCTTCCACTAAGAGTAGCAAGCCGCTGCACCAGGCTGCTCAAATGTGTCGTAAGCGAGGTAGAATTGTGCTGGTAGGTGTGGCTGGTTTAGAGCTATCCCGAGATGATTTTTTCAAGAAAGAATTAACCTTCCAAGTTTCTGCTTCCTATGGGCCAGGTCGTTACGACCAAAATTATGAGGAGAAAGGTCAGGATTATCCAGTAGCCTTTGTGCGCTGGACTGAGCAACGAAATTTTGAAGCTATACTAGATATGGTGGCCGAAGGACGCCTAGATGTCAAACCTTTGATCTCCCACAGATTTGTCATTGATGATGCGTCGAAAGCTTATGAATTGATATGTGGCTCAGAGCAATCCCTTGGAGTCCTGTTGAAGTATCCCGAACCTGATAGCACGGAAATGCAAACGGTTCGGTTTAGCAAGGCATCAGATACAGCGGCTACAAACGGAATGAGTCAAGTTGCCATAAGTTTTTTAGGAGCTGGAAATTATGCTACAGGGTTGCTAATTCCTGCCTTCAAGGAGACTGGGGTTTTACTGCGTCAGATTGTTTCTAACACAGGTGTGAGTGGACTCCATGCTGGCAGCAAATATGGTTTTGAATTGACGACCACGGATACGAATAAATTATTTCTAGATGAAAAAACCGATGCGATCGTTATTGCAACTCGCCATAACAGTCATGCACAATTTGTCTTGAAAGCTTTGCAAGCTGGTAAAAATGTTTTCGTTGAAAAACCCCTGTGCTTGACTTTGGAGGAGCTTTCACAAATTGAGCGGACCTATTCGGGATTGGCAATCTCTGACAAAAAGCCACTACTGATGGTCGGCTTCAACCGCAGGTTTGCTCCACAAGTCCAGAAAATGAAGACGCTACTTGAATCTGTAACAGGAACCTTAGCATTAGTAATGACAGTCAACGCTGGCATGATCCCGGCTGATCATTGGACACAAGATTTGGAAGTTGGTGGTGGTCGAATTTTGGGAGAAGCTTGTCACTTCATTGATCTTCTTCGCTATATTGTTGGACAGCCAATTGTAAGCCATCAGCGTTTACCCATGAAAACCAAATTAAACGATACGGTCTCTTTGCAGCTTCGTTTTGCTGATGGTTCTATTGGGACTATACATTACTTTGCGAATGGCTCGAAAACTTTTCCCAAAGAGCGATTAGAAATTTTTGCTCAAGGTCGAGTCCTACAACTAGATAATTTCCGTAAGCTCACGGGTTTTGGCTGGCCAGGTTTTCGACGAATGAATTTGTGGAGGCAGGATAAAGGGCAAAAGGCCTGTGCAGCTGCATTTGTTCAAACACTTCAAGAAGGTAGGAAAGCACCGATTCCTTGGGAAGAAATTTATGAAGTCAGTTAAGTTACGATTGAATTAGCTGATCTGTAGTAGGGCTAATTAGATTCAATATTGCTGAGTTTTAGATTATTTTTAAGAATAACTGAATTGCCTGCCGAATAAATTAAATAAGTCGTAACTTAACAAACTCTAATACAGTGTCGAATAAGTCTTTCTTTTATTTTCTGAATATCTCGAAAATTTTTCTAAATTATCACTTAAATTCGTTGAAGCAATCATGTGTAATCATTTATTAAATAAATCATAAATAACGTAATTGATATAGAGAAAGATGTGCTTGAAATCGTCAAAAAACTCTCCACAAGAAAAAGATTCCTAACCATATACCAGCGTTGTAATTAAACCTAACTAAGTTAGTAGATTTTATCCACTTAGCTCCAAGCAATTTGCTTATTCCCTAATAATCTAAGAGATTATGTAATCAAAAGGGGATCTAGTGAGATTATTGTTGATCACCAAGTGATTGACAGATCTGCTTGGATTAGTCAATTATTTTAAAATATTAGAATAATTCTAAGGTAGTGTAAAGGATTGGTAACATCTGAGTTAACATTCTAGTTAAGAGATTATATTCTCTATCTTTAGTCAGCGCTAAAAGGTAGTCTTTGTCTTTAGAATTTCTCCCCCAAATACACGTATTTTTCAACTCACCTAATTATTACGAAGTATATGTTAATTGATTTGATTGCAGGAGCACGCCCAAATTTTATGAAGATCGCACCGATTATTCGGGCATTGGAAGATAGCTTGGCTCAAGGCGGTTCATTGGATTATCGCTTGGTTCATACTGGTCAGCATTACGAGTCAAACTTGTCAGGGGTTTTTTTTGAGCAGTTAGGAATTCCAGAACCTGATGTAAATTTGGATGTTGGTTCAGGAAGTCAGGCTGAACAAACTGCTGCGATCATGACACGTTATGAGTCACTCTTGCTTAAGAAGCCTGTAAATCTTTGTTTGGTTGTTGGCGACGTGAATTCCACAATGGCTTGTGCAATCGCAGCGCAAAAACTGTGCATCCCTGTAGCTCATGTGGAAGGTGGTATTCGTTCAGGAGATTGGAGTATGCCCGAAGAGATCAATCGGATGGTCACAGATAGTATCACCAACTGGTTTTTCATTACTAGCGAGTTTTCAAACGAAAATCTGCGCAAAGCAGGAGTGGAAGCAGAACGGATTCATTTTGTTGGTAACACAATGATCGATACCCTCATGGCTAATCTGGAACGGCTTAGACCACCAGCTTTTTGGGATGAATTGAGCTTAGAACCCAAAGGCTATTTTGTAACGACTCTGCATCGACCAAGTAATGTTGATACAAAAGACCAACTAATGACCTTACTTAAGGCTATTACAGATGGAACACGTGGGTTCCCAGTTTTGTTTCCTGTCCATCCACGTACTTCCAAAACTCTTCAGGCTCTTGATGAACTACCAGTCGCAATCATACTAGTCGAACCTCAACCATATTTAGAATTTAATTATCTTGTGCGCCATGCCAAAGCAGTCATCACGGATTCTGGGGGGATTACTGAAGAAACTACAGTTATGGGAGTACCCTGCCTCACTCTTCGTGATTCAACAGAGCGCCCTGAAACAGTTACTCAAGGTACCAATGAATTAATTGGAACAAACCCTAATGCGCTACAAATCGCTTTGGATCGATTATTTGCAGGCCAGTGGAAAACGGGGGTTATCCCCGAGAAATGGGATGGTAATACGGGCAAGCGAATTGTGAAGGTCCTTGAAACTCTGCATAGACTTGAGAAAGTCTGATGCAACTATTTCGTCACTGGTGTTTGCTTGCCGATACTCTTTGGTGCTTGGGATTAAGAAATGTTGCGGATGTGATCCTTTATCGCCTGCTTTTATATTTTCATGTCCACCCCGTTCAAAAAATTTATCGTCCTGTCAGTATTGGACCTTTTTTTCAGGAGGCTGACGCCGCCAGTTCTGTTGATCAGCAGATACCTTCACAATTTGATCTCATTTATTTCGGCTGGTATCGCGTACCAACAACCAAACTCCCTCCTGCGTGGCACTGTAACCCTTTTAATAGTTATGAAGCGAAAGGCTCTCAACTTCCATGGTGGAAAATTCCAGACTTTCAGGATGAAGTGGGAGATATCAAAACTATCTGGGAATCTTCACGATTTGATTGGGTGCTACATTTCTCCAAGCAGTACGTGGCTGGTGACCTATCGGGCCAAACAAAACTCAACACTTGGCTTGCCGATTGGTGCAAAAATAATCCTCCATTTCTTGGATTGAATTGGAAGTGTGGGCAGGAGGCCTCCATTCGGTTACTCCATCTTGCTGCTGCCTCACTCATCCTCAATCAAACTTCTGCTCCTTCGCCAAATTTGTTGGAGTTGCTGGTTACTCACCTAGAAAGAATTGCTCCAACTATTCGTTATGCAATGGCCCAAAACAATAACCACGGCACTTCCGAGGCAGCTGCTCTTTTCGTTGGAGGTGCTTGGCTAGATTATTTTGGACTTGACGGTCAAGAATGGGGAGCAACCGGTCGTATCTGGCTTGAAGATCGAGTTGAACGATTGATTGGAGCCCAAGGAAGTTTCAGCCAGTCGTCCCTTAACTATCATCGATTGATGCTAGATACCTGTAGCTTTGTGGAAATATGGCGCGAGCATTGGCATTTACCCAAGTTTTCAGAAGCTTACTACAAGCGATTACAGGCTGCGACTACATGGATCCAACTTATGATCAATCCAGATACAGGAGATGGTCCTAATCTAGGGGCAAATGATGGGGCGCACCTTCTTCCTGTGACTACTTTAGGCTATCGTGACTATCGCCCTTCAGTGCAGTTGGCCTCAGTCTTGTTTTTAAAACAATGCGCTTATCAAAGTGGTCCGTGGGATGAAATTCTTACTACTTTTGGCCTGGCCCGATCAGAGCGATGTTTACCGAAAAGGATGGATTATATCGCTGAGGACGGGGGCTTTGCGATGCTGCACAAAGGCCGAGCATTTGCTATGTTACGTTACCCAAAATTTCAATACCGCCCAGGTCAGGCAGATGCTTTACACCTCGATTTCTGGATTGGTTCTGAAAATCTTCTAAGGGATGCTGGCTCTTACTCATACAATACCGAGAGAACTTGGATGGAATATTTCTCTGGCACCACAAGCCACAACACAATGCAGTTTGATCAGCGTGATCAAATGCCTAGATTGGGTAGGTTCCTACTTGGTGGATGGTTGAAAACTGGCTGGAAACAGCCACTAGTCACGACAAGCAAATCATCAACATTTGGGGCAGGATATATAGATTATTTGGGTGCTTACCATCGAAGAGTAGTGGAACTTCAGGAACGTCATTTGCGAGTCTCTGATCTTGTGGGAGGATTTTTAGAAAAAGCAGTTTTGCGTTGGCGCCTTGTTCCGGGGAAATGGACACTGAGATGTGAAAACAACCTGATTGAATTGACTTCAGAAATCCAGATAGGGGTAAGCTTGACGGTAGAAACAGAGATTCCAATGTTGTGTGCTCAATTGGTCACCGGGTGGGAATCACGATACTACCTTCGGAAAACAGAGTTACCGGTATTGGAAATAGAAATTGATCAGCCAGGGATGTTGACGACTCGGGTCAGCTGGCACTTATGAAAGTTCTGTACTTTCATCAATATTTTGTAACTCCTTGGGGATCTGGTGGAAACCGATCATACTGGATGGCAGATGCTCTGATTCGACAAGGCCATCAAATAACAATGGTCTGTGGGTCTGGTCATGGAGAAACAGGCTTGCATGGGCCGTTCTTAGGTGGGAAGCGACGTGGACATGTTGGTCAGATTGAGGTTATTGAATTGGAGCTGCCTTATTCCAATCATCTCAGTCTATTAAGAAGAAGTAGAGTCTTTTTGCGCTACGCTCTCCAAGCAATCCTGCTTGTTCTTAGGGAAGAATATGATTTGGTGTTTGCAACCACAACTCCCTTGACAGCAGGAATCCCAGGCATTTTTGCTCGTTGGTTCTGCAAAAAACCTTTTGTCTTTGAGGTGCGTGATCTTTGGCCTGAATTGCCCAAAGCGATGGGCGTGGTCACTAATCCAATGGTTCTAAAAATCCTCTCATTATTGGAGTGGGCTTCTTATCGTTCTGCACATCGATTAATAGGGCTTTCTCCTGGGATTGCGGAAGGGATTCGCAACCAAAGGGTCGCTCCTAAAAAAATCACAATGATTCCAAACGGATGTGACCATCATTTCTTCGCTAAAAATACAAAGCTATGGAGGCCAGCTGGGGTTAGTGATTCAGATTTTATGGCAGTTTTTGCTGGGGCTCATGGTATTGCCAATGGTCTTCAAGCAGTAATTGATGCCGCTGTTGAATTACAGAACCGTAAGAGACAAGATATCAAGTTTGTGCTTGTAGGTGATGGCAAGCTCAAACCACTCTTGCAAGAAGTTACCAAGCAATCCCGATTGGAAAATGTGATTTTTCATGACCCTGTAACCAAGCCTGATTTGATGGGGCTTTTGGAATCCGCAAATATAGGCATGCAAATTCTTGCAAACGTGCCCGCGTTCTATTATGGGACTTCTCCAAACAAGTTTTTTGACTACATAGCAGTAGGATTGCCAGTTTTGAATAATTATCCTGGCTGGCTGGCGGAATTAATCAAGGAGTACGATTGTGGATTTGTAGTTCCTCCAGATGATCCAAAGGCCTTTGGTGATGCCATTGAAGAAGCCTCAGATAATAGGAATGATTTGCTGAAAAAAAGCCAGCATGCAAAGAAACTATCGCAAAAATTTAGTCGTGAGAGACTCGCCATACAATGGGTAGATTGGCTTGAAAAAACCTTTAACGAACACCGAAGTGTATAGTTCTTCTGGTTTAAAGCGACTTTTTGATTGGCTCTTCTCTATTCTTGCAATCATTCTGCTTGTTTTACCAATGTTGGTGCTGGCTGGGATGGTTTATTTCCGACTAGGAACACCAATAATTTTCCGACAAATTCGACCTGGCCTTAATGGTAAACCATTTAAAATGTTTAAATTCAGGACAATGCAAGATGCTTATGACTCCAGGGGGATTCTCCTAGCAGACGCAGAGCGGCTAACTAATTTTGGTCATCAACTCCGTTCGACTAGCCTTGATGAATTACCTGAACTTTGGAACGTGCTTAAAGGAGAAATGAGTCTTGTCGGGCCAAGACCACTCTTGATGGAATACTTGCCACTCTACTCATCTGACCAAGTGCGGCGACATGAAGTTAAACCAGGAATTACTGGTTGGGCTCAGGTAAATGGTAGAAATGCCATATCTTGGGAGGAAAAGTTCAGATTGGATGTTTGGTATGTCGACAATCAGTCTTTTAAGTTAGATTGTAAGATCCTTTGGATGACTCTCAGTCAGGTCTGGAGCAAGAAAGGAGTAGATGCTAACGGCCAAAAGACAATGCCGGCATTTGAAGGAAACAAGAAATGAAAATTAAGCTATCAGATGACAACACGCTGGGGCCAACTCCTCATGGTCTAGTGTGGGAATATATAAAACGTAGGCCTTCAAGTAAACATTTGGATTATGGGACAAGAGAGGGAACTTTTTTGAAGCATCTTTTCGCTACTCAAAAAATCACTGAAGGATATGGTTTAGATTTGAATCCGGATGCAATACTAATGGGAGGACAGTCTCACCAAAAAGCTAATGTTAATCTCTCAACAATAAGGAAGGGAGAACCACTTCCCCACGAAGACAATACCTTTGATTCCATTTCTATGATTGGTGTTTTAGAACATATTCATGATCAAGATCGAATATTAGCGGAACTTTACAGAGTATTGAAGCAGCATGGATATTTGTATGTTCTTGTACCAGGAAAACATATTTTTTCATTTTTAGATATGGGAAATTTGAAATTTGTTTTTCCAAAGATTCATAAATTTTATGTTGAGAGAAAATATTCAAAAGATTTTTATAATGAGCACTTTATCCAATGTAAGAATGGTCTTTTTGGTGATATTGAGGTGGAAAAAATGTGGCATCAACATTTTGATGCTCTCGAATTAAAGAAAATAATTCGAGGAGCAGGATTCAAGATTTTAGAAATGGATGGCATAGGTTATTTTCGTAGAATTTTCATTAATTTAAAATACTTCATGCCACCAAATATCAAGGTAATTTTGGAAAGGTTTATTCAGTTAGACGCGATGAAATTTGGAAAATCAGAAATTCTTGTAATCGCAAAAAAATAAATTCGTATTAGCATTGATGAATAAAAAATTTGCAGGAAAGAAATTATTGATCTTGGGTGGTAATCCAGAGACAGGATTACTAGTCCGAAAAGCCAACCAACTTGGAATAACAACAGTTGTTGTTGATCCAAATCCAGGCTCTCTTGCTAAAAGGTATGCACACAAATCTTTTGATGTTGATGGGATGGATATAGATAGACTTGTTGATGTAGCTAGCACAGAGCATGTTGATGGAGTATTAGTTGGTGTAGCCGATATCTTGGTCCCTAGTTACGTAGAAGTGTGTGAACAATTGAGACTTCCCTGTTATGCTACTCGTAAAATTGTCAATGCCTTTTCTTCTAAAGATGGTTTCATAAGCATTTGCAATGAGTATAACATACCTACTACACCAAGTTATGATGTGCAAAACAGGTTTACTCGAAAAGTTCTTCAATTTCCAGTTTTGGTCAAGCCTGTTGATAACGGCAGTGGTGTAGGCATGTCGATTTGTTATTCATTAGGGGAGATGGATGCGGGTGTTCAATTCGCATTAGAGCATTCCAAACAGCGACGATACGTTGTTGAAAGATATATGGAATGTGAAGACACCGCCGCCTATTACACCTTCACTAACGGAGAAATTTATTTATCTGCAATGTTCGACCGATATACAACAAAGAAACAAGGAAAATTTAGTCCTGTGTGCATTGCCACCGAATACCCAAGTAAACACATCGAACTATATCTTCAGGATGTACATTCTAAATTAGTAAATTTATTTGAAGGGTTAGAAATTAGGAACGGGATTTTATGTTTGCAATTCTTTGTTGAAGCAAAAAATATGTATGCTTATGATCCTGGATTTAGACTTCAAGGAGAAGCACCTCATCTATATTTAGCACATTTTAATGATTTTGATCATTGTGAAATGCTAATCAATTTTTCATTGTCAGGTAGTTTTTTCGAAGGAGACTTCTCATTGAAAAACGATCCCAAATTGGGTGGTAAATTCGCCTCAACATTATTGGTTTTGTTAAGCAGTGGTAAGATTCATTCAATCATTGGACTTGAAGAAATTCGCAAACACAAAAATGTCACCTCTGTTATGCAACGATTTTATGAAGGATATGAGGTGTCCCCTGAGATGGTAGGAACAGAGCGTCAGATTTTTGCAAGAATTTATACGATAGGAAATTCTAGGTTAGAGATTAAAGAAGTAACAGAATATATTCATCAGCATTTAGAGATTTATGACCATAAAAGCAATTCCATGATTGTCGATAGGTTCTATCCTGATTAATTTAATGAAAAATTTTTAGATAAATTTCATAACGTTATTATCCTCTTTTATGCTAAACACAACCTTCTCTCCGTGGCCTTCTTTTACTTCTGAAGAAGGTGAAAAGGTACAATCTGTTTTACTTTCTAATCGTGTCAACTACTGGACTGGTAGAGAATCAAATGCCTTTGAAGAAGAATTTGCTCATTGGGTAGGATCTTCAAAGGCGACCACTTTTATGAATGGAACCGTTGCATTAGACGCAAGTTTGAAGGCTTTGGAGGTGGATAATGGAGATGAAGTTATCGTGACCCCGCGGAGTTTCATTGCTTCTGTTTCAAGTGTTGTAAACACTGGAGCAATTCCCATCTTTGTAGATGTTGATAAAAATAATGGCAACCTATGCGTAGACAAGATTCTCGGCCAACTATCCACACGTACCAAGGCCATTGTTTGTGTCCATCTGGCTGGTTGGCCTTGTGATATGGATGAAATTTTGGATCTGGCGAACCAGCTTAACATTTCTGTTATTGAGGACTGTGCACAAGCTCACGGTGCACGTTACCGAAATAGGAGCGTTGGTAGCTTAGGACAAGTGGCAGCATGGTCTTTCTGCCAAGACAAGATAATGACAACTGGTGGGGAGGGGGGAATGGTCACCACAAACGATGAGGATCTTTGGCGTAAGATTTGGAGCTTCAAGGATCACGGCAAGAGTTATGAAACTATACAAGAAACTGCGCATCAAAAAGGTTTCAGATGGCTTCACGAGTCTTTTGGTACCAATGGGCGAATGATGGAGATACAGGCTGCGATTGGCCGCATTCAGTTAAAAAGAATGAAGGAATGGCACTATAAACGAACCAAAAATGCATTACGCCTTCAGGAAGTTTGTCTTAGCTTGCCAGCCCTTAGAACGCCAATTCCCCCGCCTTATGTAGAGCATGCTTGGTATAAATTTTATACTTACGTTCGTCCAGAGGCTTTGGCTAGCACATGGTCTAGAAATCGGATCATTGCGGAAATTAATGCAATTGGGGTCCCCTGCTACCAAGGAACGTGCTCTGAAATATACCTTGAAAAAGCCTTTGAAGGTACTGGCTTTCGTCCCAAATCGCGCCTTCCCATTGCCAAAGAACTTGGCGAAACCTCCTTAATGTTTCTAGTTCATCCCACCTTGAAGGATTCAGAAATCGAACATACCACTGCCGCCATTCAAATGATTCTACACAAAGCACAGCGTTGAATTTTAGTAGTATTACATTACCATTGTATTTTTAGTTTTCGATTAGGTATTCCCAAAGTGACACATACTCACTATGAATTTACATATATGGAATAATTGAGCGTGTCTTTAAAATTATAATTACCTTTTTAATTGATAAAATTCGTAGTCATTTGCTTTCATGGTTTAGAACGAAGTAGAAGAAAAAGATTCTAATTTCAACCGCCTCTTCGCACAGTATTTATTGTTAGCAATTAACGAAAAAAATTCCTTATAAGATTATAGTGATACACACCCTAAAAGTAGTTATACTATTTTTAGTAGCTGATATATGTAAAGATACAATAGATTGAAAATACATGATTTTATTAATTTTTATACAGTATTTATAAATCCTGTTCATTCTAATATGTGGTAAGTAATCAGATAATAATTGCTTTAACTGAACTATATCAATGTTGCATTAAGCATTATTATTTGGATGCATAAAATTTATATTTTAATTTATTTTTGGACATTCATTAAAATAATTCTTCTGATAAGATTTGCATCTTTAGTTTCAGTTAAGATAACAAATAGGTTATGTGTTTTTGAATTGAAAAAATAGCGTGAATTTATTGGTTCCTTTTACAAAAAATCTCTTAAAGCTTTTTGGAATAAACAAAGTTTCTAGCGAAGAATTTTAACATCATTAATGTTTTTTTGATTATAGAATAAATTTCCATAATTATAAATTTTTTAAAGATATAAAATTGCAGATGCTACATTTTACATCTTGAGGTAAGACATGTCTAGAAATCGTTACATAAACTAGAGCAGATTACGTTTAACTTAAGTTACAAATATTGAATTTGAAGATTTGTTAATGCTATTGAAATTTAAATTTATTATTTTAGCTTATCTAGATGATAGTCTTTATAGTTTTATAAAAAAAATCTAGTAATTTTATCTTTCTTAGACGCCCTAAATAAGACATTATAACAACCCAGCGGTAATTTGTAATCTACATTTTAATGCGCCTTATTTGTGTGTGCTGAGAAAGATGAATGAATTAACTTTTCTATATGACTATCTTTGAAGTTGTAAATATCTTCTACTTGATATATTTTGCCAATTTCTCTGGTAAAAAATCCTTAAAAAATAATTTTTAAGTAAATTATTAAGTTTTGAACTAGGCTCGGTTAGTAATTAAAGCTTATTTAAACCTAGAAATATTTAAAAATTGAATTTTTTTCTATCATTTACAATTTATTATTTATTAAGTTTTAGGTATTTGAAGAATAGTCCTAAATATTATTGAATCAAAGCACTGACTTAAAAAAACTAGTTCGAGTTGTGAATGAATAAAAGATTAGAATCTACAATTGCCCGAGCTTAATTACAGTATAATTGTTTCTGCAATTTCAGAATTAACCAGTAATGTTCCCAAAATCATCAATTATAATTTTCTCCCTCCGAAAATTATTGGCCGTCACTGCCCGATTGCAAAGGTTCCCGAAAAAGCTACTTCTCTTCAGCATAGATTTTTCGCTAATTGTTGGTTGCCTTACACTCAGTTTTGCGATTCGTTTTGATCCAACAACAATTTTGAGTGAGATTTCAAAATTTAGTGTTGGAATTTCAATCTGGCTGATATCCCACGTAGGATTGGTTCTGCTGATAGGCTTGTATCGTCCTATCCTTCGATATGCTGGCATTGAATTGGTCATACTGATAAGCAAGGGAATCCTTATCGGAAGTGTTATTTTTGTATCTTTTGATTGGGTCAGTCAAAGTGTTTTGTTACCACGTTCTATAGTAGTGATCGCACCCGTCTTCTGTTCCCTTTCTTTAATCAGTGTGCGCCTTATCTTCCGGTGGATTATCAGGGTCCATCTCATCAGTAGCCCAAAGCAGGATCGTAGTTCTGTTGCCATATATGGAGCAGGAGTCGTGGGATTAGAACTGTATCAATCACTCCATCATCAGGGAAAGTACCAAGTACGTATTTTTGTGGATGATGACCCCACTTTACATGGCCGCAACTTGAGAGGAATTCCTATCGCCTCTTCAATGTCACTAGTTGAATTACGTGAGAGTTTAAATTTACAATGGGTTTTCTTAGCTACTCCAACAGTTTCTCATCAACGTAGGTTGGAAATACTCGAGCAATTGCGTCCTTTAAAAATTGGAGTGAAGATCTTGCCCACAGTGGATCAACTTCTTGATGGCAAATATTCCTACACGTCTTTGCAGGAAGTTGAAGTTACTGATCTTTTAGGACGTGATGAAATTACTCCAGATTTGGCGCTTTTGGAAAGGGATATTCGTGGAAAAATGGTTTTGGTGACGGGTGCGGGTGGTTCGATCGGTAGTGAGTTGTGCCGAGAGATTTTGCGACAACAGCCAAAAAAATTGATCTTAGTGGAGCAGAATGAGCACGCTCTTTATCAGATAGAGAGAGAGTTACGACCGCAACTCATGGAAACGGAATTAATACCTTGTTTATCTTCCATTCTGGAAACAAGTCGGGTTGGCAAGCTGCTTCAGACACATCAGGTAGCGACAATCTATCACGCGGCGGCCTACAAGCATGTTCCCCTAGTTGAGCAAAATCCGTTGGAAGGTTTGCGCAACAATGTGTTGGGGACCCAATCCTTGTTAGAAGCCTGTCAATTACATTTGCCCCAATCTTTTGTTTTAGTATCGACAGATAAGGCTGTGCGTCCAACCAATGTGATGGGTTCGTCAAAAAGAATGGCTGAGTTGTTGGTTCAGAATGCTTCTAAGCAATGGCCAGAATGCCGATGGACGATGGTTCGATTCGGAAATGTACTGGACAGTAGTGGATCTGTAATCCCGCTTTTCCGTGAGCAGTTGCTTTCAGGACAACCCTTGACGGTAACTCACCCAGATGTCACGCGCTACTTCATGAGTGTTGGTGAAGCGGTGCGTCTCGTGATTCAAGCAGGCGCAATGGCTCAAGGGGGCGAGGTCTTTCTGTTGGACATGGGAAAACCGATAAAGATAGCAGAATTAGCCCGACATATGATTGAATTGAGCGGTTGTGTTCCTGACCGAGATGTTCCTATCCAATTTACTGGACTGCGTCCTGGTGAAAAACTCTACGAAGAGTTACTAATTAAGCCAGAGCAGGTCAAGACGACTTTGCATCCACGAATTTTTTACTCTCACGAACCTCTACCAGAAATAATTACTATTCAAACTGAGGTAGGAGCGCTGATGAAAGCTGTAGCTGAAAATGAATTGGAAACTGCCTCAGGTGTGATGCGGAGACTTGTTCCCGAATATGAACCAGCAGAACTGACTCAATTGTTATCAGAGAATTCTGTTCCTAACGAATCTATTCCTTCCAATTTGATCAATTGACTTTCTAAGTCGATATCTCTGGGTTTAGATTCTCAATTCAAATTCATGGACACATATTTGGATAAAGACTATGAATTTAGTCGATTCTCTCTGAAACACTTTCTCTGATAATTTGAGCTCAATGCTAGTAAAGTTCTTCTTCAATTGCTCCATCGCGATTTTGTTCCAATGGTGTTACTGGTCAGGAAAGTTCCTGATAAGCTAACGCCATTTGAGTTGGATCGAATCCGCTTGCCTGTGCCAGATCCACGTAGGATTAAATCGTGATTTCTGCAAGACCTTTCTTGTGCCGCACGAAGCGGGTTTAAGGAGCAATTCTTGTGTTTTGTAGTTGATTCTCCTTCAGATATTTCCAACAAAGAGATCCAAAGGCCAACAGTAAATAGTCCGACCTTTATAGGATAAGCAACTTCTGCCAGACAAGTTTCAAAGGTGTAGTTCAGAAGATTGTAGGAATTCTGAATGCTGACTACCCGTGGTAAATTCTAGGTTTCAGCTTAGTTTAGGCAAAGCATTGTCCCCCATGATGTTTTTTGGAGAGCTCAAAGAGTCTGACTTTCCCAGTTTTTTTGAATCGCTGCCAAAGCTTCCAGGATCTTGAAAATAGGTGCGGAGACTTCCTAATTGTATTGTACGCAATTCAACTGGCCAAATTTGTTGCTATTACAGTCAAATCAATGTGGTTGACAGAAATAAATGCGTTCCGCCTGAATTCGTTGGAGACTGCCATTGACACCCTCTTTAATGATCGCTCGATTCAAACGAGTTTGACCATCTCGAATGTGAATTTCCCTGATCATTGGTCCCACAACCTTGGTCACAAGGATCACGCTATCCCTTTGGCTTCGCTTTGCGAACCAATTACAGACAATCTTTTTAGTAACACCAGAAGCAGTAGAACTAGGCGGCATTGGGCAGAGCTCGGCAATATCAAAAAAGTTTATTCGCTAATTTAAAGCCACATCCATCTGTTCAAATGCTTCTTTCTAAGTGATTTATTCAGACCAGGTTATGGTGCCAAGGCATATTCGGCTTACTTGAAAATCTGTTCCTCTCAGCTGACGGTAGCGCATGAGGTCGTTCTGTAAATATTTCTGGAGTTCTGGACATATTTAGGGATGGCGAACAAACTTACCAAAGTCTGGTGGCCGTTTCTCGACATAAGCATTCCGACCTTCTTGGCCTTCTTCCGTTTGATAAAACAATAATGTCGCAGCTCCAGCCAATTCTTGTAGGCCAGCTTGACCATCACAATCTGCATTCATAGCTGCCTTCAGGCAACGCAGTGCAGTCGGCGAGTGTTGCAGCATCTGACGGCACCAAGCCACAGTTTCTTCCTCCAGTTGCTCAAGCGGCACCACGGTATTGACCAGACCCATCTCCAGCGCTTGCTGGGCATTGTACTGCCGACAGAGAAACCAAATTTCCCGGGCCTTCTTCTGACCAATGATGCGAGCCAAATAGCTTGAACCATAACCTCCATCAAAAGAACCCACTTTGGGTCCCGTTTGTCCAAAGACCCCATTCTCAGCTGCAATCGTCAGATCACACATCAAGTGCAGCACATGACCTCCCCCGATGGCATAGCCAGCAACCATCGCCACAACGGGCTTAGGACAAGTCCGGATCTGGCGTTGAAAATCAAGGACATTGAGGCGTAGATGTCCAGTATCTTGATCCTTATAGCCTGCATCACCCCGGATTTTCTGATCTCCCCCAGAGCAGAATGCCAGTTCACCTTGGCCAGTCAGGATGATCGTGCCGATGTTGATGTCGTCTCGGGCATCATCCAACGCTTTCTGCATCTCACGGATAGTCAGAGGTGTGAAGGCGTTGCGAACATGCGGGCGATTGATTGTAATTTTAGCGATTCCTTCTTCCGATTTGTGATAGAGAATCTCTTTAAAGGACTCGGATGGGATCCAATAGTCTGTTGGTAAGCTCATGAGAACTGTAGGCCTGTTCAAAAGTAGAGGAGTTTGATCACCACTTGGTGTACCAACGAATAATTACTTAGAACAAGTTATTGTCTTTCGCAAAACATCGCAAACCAAGGGTAATAAGGATCAGTGAACAATTTGATTTTTCTTCAACTATTCAAATTTTCGAACATAATGATGAAATAATTTTCACCAAGTTGAAAGGATTGTGATGACCCGCTTACAAAAAATGCAACCACTCGTTTCTGTAATGGTTTTTGGCGTTGGCTTAGGGTTGATTGGTAATAGTTTTGGTTCAATCCCTTCAGGTGGATCAGCATTACTTGGCTTTGGAGCAACGATTCTGGCTGGGACTACTATGGGGCTGGTTGGTGGAGGGGGCTCCATTCTAACGGTGCCCATTCTCGTTTATTTGCTAGAGATCCCGCCAGTTTTGGCAACTGGTTACTCTTTATTTGTGGTTGGTTTGAGCGCCTTGGTTGGCTCTGTCAACTATTTTAAGTTGGGATTGGTCAATCTTAAGGTAGGTATAATCTTCGCGATTCCAGCATTTGTCGGAGTTTTCCTTGCGAGGAAGTTTCTGGTACCGGCCCTACCTTTAGAGCTCTTCACAATAGGCAATCTGTTTGTGGGCAGAGATTTAATTGTGATGGGTGTATTTGCGGCGGTGATGATCTTGGCCTCAGTTTCAATGATTCGTGGAGAGAGGGAACCAGAACAGAAGGATGAGCTTCAATTCAACTACCCAGTGATTGCTGTGGAGGGATTGATTATTGGAGCGGTGACGGGGTTTGTGGGAGCTGGAGGTGGCTTTCTGATTATCCCTGCACTCGTTATGTTGGCCAAACTTCCGATGAAACAGGCGGTGGGTACATCATTGATGATTATTGCGTTGAAGTCCTTGTTCGGATTTCTCGGAGATTTGGGAAATCAAGGCATTGACTGGGGTATTCTGGCTCTGTTCTCTCTACTTTCGATCATTGGGATTTACCTCGGAACTTATCTCAGTCGTTTTGTCTCCAGCACTAAACTTAAACCTGGATTCGGTTGGTTTGTTTTGTTCATGGGGCTCTTCATCTTGGCGAAAGAAACTATTCTTTAGTGCTGGGGAATCAATCAACTGAATCGTGTAAATCTCGGAGAGAAAAAAGATCATGAAAAGAGCGAGAATTCTGGATGCTGATTTCGAAATGGACTTAAGAAGTCTGTTCGTGGATCAACAGGAGAATATGAACAAAGTTACAGAGTGTCTGTGAGTTTTGTCACACCCAGTACGACTCAAAATCCTCTGTATTCTTCAGCAGGGTGAGTACAATGTGCAGGAAATGGAATATTTCACAGGGTTGAAGCAGGCGACACTTTCACAGCATCTCTCTCTTTTGAACTTGCACAACGTGCTGAATTTAAGAAGAGAAGGGAACTATTCCTACTATCGAATTGATGATGAACGGTTCCAAAGGTTGTTCGAAATGCTCAAAAGCATTTTCTGCCAAGTTTGAGAATCTTAACTTTTAATCGATTCACTAACCAAAGGAGACTGAGATGGGAACATTCGGTTTTCGTCAACTATTTGACTACGATACCTGGACCTATACCTACCTACTGTGGGACCAAGACACGAAAGAGACAGTCATCATTGATCCTGTTCGGGAACAGTACCTTCGGGATCTGGAAGCTGTGACTGATCTAGAACTCAAACTTCTCTACGCTCTCGATACGCATGTTCATGCGGACCATGTAACAGCTCTGGGGATGTTTAGAGATTCGATGGGAGCTCAAACTGCTGTTGGGAAGCCAGCAGGGGTCGGTTGTACTGATATTTTGCTGGAAGATGGACAAGAGCTTCACTTTGGCAAGCATATCTTAAAGGCACTGGCGACTCCGGGACATACGGATGCCTGCACTAGTTACCAGATTGAGAACATGGTGTTCACCGGAGACGCTATCTTGATTCGTGGATGCGGCCGGACGGATTTTCAACAAGGAAGTCCAGAAAATCTCTATCGTAGCATTCACGAAAAAATCTTCTCACTGCCGGATGAAACCTTGATTTATCCAGGGCACGATTACCGGGGACGCTTGGTCACATCAGTTGGTGAAGAAAAACGCCTCAATCCTAGATTAAAAACAGACAACTCTTTTGAAGACTTCAATAGAATTATGAACAATCTAAATCTGCCGTATCCGAAACGGATTGATGAATCATTGCCTGCCAATCTCGACTGTGGTGTGACTGAAGAGCAAGGCAATGAAGCTGTTTGTACGATGGAAGAGATCAAGAACCTCAGTGAGAACCCTTCTGAGGGTGTTTTGCTGGTCGATGTTCGTACTCCCCAGGAATATGGCAACGGGCACGTCCAAGGTAGCATTAACATCCCGCTGGGTGATGAGGCACAATACCTCGATAAATTTAAAACCTATGAAAAAGTTTATCTCTTCTGTCGCTCCGGCAGGCGGGCACGCTACGCAACTAGTTCCCTCAACAACAAAGGTTTGGAAAACATTATCTGTATACCGACAACTGGGATGTTGCATTGGGATCAGGCTGGTTATCCAGTGAATTGACAGGGGCTTTGGAGTCTTTGACCTACTGCCAATAGGTGAGATTGCTGGCTTTGCTTCAAACACTTTTCTTCAACTACTAGGATCATTATGCAAATTCAGGATTTTTCGATCTTGGAATCTCTGCTTGGTGGTGTCTTGATTAGCCTTGCTTCTGCGGCATTGATGTATTTCAACGGAAAAATTGCAGGAATCTCCGGTATTTTTCGCGGTCTTCTTATCCCTCATTCAGGGGAAATCGTATGGCGAGTAATGTTCATTGGGGGGATGGTTTTAGCAGGCCTCGCAATGGTGCTGAATTCTGCGCAGATGTTTGTTGATACTGCTGAAGGGGAATTGTCACTACCATATTAGCAGGTCTCCTAGTTGGTATAGGTGCTCGAATCGGAAGTGGCTACACTAGTGGACACGGCATTTGCGGAATTGGTAGGCTCTCTTTGCGTTCTCTGGTCTGCGTGGAAGTATTCATGG
>AGAU01000009.1 GCA_000224765.2 SAR324 cluster bacterium JCVI-SC AAA005 | reverse complement strand
CCTCGGGCGGGATATGCTTCAGCACAAGTGGTTTAGCAATGCGTCTGTGAAGATGATCGACAAAGAAGTTCGAAGCTTGCTCCATGAGTCCTATCAAAGAGCTTTCAGTCTTCTGGAAACGAACCGACAGGTACTAGACTATTTGGCAGAACAACTGATTGAGTCAGAAACAATCGATGGAAACTTAGTTCGTGAAACTCTAAAAAAACCTCCTGCTATCAACTGACCAAGGAAAGCTTACTAAATGGACTTTTGGAATCTAGTACCACTTCGTTGGCAAGATCTGATTGACATCCTTCTGCTTTCCTTTCTCTTCTATCGTATTCTACTATTGATCAAGGGCACCCGAACTATCCCGATGTTGATGGGGATGATCATCCTGCTGGTGCTTTATCTGGTAGCTAGGTTTTTCCAGCTTGATGCCACGGGTTTGCTTATGGATAACTTGGCAAATTCATTAGTACTGGTGCTGGTTGTTTTGTTTCAAGCTGATATCCGGAACGCACTGGCCCAATTTGGGTTGATTACGCTTTTTCGGGACAACCGAGCCCAACAGCAAGATGTTGCGGAAAGAGTTCTTGCAGCCTGTCGGATCATGGCTAGACGCAAGATTGGAGCTTTAGTAGTTTTTGAGAAGGAAGTGGGGCTCCGGAATTTTACTGACCGTGGGACCCCAATTAATGGTCTTGTTAGCGAAAGCCTATTGCTGAGCATCTTCCATCCAACATCTCCATTGCACGACGGTGCTGTGATCTTGAGCAGAAAGGGAGACTTGGTCGCAGCTAAGTGTATCTTGCCAGTTTCAATGAATCAAAACCTCTCAACAATGCTGGGTACACGGCATAGGGCAGCACTTGGCTTGACAGAAGAAACTGACGCTGTGGTCTTGATTGTCTCAGAGGAGCGAAAGGAGATCAGCCTGGGTTTTCAAGGTCAGCTTATGAGAGAAAGTGAGGCAGATCTTAAGCAAATGTTATTCAGCTTGCTCAGTGGCAAGACAACCTCAATCAAAACAAAAAAATCAACTGCAGAAGAAGATATTCTCCTTGACGACAGCTTCTCCATTAGCCGAACGGGAGAATCATCACCAAATTCCGCAGCTACTTCATAACCAAGTTCCATTCCAAGCTGGCATGCGGAACAATCTGCCCTTCAAGATCCTTGCGATCGTCCTGGCCCTAACTGTTTGGTTCCTCGCTAAACAAGAGGAAAAACCAGTTCAGGTCAGCTTTTTCGCTCCCATTATCTTCACAAATCTACCACCAATGCTACGAGTGTCAGTGAACCCGACCCAAGTCAATGTCTCTGCCACTGTAAGCCAGCGTCGAAGTAGCTCTCTGAATCCTGCAGAAATTCGGATGCTACTTGATCTGGAGACAGCACGTCCCGGGACTTATACATTCCCAGTTGAAACAGATGGTCTTCAGACACCCGTCCCTCTGAATATTGAGAAAATTGCACCGACTCAGGTAGAATTAGTAATTGAAGAGTTGATCGAAAAGGAGCTACCTTTACAAGCTCGCTACAGCGGACAACTTGGAGCAGGTTATCTTTTAGAGCAGATTGAGATTGTTCCCCCAACTGCTAGAATTCGGGGCCCTAAACGCTTGCTGGATCCACTTTCTGAGTTAATGACCAGAGAGATTGATCTAAATAATCTAGTCAGTACCATCGACATGATAGTCAAAATTGATTTGCCTTCTCAAGAATTTCAGATCGTGAATCAGGGGATTGATTATTACACCGCACATATTACTTTGGCAGCTTTACCAGTCAAGAAACGCTTTGACAATGTACCGATTTACTTTAGAAATTCCGAATATGTTTCATTGATCAACCCCAGTACCTTCAATTTGTTTCTTGAAGGTCCACCTGAGGTGGTGAATTCGCTCAATAGCAGTGACGTATACGGAACATTAGACTTACTTGAGTACGTTCCAGGTAGTTATCAAATGACGCCTAAACCTGTTGTACCAAGGCAAGTTAGTGTGTTACAGCAGTGGCCAATCATTTCTCTATGGGTCAAATCAACCCAACTCTCTGACTCGGAAAAAAAGGAAAATGAACGATTGGTTGAAGAATTGACAACCCCATATCCCTATCCTCCTGAGCCCTGAAAGGTTTCAATGATCGCTCTGCATGTCAATGTAGATCATATTGCTACTGTGAGGCAGGCCAGACGTGCCTCAGAACCAGATCCTGTAACGGCAGCTGCCTTGGCTGAAGTTGCTGGTGCAAACGGCATCACCGTTCACCTGCGTGAAGACCGACGTCATATTCAGGATCGGGATGTTCGGGTTTTGAGGGAAACTGTTCAAACTGTTTTGAATTTGGAAATGGCAACAACTGCAGAAATGCTGAAGTTTGCAATTGAGATTCAGCCTGACGTCGTAACAATAGTTCCTGAAAAGAGAGAGGAAGTAACTACCGAGGGTGGTTTGGACGTTGTTTGTGGAGGGGATGATTTGAAGAAAGCCATTGGTGAGCTACGAGATAATGGAATGAGAGTGAGCTTGTTCATAGATCCTGACATGGAGCAAATTCAAAGCAGTGCCAAATTAGGAGCAACAGATATTGAGCTGCATACTGGCCCCTATGCTCATGCTAAAGAAAGTAATAAAATTCTTTCTCAGGCCTTCCAAAAACTAGAAGGTGCTGCTTTGGAAGCTCATCGGCTAGGGATGCAAGTGAACGCGGGTCATGGGTTGACTTATCAAAATACTCAGCAGATCTGTCATCTTTCACACCTAAGTGAACTGAATATTGGTCATAGTATTGTTAGTAGAGCAGTCGTTGTTGGCTTCGGGCTCGCGGTTCGAGAGATGAGAGAGTTGATTAATCATCAGGAACTTAATCTTGGTTGTGGGGACTCGGGAACCTCATGAAAGACATTATTATTGAGTATTCGCCGCAGGAGATTCGTGTTGCAACTCTAGAGGCGGATACATTGACTGAACTTTACCATGAGAGACCACAAGAGAGGCGGCTAGTTGGGAACATTTACAAAGGGCGGGTAGTGAAAGTCTTACCGGGAATGGAATCCGCTTTCGTAGATATTGGTGAAGAGCGATCGGCATTTTTCTACATCGATGATATCGTGCCTAAAAGCTTGGAAAGTGATTTTACCAAAGCATCAGAGGGGAAAATACCTATTGATAAACTTTTATCGGAAGGCCAGGACGTTATTGTCCAAGTTTCTAAAGGACCTATCAGTACAAAAGGCGCCCGCATTACAAGCCACATTTCCCTACCTGGTCGGAATTTGGTTTACATGCCCTTTTCTAATACAGTTGGTGTCTCAAGACAGATTACTGATGATTCGGAGCGAATTCGGTTGAGAGATATTGTTTCTAGGTTACGACCACAAAATGCAGGTTTTATTATTAGAACAGTTGCAGAGGGAAGATCAGAAGAAGATCTCCATTCGGATATTAACTTTCTGGTTTCACTATGGGATGCAGTCTTGCGGAGGGCTGAGAAAAGTTCTCCACCAAGCCTTTTGCATACAGACCTGAATGTGGTTTACAGAACTTTGAGGGATTCTCTCTCAAAAGAGGTTCGAAAACTGGTTGTTAACGAACGTGAAGAGTACAGAAAAATTCGTCAGTTTGTAAAATCCTATCTTCCTAAATTTTATTACTTAGTTGAATATTATGGTGCTTCTCAGCCGATTTTTGATCATTTTGGTATTGAAAATGAGATTGAGCGAGCTCTTGGCCACAAAGTCTGGCTTCCCTCGGGTGGTTCGCTCATCATAGATCAAACAGAGGCCCTCACAGCGATTGATGTTAACACGGGTAGATTTGTAGGAAAAGAGAGCCATGAACAGACAATCTTGCGAACAAATCTGGAAGCTGTTGAAGAGATCGTTCATCAACTACAATTACGCAATATTGGTGGTATCATCATCATTGACCTCATTGATATGGAGCAGCCTCAGCATCGGCAGGAGGTTTATCAGGTACTGAAAGATCAACTGAGAAACGATAAGGCTCGCAGCAAAATTCTTCAAATTAGTGAGATGGGACTTGTCGAAATGACCCGTAAGCGTGATCGGGAAAGTCTGATGCGATATCTTTGTGATCCCTGCCCATATTGCTCAGGAAGCGGGCATATCAAATCTGTGAGTACTGTCTTGGCAGAAATTTTTAGAGAACTGAAAAGAGTCTGTCAGGACAAGCAGAGGGGATCCGTTACGGTCTACGTGCATCCAGACATCGAAATGAGTATGAGAGAAGACGAGCATTTCAATTTAAAAGACATTGAAGATGCAGTCGGGGTTCCGTTGAGCATGAAAGCTTCTAATGCTCTGCATCATGAGCAGTATGAGATCTATGACTACTGAAGCCCGAAGATTGGCAGAGCAGAATCTTAAAAATTTATCAGAGAATGATTATCCAGGCCGAGGAGTCGTAATGGGCCGGCTTGATCAAAACCATTGGGGCGGACTTTATTGGATCACGGGGCGGAGTGCAAACAGTCGAAACCGATGTTTTAGATATGAGAATGAAATTTTACGAACTGAACCCGCTGATCCAGCACTCATCGAAGATCCTTCACTCATTCTTTACAATGCACTTAAACGATTTGATAGCATGGTGGTTGTGAGTAATGGTAGGCAAACAGATGTGATTGTTGAATCCTTGAAAAAAGGAAAAAACCTAGCAGATGGAATGGAAAGCCAATATCACGAGCCAGATGAACCAACTTTTACCCCAAGAATTTCTGGAGTACTCGATTTCCGCAAACCAATTCCTCAAATTTGGCTATCTTCATTGAGAAAGAGTCAATTAGTGAAATCTGAGTCAGACCATGCCATCTACCACTACCGTCAATTTGCAAAGGCATTTGGAGTCGGTTTAACTACTTATCTTCATAATGGCTCACCTCCTCCCATTTACGACCGCCTTCCAATGATCTTGCCACTTGTTGGAAATCTTAAAGAAATTGTTGAACAATATTGGCAATGCCTCCAATCAGAGCATTTGATTTCACTTGCAGGTTTCCAAATTGACGCCTGCACTCTGGAACAAGAGATGCACATCATCAATCGCTACCTGCCAAAGCCAGACTAATTAATAAATTAACACTAGTGCTGACTAAGGTGGTCATTCTAGCCAACTAAAACATCCAGTGGAACAATTGCTTTATGGCTGAGGAACGAAGACAGTACCTGCGAGTCATTTTTGAGGAGACCATTCAAGTAAGCACGGAAGAGTGGTCGGATCCTATTGCAACTGGGTTAGATCTTTCCTTGAACGGCGTTCGCTTTCATTGTGAATATCCACTATCTGAAGGTGAACTGGTAAGCATAGAGTTCGAACCGTCTTTCACACTTGTTGGCACTGCGATTTGGTGCTGGCCCATAGAATGGTATTATCAGGCGGCAGTTCGCTTTAGTGAAATAACTGTGACAGAGCAGGAGAAACTTCGAAATTATATTGAGACAACTACAAAACAAGATTACCCAGATTTTGTTGGAGAAGTGAAGATAGGAACCGACGACACTGAAACTGAACCCGAAGAAAAGAACACAGAAGTTATATCCACAAAAGAAGACCCCACCTCAATGGGCTACTCAAAGTCAGAACCCTCTTTCCCAGACGCCGAACTCCATTCACAAACATATGCAGGGAGCCAGGTTGCACTGGTAACAGAGCGAGACAGTCCTCACAACGACATGTTAATGCAATACCTCTCCGAAAGAACCGGCTTTAAGATGAGTCTGATGGAGAAGCAGGGTAATCTTTGGCCAATGTTAAGGGAAAATGCCTTGGACCTAGTACTTTTGAACCAATCCACCTCGAACGAGGATGAAATTCTTGGAGTGATTCAGAGGCTAGGAGAAGAGCATCCGGACATACCTTTCATCGTGTTCGCAGGACCAATCAGTCTTGATGATCGCTTGCACCTTCTTTCTTTGGGCGCAATAGATGTCATAACTCGTCCAACACATCTCTCTACAATTGCCCAAAGTATTTTGCAGGCTTTCTACGATAACCGAACAGTAGCTCCCCCTGTTCTTGAAGAAGAGTTAATTGATGAGAGTTTGGATCTAGATAGTGATCTTGACTTG
The DNA here is from genome assembly GCA_000224765.2 of SAR324 cluster bacterium JCVI-SC AAA005. Taxonomy (GTDB): domain Bacteria; phylum SAR324; class SAR324; order SAR324; family NAC60-12; genus JCVI-SCAAA005. Next base: position 23,817 of record AGAU01000009.1, on the reverse strand, counting down.
ATGGAAGAGAAGTTTTAACTAACTAGTCAAAGCTTTTTCTGCTTTGAAATCAACCTCCTGTAAGTACTCCGAAGAAAATGAATTGAGGGCTTCTGTAATCATTATCCCCAACTGGATAGGCAATCTCGAACTTCAGAGGAATTTGAATCAATGAGGCGGCATCTACCCCCCAGCGAATTCCGATCCCAACATTCCTCCGATCTTTCGCTTCACCTATATCGAGTTCATCCTCCCACGCACGTCCTTGGTCGTAGAAGATAGTCCCCTGCAGGCCCAGACTTGAAACATTGCTCCACAAAGGAGTAGTGACAAGCGGAAACTCATAGTCGAGACGAGTTAAAAAGTAATTATCTTGTTGTAGAGCCACTGTTTGTGGAAAACCCCTTAGGCTTGCCGGACCTCCCAATGAAAATTTCTTTTGTGATGGAGAATTACCAATCGTATTTCCCAAAACTATCCCCCACTTAAAATTGCTACGAAAGCCTGTTTTAAAAATTTGTGTGAGACTCTCAGATAACAGAGTGTATGAATAGTTCGTGTCCAATTCTTGTGATGGCTGTTCAGCAAGCACTTTGAGATTGATTAAGTAAGTACCTTCAGCCTGATTCCAACCATCAAATTCAAAGGTAGTTACATTTGAATTTCCGGTATCTCCTGATGAAGTCGCTGCCGTAGAATACAGATACTCCAAAGCTATGCCTGCTTTTGCCTCAAAAAATTTCTGATCGGGATACTCTGGACCAGAGTATCCCAAAAATACACCATTTGAAACAACTCCTCCAACCCTTTGAAGAAGCAATTGTCCAAAGAAATTTCTTTTAATAAAATTCTCTTCCGTTAAATCTAGCTGGTAGACTAGGTCGGCACTCCGTGTTCCGTAGCCGGGAATTGCATAAATACTGGTATCGCCTTCTTGATGTCGAAGTCCAACTCCAAAAGAGTTTCCGTCCACAGCGTTATTTGTAAACCCTGGAACAAAAGTAATTAAACGTTCACGCTGTCGATGCCAATCGTAGGCAAAACGAATACGAAAAAAAGTGAAGGAGTGATTATTGACACGCGAAGTCTCTAGCAAGAATTCATCAGGGTCTAGCGAAATTTCATAGGGTGGAGATTGTGTGCGAAACTCAACAATGTAAAGAGGGCGCTGACTAAAAATTTTTTTTCTATGTTCTTTATCATCTTCAGTACGCAACAATACCTCGATGGGCATCGTAGCCTTGCTAATCTTTTGAACTTCAACTCGAATCAAGAATTCACCATTTGGCAACTCTTCAAATGTTGTTTCTCCAACCGCATAGTCCAAGCGTTCAACAGTCTCAAACCATTGTTTGAAGAACCAGTCCAAATCTTTTCCAGAAGCGTGCTCCATGTGACTCTGAAAGTCATTGTGAGTCACAATTTTGAACTGACCTTCACTTATGAAATTTTGAAGTCCATCAAAAAATGCTTTATTTCCTACCTCGTATTCCAGCATGCTGATTATTGAGGCGACTTTATAATTGACTGCCCGCAAATGCGCTTGTGTCGCTGGATTCTCACGAAAGGAACTAGCAATCGGTTTTAACAACTCCAGATCGTTGTCCCGAGCCATTTCTTCAATGAAGTGTTCTCGAAATTCCGGATTCATCCAGTTGATGAAATCAAAGATTCCCCCATTCTTTCCATACTTATGCTCATAAAAGTGAAGACTGAAATAGATTGGAAGCCCGTGGTTTAGCCACATCTGGGTGTCCTTATCATTCCATAGAGTGGAGCCAAACCAGATTCGACCAAGCTTCATGCTAAGAAGGCCCAAAACGCGCCGATCTAGAAGTTCGCTTCGCTTGTAATGAGGTTGGGGAACCATGATAACGTTATTCCATACAGTCACATCTTCACTTCTTCCAGGAACTTGAACAATCCGAAGTTCATCCCATGGAGGCTTTAATCCATAGCGTTGTTCGATAAAGGTTATGAATTCTTCTGTCCAGCCATGAATTAATCCCACCCGTCTCTCATAATTGTTTTGATAGAATGACTCGACGAGAGGAGCAACTTCATGTCTCTGGAATTTGTTCCCAAAAATTAGTGGGAAGGAGGTGAGTGGTAGGTTTGTCTTAGGTAATAAAATCGGTTCATTGGATGCCACTGAAGACGCCAAAGGAGTACTAATTAATTGACCAGATTCTTCAGAACTCCATTCAATTTCAAAAGTTCCAGGAGAGGGCAAATCTAAGCGCGTATCCCATCCGGATTTGGTTGGAATCAATAACTGGGGATACCAGAGGGTACTCATCAAGATGCCATCAACAATTCCTTCTTGAAATCGCTCAGGAAAATTTGTCTGAAACTCAATCTCAATTTCCTGAATTACTTCATCAAATTGAACCCGCAGTAGTCCATGTTCAATAGAGTATCCGATCTCTAGCGAGGGGTTTGCTTCGAGTTGATATTTGAGTGGCCGAGTTCCATTGCTTACACTTTTAATTTCAATGCTCCCTAGACTGAAGCCATTAGGGAGCAAAGGATCATCATTTTTACTGAAGGGTCTTTTCGCAAAGATTGGAGTTTCTCTGTGCCGACGTAGCCCCCGAGAATCTTTTTGGGCAAAACGATTCATCGGTAAAGCCAGCAGTAACTCTTTGTTTCGGGCAGATTCTGGAATTTGGATTCGAAGATTTCCCTCGAGGCGCTTTTGCTGAAGAGAAAAACGAACTTTTCCTTGGTAATGTGGGAAATCAGCAGTTTGGTGGGATTGAGCACCCAGCCAAGTTGAGGTTGCCAGTATCAGAATACTGACCATGAGGAGAAATCTCAGCTGGTGCATGGATCCGATACGAAAATGATAAAAGAAGTCTGGTTTGATTAAAGCCAAGAAGTTTTAAAGAGCCTTGGATGCAATGTCTGTACGATAGTGTAAATTCTCAAAATGTATGCTCTGTAAACGCTCATATACTTGAGTTCGGGCTTGAGCAAGGCTTCCCCCCAATGAGGAGACATTTAAGACTCGACCACCATTAGTAACTAGTTTTGTCCCGAAAATTTCAGTTCCTGCATGGAATACGAGGTCATCCACTCCTGGTTTAAGACCGGATATAGGAAAACCTGTCTTGTACTCAACTGGATAACCTCCAGAGGCCATAATAACGCAGACACAAGCATCTTGCTTCCATTTCAGTTTTATTGAAGATAAATTGCCTCCAGTTGAAGCCTCTAAAATCTCAAGAAGATCATTCTGGAGTCTAGGAAGAATTACTTGGGCTTCTGGATCTCCAAAACGTACGTTGAACTCTACTACCTTGGGTCCTTCTTTAGTAATCATCAGCCCAGTGTAAAGGATTCCCTGAAAGTAAATATTCTCCTTCTGGAGTCCCTTCACCATTGGATCAACAATCATTTTCTCAATTTCTGAGAGCCATTTCTCAAGGTGGGGAACTGGAGAATAAGCCCCCATTCCTCCTGTATTTGGCCCCTGATCTCCATCAAAAACTGGTTTGTGGTCTTGAGATGGAACCATTGTGAGGTAATCAGGTCCACTGACGAAACTTAAAATGGTCATCTCTTCACCGTCAAGAAACTCCTCGATCAAGACAGTGGATCCTGCTTTACCAAATCTATTTTTTTCAAGGGATGCCCTTAGAGAAGTCTCTGCCTCAACTACACTCGTTGCAACGGTGACTCCCTTCCCAGCCGCCAAACCATCAGCCTTGATTACGATAGGTGCACCATTTTCCTTGACATATCTTAAAGCTGGTCCTAATTCAGTAAAAGATGCTGATTTTGCAGTTGGTACGCCATAAATTTTCATGATTTGTTTCGCAAATGTTTTGCTACTTTCCAGTTGCGCTGCCTTTTGGTTTGGTCCATAAATCTGAAGTCCAGCGGCCAGAAAACTATCGACGATTCCATTAGAGAGAGGATCTTCAGGGCCCACAACTGTTAGAGAAATTGCTTCTTTCTTTGCCCAATGAATAAGGCTCTGGTGATCATGCAGTGGGAGCGGGACACACTTTGCCAGTTGCTTAATGCCAGGATTCCCCGGGAGGCAAAACAACTCTTTGATTCTTTGACTTTGGCTCAGTTTCCAGACAATAGCATGCTCACGTCCACCACTTCCAAGAACAGCGACCTTCATATCGTTTCTCCAACTTCATCAACAAAATGGACAATTTTATCCTTCAAGTAGAATCCTCCCTCGCTCCAACGACGCACGGTCTTGGGTAACAGGCTGTACTCGGCTTGATGAATTCTCTTGGTTAGAGTTTCTTTGGTGTCAGTCGAAAAGATAGGCACGGATTCTTGAGCGATGATGGGTCCTGTATCTATCCCTTCATCGACAAAGTGGACTGTACATCCGGTTAACTTAACTCGATACTTAAGGGCATCTTGGATAGAGTGCTGACCAGGAAATGAGGGAAGTAGGGAAGGATGAAGATTGATGATGCGTCCCTGCCAGTGCTCGAGTAAGGCTGGGCCAATCAAACGCATATAGCCGGCTAAAACAATTCCATCAACCTCTTGTTCGGTAAGGACTTGGTGAAGCGATTTTTCGTAGTGAGTTTTTTCAGCAAATTCACTTGGAGAGTGAACCCAAGTCTTTAAAACCTTGGAGCGAGCCTTTTGAATGACTGGTGCATCCAAGCGATCACATCCCAATAATACCCAATCAACTAAAGGAAGTTTCCCAGATTGTTTTTCTGAAAGGAGAACTTCTACATTGCTACCTGTACCTGATGCCATCAAGGCCAGTCGCATTACCAAGTTCCTTCTATTCGTATCGCTTGATTACCTTTTTCGATCACGCCCAAAGCATATATGTTCTCTCCCAATTCATTACAGATCTGTTCAACTGAAGTTGTGTTTTCTGCATCGATGACAGCAATCAGGCCGATTCCCATATTAAAAACTTCAAACATCTCTTCCGGTGGTAGGGCTGCCAACTCAAACAACCAACTGAAGAGTTCTGATCTTGGCCATTGATCCAACTGGATACATGCAGAGATGTCTTTTGGAAGAATCCGTGGGAGGTTCCTAATTAGTCCACCCCCGGTTAAGTGAGACCAGCCTTTAATCAATCCATTTTCATTGAGTGAAGACGCAAGAGCAGCATAAATTTTTGTAGGTGTGAGAAGAATATTTCCCACAGATCTTTCAGAGTCTTGAAATGATTGTTCAAGAGGAATCCCTTTTTCGAGAAGAAGCTTTCTTACCAAAGAAAAACCATTGCTATGCAAGCCAGATGAGCCAAAACCTATCACCAAATCTCCAGGAGTAATCTGTTCACCAGTGATTAGTTTTTCTTTCTCGACCACACCTACAACAAAGCCTGAAGATCATATTCATTTTGGGCATATATGCCCGGCATCTCGGCAGTTTCACCCCCTAATAACGCACAGTTGGCCTGCCGACAACCTTCTGCTATACCACCAACAATTTTTTCAATTTTTTCTGGCTCAAGTTTTTCACAAGCAATGTAATCAAGAAAATAGAGTGGCTCAGCTCCAGTGACAAGGATGTCGTTGACGCACATCGCAACCAAGTCAATGCCAACGGTGTCGTGTTGATCAAGCTCAAAGGCAAGCTTAAGCTTTGTACCTACACCATCTGTTCCTGATACAAGGATTGGTTTTCTATATTTTTGGGTATCTAGTGTAAAGAGGCCACTGAAGCCCCCCAAGCCTCCAATAACTTCTGGCCGATGAGTGGAACGAGCATGGATTTTTATACGCTCAACGGCCTCATCTCCTGCACGAAGATTCACTCCAGCTTTTTGGTATGCTTGGCTCACTGTTGTTCACCAACACCATAGGTTGGAGTTGGATAGCTACCATTGAAACACGCTAAGCAATGTCCTCGGTTTGGAGCAGAGTCCTTTCTTCCAATGGCTTCGATCATTCCCTGTTCTGAAATGAATGCTAAAGAGTCAGCATCAATTTTTTTGGATATTTCTTGGACTGAATGTTGTGCAGCAATCAATTCAGAACTCGTTGGTGTGTCGATTCCGTAAACACAAGAATGACGAATTGGAGGAGCACTGATTCGCATATGAATTTCTTTTGCACCAGCTTCTCTAAGGAGTCGAACAATACGAACGCAGGTGTTTCCCCGCACAATTGAATCGTCAATAAGGATAACTCGTTTGCCTTCAATCACTTGCCGAACCACACTAAGCTTCATTTTGACTCCTTGCCGCCGCATCATCTGGTTCGGTTGGATAAATGTACGTCCAACGTAGCGATTTTTGATCATACCTACCTCATACGGTAAGCCTGAAGCTTCTGCATACCCAATTGCTGTCGAAAGACCGCTATCGGGAACACCAATAACGATATCAGCTTCTGCAGGAGATTCTTGGCAGAGTTTTGCTCCAAGTTGCTTTCGGGCAAGATGGACACTCACTCCGCCAAGGTCACTGTCAGGTCTGGCAAAATAGATGTATTCAAAGGAGCAGAGGGTTCTGGAAAATGCCGGAGCAAAACGAGTGGAATGGGGTCCTTGCTCATCAATGACGAGCATTTCACCAGGGTGTAAGTCACGCACAAATTTAGCGTCGATGACATTTAAAGCACAACTTTCAGAGGCAACCACCCAACAATCCTGACCTATTTGCCCCAAACAGATTGGACGAAAACCACGAGGATCCTGAGCCACAATAAGTTTGTCAGGTGTCAGTATAACCAACGCATAGGCACCCTCAATCGCTACTAAAGCGGTTTGTAGAGCCTTTTCAACACTAAGTCCTGATTGAGCCATCAGGTGGGAAATTACCTCGGTATCACTGTCGGTTTGGAAAATAGAGCCTCTTCGTTCCAGATCACCACGTAACTTTTGAGCGTTTACCAGGTTCCCATTATGTGCAATGGCGACTTGACCACCGGTATAACGAAAGCGTAGGGGCTGTGCGTTGTTGATAACACTGGCACCGGCGGTAGTGTAGCGGACATGACCAATTGCATGTGAACCAGGAAGTGTTTTCAGAGTTTGTTTATTCAGTGCTTCTGTGACTAGGCCCATCCCGCGAAGAACGTTTAGTACCCCTTCATCACTCACACAAATGCCTGCACTCTCCTGGCCCCTGTGTTGAAGGGCATGTATTCCATAGTAGGTTAATTCTGCAGCGTCTGGATGATTAAAAATGCCAAATACTCCACATTCTTCGTTCAGGCGATCTTCGTCAAACCAAAATGACATGGATCCTTTGATTGAATTTTTTGGATTTAATCAAGTTTTGGTGAAGTAGTCTCTTAAGCCATTGCGCCAGCAAGCTTTCAAAGATTGAATTTGATCTTCAATTAAAGACTCATCTTTGAAAGAAATACTAAACTGATTCGAAACAACCTCACCAATCATCATTGCAGAGATCCTTTGGTCGGCCATTATGGATTGGAGAGATGCTGAAGACTGACTGGGAATACTTAGGAGGATACGTGATTGACTTTCACTGAAAAGAAATTCATCTATCCGGAGAGCCGATTCAAAACTTATACTAGCTGTGAAAGATTCGGTAGAAGCTTTCACAAGGGCAACAGCCAATCCTCCTAAAGATATATCATGGGCGGAGGAAACCAAGCCGCTTTTAATTGCAAGGAGAACGGCTTCCTGAAGACGTTTTTCTCTATCTAATTCCAATTTAGGAGCATTGCCAAAGATTCTACTCGCTCGGATCTCTTGATAGCAAGAACCTTCTAATTCCGCAAAAGTCTCACCAAGAAGCCAGATTTGATCACCTAGACTCTGAAAATTTGAGGGGGTTACATGATGAAGATTCTCAATCAACCCAACCATTCCAATGATTGGCGTTGGGTAGATTGCTTCTCCTCCGGATTCATTATAGAGGCTAACATTTCCACCTGTAACTGGGAGTGATAAAAACTCACAGGCAACAGCCATTCCTCGTACAGATTCCTTTATTTGCCAGAAAATTTCTGGTTTCTCAGGTGAGCCATAATTCATCCCATCAGTCAAAGCCAGCGGTCTGCCCCCAGCACAAACAACGTTGCGAGCTGCTTCAGCCACTGTAATCAGTCCTCCCAAATATGGATCGAGAAAAACGTAGCGGCTATTACCGTCCATGCTGATTGCCAATGCTTTTTGGCATTCTTCTAATATGATGACAGCAGCATCGCCTCCAGGCCCCTGTGCGGTCCGTGTCCCCACCATCGAATCATATTGTTGATAGACCCAAGATTTATCTGAGATATTTGGATGAACAAGTAGTTCCTTTAGAACTGAGAGGTAGTTTTCTGGTTCTTTTTCTAGAGATAAACTTTTTGGAAGCATCTCTTTTTCTGGAGGACGTGCTTCCCTCTGGTAGACGGGTGTAAGCCCACAACATGCATCAAGCGGTAGATCTGCCACTAGCTGGCCGTCTTGGAATAAGCTCAAGTGCTGATTGTTGGTTACCTCTCCAATAATCGCGTTAGGCACTTCCCACTTTTCACAGATTTTTTGAACTTCTGACTCACGACCTTTTTCAATTACAAAAAGCATTCTCTCCTGGGATTCTGAGAGCATGATTTCATAAGCTGTCATTGCTTCAGCACGCTTCGGAACTTTATCAAGGTCCAGGTCAATCCCAGTTTGACCCTTAAAACCCATTTCAATGCTGCTGCAGGTTAATCCTGCTGCTCCCATATCCTGTACACTGACCACGGCTCCAGTATGGTAAATTTCCAAGCAGGCTTCCAAAAGTCTCTTACCAGCAAATGGGTCACCAACTTGAACAGCAGGACGTTTACTTACAGATCCCTCACTAAGTTCTTCTGAAGCGAAGGTCGCACCATGAATTCCATCTCGGCCTGTTGCATTACCAAGGTAGAGTAGGGGATTTCCCAAACCACTCGCCTTGCCATGCTGAATTTGGTCATGCTTTACAATTCCTAGACAAAAGACATTGACCAGAGGGTTTTCATCGTAGCAGGCCTCAATAAAGACCTCACCACCAACAGTTGGTACACCAATGCAGTTCCCATATGCAGCAATTCCTGAGACTGCATGGGAAAGCAGATAACGGTTATGTGCCTTGTCAAGCTTACCAAATCGAAGAGAGTTCATCAGAGCAATGGGTCGTGCTCCCATTGAAAAAATATCTCTCAAGATGCCACCAACACCAGTCGCAGCACCTTGATAAGGCTCGACCGCCGTAGGGTGATTGTGACTCTCAACTTTGAAAACTACTGCCCACCCATCACCGATGTCAACAATCCCTGCTCCTTCACCAGGACCCTGAAGTACTTGTGGACCTTCCGTTGGAAATAACTTCAACAAAGGCTTTGAGTTTTTGTAGCTGCAGTGCTCCGACCACATGACTGCAAAAATGCCAGTTTCTGTATAGTTTGGCTGGCGGCCCAAAAGTTCTACAATTCGGTTGTACTCGTCTGGAATCAATCCCATTTGGCGATAGATTTTTTTCTCTGCGATTTGTTGAGGGGAGGGTTCCTGGGACATTTAATCAGGCTATGTGGTGTTTAATCATAGATTTAAAGAGTCCAAGTCCATCAGAAGTGCCAAGCCACTGCTTCACAGCTCTTTCCGGGTGGGGCATCATTCCTAAGACATTCCGTTGTTCATTTAGCAAACCGGTGATCCCAGCAATAGAACCATTGGGATTGTTTTCTGCGGGAAAGCAGAATGCTATTTGACCGTTCACCTCTAGCTTCTTCAGAGTAACTTCGTCACAATAATAATTCCCTGAGCTATGTGCGATTGGGAGTCTCAGGACGTCGCCTAGTTGATAGCTAGAGGTGAAGGGTGAATCAGACTGAGCCACTTTTACGGGGACTACATCACAGATGAACTGCAAATTCTGATTTGGTAGCAAAGCGCCGGGTAGCAAGCCTGCTTCAATCAAGATTTGGAAACCATTGCAAATTCCCAGAATCAATTTCCCTGATTCGGCAGCCTTTTTCACAGTGGCAATCACTGGAGATACGGCAGCTAAAGCACCAGGTCTCAGGTAGTCACCATAAGTGAACCCACCAGGTATCAAAATCACATCGAAGCGGTCCAAATCGGTTCCTTTGTGCCAGACGTATTCCACAGTTGCTCCCTTTAAATGTAGAACTGCCTTGTAGAGATCAACATCGCAATTTGAACCAGGAAAAACTAGAACAGCACAGTGCATCAAGCTTCCTTGATATCAATCTGGAAATCTTCAATCACTGGATTGGCTAATAATTTCTTCCCCATTTCACTTAATTGGAGACGAGCAGCCTCATGGTCTTCTGTAGGCAAGATCATTTCAATTTGGCGGCCGATACGAACCTGTTCCACTGACTCGAAGCCTAAGTGCTTCAAAGCACCCTCAACAGCCTGGCCCTGAACGTCCAAAACATTGGGTTGTAACATAACTGTGATGACCCCCTTAAGCATCTTCTACTTTGTTTAATCTGTTCCAGACCTCTTGATATGCTTCCAATAAACCTCCAAGGTTACGACGAAAACGGTCCTTATCCATTTTTTCATTGGTTTTTCTGTCCCAAAGTCGACAGGTGTCTGGAGAAATCTCATCGGCAAGGATCAGAATTCCATCAGGCTGACGACCAAATTCTAGCTTGAAATCTACTAATTTTAGATCAATCGTACTGAATTTTCTGATGAGAAGCTCATTGATTTTTAGAGCCTGCTCTCTCAATTCATTGATTTCTCTGGCTGAGGCCAAGCTAAGCAGGTCAATGTGATTTTCATTCAGCAGAGGATCCCCAAGGTCGTCGTTCTTGTAGTAAAATTCTACGATTGGCTGATTTAAGGGACATCCCTCCCCCCAACCAATCCTCTTAGCTAAAGAACCGGCTACTACATTCCGGACTACTACTTCCAAAGGGATGATGTCTACACGACGAACCAGTTGTTCAACATCAGAAACCCTATTGATGAAATGGCTGGGGACACCAAAGTTGGCGAGATCTTCGAAAATATGAGCACTGATCAAATTGTTTAAAACACCTTTGCCAAGGAGTCTGTCGAATTTTTGTCCATTGAATGCTGTTGCGTCATCTTTGTAACGAACCCGCAAAATTTGGGGATCAGCTGTCAAAAAGAGTTGCTTGGCTTTTCCTTCGTGTATAAGACTGGAGGACGATAGATGGGTACTCTGCATCGAATCGATTGATGTATTTGTGGGAGAAAACTGAAATAGTTATCGGTCTCCTCTAAAATGTCAAAGGGTTATCCTATTGCGTAGCAAGGAGTTTTGCATTCGTCAGCGTTGACGATTCAGATAGTTGCGGCGAGCTTGTCGAAAACCCTGGATGTCCTGAGGAGTTCGGGAAAAACGATTGGATTTTCTAGTCATTTCAGCGGCTTTGTAAGCCGAGTTGATTTCGGCCTGACTTTGGGGAATCTTTGGAATCGGTACCATTTGATTGACAGTCTGACTGGTCAGGAAGTGTCGTTGGTAAAGGCTGGGATCACGTGCTCCCCGGTAGGGGGGAGACTTTAATTCATCGACAAACCAGAGATTATTGCGGATCATATGCTCTGCAGCATATCCAGACTCTCGATCTCCGGTTCGCGGTCTTGGCTTGCCATAGCGGTTCTGCTCGGCCATAAATCGTTGGTAACGTAATTTATCATCTTCTGCCAGCACATTGGGGAGAAAACCCAGCCAGATAAGTAGGGTTATCAAGCTGAAAATAAAAAGAGTTGGTCTAATTTTCGCCACTCTTTCATGAAAGATACCAGTTCGTGTCACTTTGAGTTGCGAAGTCTTTTGTTTTAAGAAAAACATTTTTACCCTTATCAACTTGCAGCGGGCTCTAGCAAATAGAACGTTCCCGCAGCAGCCTGTCAACTACAGGAATTTTAATGAATCAAGAAGAAGCAATCCTTGAAATGCAGGAAACGGTACTCCAACTCCCAACTGGAAACCCAGACCAAATGGCTAAGGCACTGTTTGAAAGCCAAATGGGAGTAACTGATTCCCACATGCGTCGTGTGCTGCAAGCTGCGCTTTCCCGTGGAGGTGACTACGCAGATCTGTACTTTGAATATGCGTACCGTACCTCAGTAGTAATGGAAGAGGGTATCATCAAAAACTCCTCAATTTCCATATCAAAGGGAGTGGGCGTCAGGGTCCTGAAAGGAGATCAAACGGGTTATGCTTACAGCGAAGATCTTAGCTTGGAAGCAATGCAACGAGCGGCCCGAACTGCAGCCTCAATCGCGGCCTCAGCTACGGTCAAAGAACATGAAGGCTACCGATTTAACAAAGTAAAACCCTCGAATCATTATCCTGTGGTGCGGACGGTAACCGATCTACCTCTGGCAGACAAGATTACGAAAATTCAAGATGCAGAGCGTGCAGCCCATGAATATGATCCCCGAATCAAGCGAGTGACCGTTTCAATGGTGGATACAGTTGATATTGTAAGAATCGTTACCTCAGATGCGCGTTTTGTTAGTGATGTTCGGCCGATGTTCCGAATGAACGTACATTGTGTTGCCCAGGAAGAAAAAAATGTTCAGACAGGCTCATCTGGTGTTGGAGGACGAGTTGGCCTACCCTTTTTGGAAGCTGAGGATCATCCCTATCAAATTGGCAAAAAAGCAGCAGCTGAAGCAATTCTTCTATTGGGAGCGGAACAAGCGCCATCAGGCTCAATGCCTGTGATTCTTGGCCCAGCTCAATCAGGGATTTTGTTGCACGAGGCGGTAGGCCACCCACTTGAGGCGGATTTCAATCGGAAGGGATCCTCAGCCTATAGTGGGCGCATTGGTGAAGAGGTAGCGTCCCCGCTTTGTACTATCTACGATACGGGTATGATTGATCATGATCGGGGGGCTCTGAATTGTGATGATGAAGGATTTCTGCCGAGTCAGAATCTACTAATTGAAAACGGAATTTTACGGGGCTACATGCACGATCGGATCAGTGCTGCACACTATGACCTTGAGCCTACAGGCAATGGTCGAAGGGAATCGTATGCTCATTACCCCATGCCAAGAATGACGACTACCTACTTAGCGAATGGTAAAACTGATCCAAAAGAGATTCTTGAGGCAGTTGATCACGGAATTTACTGTGTTTCCTTCAGCGGAGGACAAGTTGATATTTCCAATGGGGATTTTGTCTTTGTGCCGACAGTAGCCTATTTAGTAGAAAACGGAAAACTAACCAAACCCATCAAGAATCTGACATTGATTGGCAACGGGCCAGATGCAATGTCAAGGGTTAGTCTTGTTGGGAATGATTTTGCGTTCAGTGAAGGGATTTGGACCTGTGGAAAAGATGGACAAAGTGTACCAGTGGGTGTGGGTTTGCCAACCGTATTGGTCTCAGAAATGACTGTAGGGGGAATGTGATTGATCAATACAAGGAGTTAGCATCAAATATTGTCAAATACGGAAAGAAACTTGGGGCAGATCAGGTCTCAACCTCACTTGTAAACGCAGTCTCCTTTCAGGTGGAAGTTCGAGATGGGAAAATCGAATCTTTGAAAGAATCTGGCTCAGCAGGAATGTATGTGACACTGTGCCAGGACCAGCAACGTTCAACAATTTCTTCGAACGACCTCCGATTGGAAACTCTACATCCTTTGATGCGTTCAGCTATGCAGTCTCTGCCATTCATGGGAAAAGATCCTTTTTACAGTCTCCCTGATCCAAAACAGCAGGGACGTGCGGAAGTTACCTTGGAATTTTCAGATCCTGATTTTCCGATTCATCTATCAGAGCAAAAAGTGGCGATGGCCATGGAATTAGAGGAGTTGACACTTGCATTGGAATCTAGCCTGCGCTCCGAGCAGGCCTACTACTCGGACCTGGTTTCCCATACAGTGCATGCCGATTCAAACGGGTTTTTGGACGGTTATTCTAAAACGCTTTACAGTGTTGGTATCTCCGTAGTTACAGAAGATAAAGCGACTACAGGTCTCAATACTGGAAGAAAGCAAACAGATGGCTGGTTCAGCAGTGCAAGATTCTGGAATAAACTAGAGTCCCTTGAATCAATTGCTGACAAAGCATGTCAACGGACCCTTCGTAAGTTGGGAGCAACTAAACCACCTACCTGCGAAGTGCCTGTTGTTTTCAGCGCAGAGATGGCCCGTAGCTTTTTGGCGAGTTGCAGTTCAGCGATGATGGGGGACCATGTTTTCCGGAAACAATCTTTTCTGATGGACAAGCTAGGCGAACTGGTAGCAAATCCTCAAATCCAGCTGTCGGATCAACCACTTCTGTCAGGAATGTTAGGAAGTCGTTATTTCGACAGTGAGGGAGTTATCGCCAAACCATTGACATTGATTGAAGACGGTAAGCTCATTAATTACATGCTCTCAACTTATGCCGGAAACAAATTAAAGATGAAATCCACCGGCCATGCAGGCGGCATTTCTAATCTAGTTCTAGAACTCGGGAAATACACAGAAGACGAGTTGATCTGTAGCGTTGATGATGGGTTGTATTTGACCTCGATGAGTGGACAGGGAGTCAACGTTACAACAGGAGATTATTCAAGGGGAGCACAGGGGATTTGGATTCGTAATGGCAAGTTGGCTGAACCTGTGAGTGAATTCACCATTGCCAGCACCTTCCAACAGATGTTACAAAATCTTGATCTGATTGGCTGTGAAGTCGATACTAGAAACCCAATCCTAACCCCTCCCTTCCGCATTAGTAAGATGAGCATTAGTGGCACTTGATCATGTCTTCATTGTAAAAACCGATGAACGATTGGTGCACCCAGCACCACTAATATCAAGCGAGTCAAGTGGTGAGTGAGCACGTACGTTAAATCGGCTCCAGTGATGACTGCAATCATCATCATTTCTGCCTGACCCCCCGCCAGAAAAGCCAAGAGCGCATTCAATTCTGATGCGATTCCTAGTTTGATGATCATAATGATAAAACAGCCACTTATGGTGGCTAGAACCAAGCTGTAAACGATTCCAGCAAAAATGTCTTTACGTACTTCGGTCAGGGTAATCCCTGTGTAATGCACTCCCACGGAGAGTCCTATAAAAAACTGTGCGCACCACATGATTTCTGCTGGTGGGCGCGTATGAATCAGTCCCGATAACGAGACGATTGCTGTCAGGATCATTGGACCAAGGATAGATGCTCCAAAAATTTGAAAACGTTCCGCTATTTTCCAGCCCAACAAGCCACAAATTGGCATCAGTAATATTTCGAAACAAGGTACTGAATAAATTGGCACTCCAGGAGGTTTGTGTAAATCAATCTGCCAGATCATCGCCATCAAAGTTGGTACTACCCAAATGATTCCCATTACGCGGGTTGCGTGAATCAGGGAAAGTGCTCTTGGGTTGCCCCCTGCTTCCTGACCAAAAACAAGCATGTCTGACAAGCCTCCTGGCATAGATGCGTAATAAGCTGTGGCCTTGTCGTAATGAAATACTCGACGAAAGAGTGGATAACCTACGAGTCCAATTATAAGTACGAATATTGGGATGAAGAAAATTGACTGCAGGTAGCGGGGGAAATCATGTAGTACTTCAGGTGTTATGGAACATCCGATTGCGACTCCAAGGAAGGTACGCATGAAAATGCTGAACACTCCCATGTCCTGCATAGGTTGTCGACAGAGCGCTGCGACCAAGCAGCCTGCCATTGGGCCAAGGAGAAGTGGAAGAGGGATCCCCAATAACAGGAAGGCAACTGAACCAACAGAGGCTGCAGCTAAGGCAACCCCCCGTCTTTGGTTCAGCCATCTCAAAATAACAAAATTCACTGGGAGTGAACCTTTTTTTGAATGGAGTTGATTAGGGTTGGTGCGAATAGGCTCACTAAAGCAAGGACCCAGAGGGTTAAGCAGATGTTGGATTCAAAGAAAATGACAATATCCCCACCACTGTAGATCATAGCTCTGCGGAAGTTGGTTTCGATCAGATCTCCTAAAACGACCCCCAGAATAAGGGGAGCTAGGGGAAAATCTGCTCGACGAAGAAAATAGCCGACTAGTCCAAAGATCAGAATTAATAAAACATCGAATTCACTTCCATTGATAGTGTATGCACCGACCACACACAGCATGGTGATTAGAGACATCAAAATCCATCGAGGTGTCTGAAGAATTTTAGCGAATAGGCCAACAAGCGGGAGGTTTAAGATGATCAGAAAGAGATTGCCTATGAACATGGAAGCAGCCAACCCCCAAAATACATCTGGACTGGTTTCTAATAACAGAGGGCCTGGCTTGATGCCGAAACTGATCAATCCACCGAGCATCACCGCAGTTGTTTCGCTTCCTGGGACTCCCAGAATAAGCAGAGGTATAAATGAACCAACGGAGGCTGAATTATTGGCAGATTCTGGAGCAGCGACTCCACGAATATCTCCACTTCCGAATTGGTTTGGTCGCAGGATTTTCTTCTCCGTTGCATAGGCAATGAAGCTAGCGATAGTTCCTCCTGCTCCTGGTAAGACCCCAATCAAAAATCCTGAAAAACAGCTCCTCAATGAGGTTGCCAAGGATTCTGTAATCTCCTTAAAGGTAATCCACAGGCTTGTTAGTGGCTGCATCTGGGATTGTTTACCTTCCTTTTGTCCGAGCATAATCAGAATTTCGCTGACAGCAAAAAATCCGATCACAACAACGATAAAGTCGATACCATCGTACAACTCCATCATCCCGAAGGTCAATCGACTGACACCGGTTGTGGAATCAATGCCAATTGCAGCAATTGCTAACCCTAAAAACGCGGAAATGATAGCTTTTGGCAGACTCCCTTGGCTAAAACTAGACAGAGCAATAAAAGCAAAGACCATCAAGACAGTGTACTCAGCAGGACCAAAATTAATTGCAAGTTCTGCTAATTTTGGTGCGAAGAAAGCGAGGAAAAAGATAGAGAGAGTACCACCAATGAAAGAAGCAATAGCTGACATGGCAAGTGCTTTTCCGCCCAGGCCTTTTTTTGCCATTGCGTAGCCATCAATAGTGGTGACGGCTGCAGCAGATGTGCCCGGCACATTTAGCAGAATGCTGGAGATTGAGTTTCCGTATTGGGACCCATAGTAAATGCCCGCGAATAGAATCATCACGGTTGCAGGAGGAACCTCCAAAGTGTAAACGATGGGAAAGAGTACAGCAATGGCATTGACGGGCCCAATTCCAGGCAACATGCCAATCACTGTTCCAAGAAAAACCCCTAACAAAACAAATAGGATATTTTGGAAAGTCAGGGCTGTAGTAAAGCCATCAAAAAGCAGTTGGATGGATTCGATGTTTCCTCCTAGTTCTATTTTAGCCAGAGGCCACGACCTAGGGAGATCCCCAGCAGGTGGTCAAATAGTAATAGACATAGGAGAGAGAGGGTAACAGAGCAGAGGGTAGCCTGCTTCCAATTTGCTCCGAAAAGTTTGGCAACAACAATCATCATCACAATCATAGCACCAAGAAACCCCGTGTAGGGAAGGATCACTGAATAAATGATGATCACACCCACGAGAGGAAGTCGCATACGCCAATCCTCCCAATTTTCCATTTCAAACTGATGTTGTGTTGGCCGAAGAACTAGTCCAAAACCTAGTAAAACCAATACGGAGGCGACCATGAAGATCCAATGATGAGGACCAATGTCCCCATTATAGAATCCTACTTGAATGAATTTGCCTGCGTATCCGTAAGCCAAACCAAATCCCAGTATGATGAATGCAGACAGCCTGTCTGCACCTCCCTCTCCCCAAGACTTCATTACTTCATGAAACCAAGATCATTTGAAATTTGGGCAACTTTACCAATTTGCCCACCTACAAAGTTCTCAAAATCTTTACCAAAGGAGGTGAAGGGAGCTAGTCCATTCTTGGCACTCAAGTCAGCCCATTGGCTTGAATTAGCAACTTTTGTGACGATGTCCACCCACTCGTTGTAGCGAGCAGCTGAGATGTTTTTGGGGACATAGAAACCTCGCCAGTTTGCTCCAATAACGTCATACCCTTGTTCTTTGGCAGTTTTTGCTGAGGGAACAGCTGATATTCGATCTGGGGCAAGGATCGCGAGGATACGGATGTTACCCTGCTTATCATATTCTACTAACTCGGAGATATCGCCGGTGAAAGCATCGGCTCGCTTGGAAAGGATTTCCAACATTGCTGTACCCCCGTTGTCGAAGGAGATGTAATTGATGGCTTTCAAATCAGAGATTCCTGCTTTGTCAGCAACAATCAGAACTTTGAGGTGATCCCACCCACCTGCGGAACTACCTCCAACAATTGCTGTACGACGGGGATTGTCTTTCATTGCTGTTACCAGATCACCCAGAGTCTTGAATTGAGAGTCTTTATGAACAGCAATTGCTCCATAGTCGGCACCTAGGGCGCCGACCCAGCGAACATCAGATGCTTTGAAACCAGAATAAACATTCTGTCCCAAGCGCGCTGCAGTAGCCATACTAGCTGCAACAATCAGATTTTCATCATCACCTCGCTTTGTTACAACGTGTGCATAAGCTTTTCCTCCACCGGCACCAGACATGTTAGTTACCGCCATTGTGCCGTCAATTAGGCCCATGTCTCCCATTACTTGCGCAGCTGGTACACGACAGGTAAAATCCCATCCTCCCCCAGCACCAGCCGGCGCGATACATTCGGTATTGCCCGGTTTAGCCACCGCAACCCCAAGCATCGTGGTTGCCGCAATTGCGGTTCCAGTCAAAATCCCTAAAATTGATTGCATTGAATTGCGCATGCCATCCCTCCTAATTTTCTTTGAACATGAAATGAAAACGAAGCTTCTCAGTTCGTGAAATCGACAGTCCTTGGATTCCGCCAATTTTTGGAATTGTTACTTCGACCTGGTTAATGCTTAAGGATAAACTCCTTTGCACTTTCGCTGCAAAAAAATATGTTTAACCTCCCTTCAGGTCAATCTTCTGAGTTTAAAATTTTTTGATTCTGTTTCGTGCATACTGTTCATAAAGTTCACAATCAAGCTGAGGCACTGATGCTTCCTGACCCAACAACAAATTATTCAGAATTTCAAAAATTGATGCCTCGCTCACTTGGAAAAAAAATGTTGTTGTTGATGATGGGATTGTTGGTTCTGATGGTTTGCGCGACGGGATTTATTGGAAATCAAATTGTCACTGGAATCCTCAATGAATATATTGGTCGGGTGGCACTGAATGTTTCCCGCTCAGTGTCTCTTTCACCGTTAGTCACTCAGGGGCTTGTTCAGCTTGAGTCGGATGGGATCCAGAGATACGCGGAAAGTGTTCGTGAGGCAACAGGGGCAAGCTTTGTTGTGGTTGGTGATTATGAAGGCAAACGCTACAGTCACCCTGTACCTGAGCGCATTGGTAAGTACATGGTTGGGGGGGATAATGAGAGAGCGCTTGTACAGGGGCAGTCCTATATCTCGATTGCCGTAGGAACTTTGGGGCCTTCTCTACGTGGTAAGGTGCCCGTTTTCTCAGTCGAAGGAGAAATCCTTGGGGTTGTTTCTGTGGGCTATCTCATCGAGAACCTTCAGGATGTAATACAGCCTTATCAGCAGAGACTTCTTTTCTGGATTCTAGGGTTGTTCGCAGTCGGGGCATTGGGAACTTGGTTCATTGCTCGGGAGGTAAAGCGTTCAATATTTGGTTTAGAACCCTACGAGATCGCTGGGTTGTATAGAGAGCGTACGGCGTTATTGGAGTCGATTCGTGAGGGGATCATTGCTATCAATGAGAAAGGGGATGTGACCGTGATGAATCATCAGGCAGCCCAGATTCTGGGTTTCTCTCCAGAGGATGCCTTGGGACGTCCCATTGAAAAACTGCTACCAGAAACGAGAATGCTAGAAGTGCTGAAAACAGGTAAAGGGGAGTATGATCAGGAAATGTTGATCGAGGAGGAAGAGGTGGTGGTAAATCGGGTCCCTATTCTTGAGCAAGACCATGTAAAAGGAGTAGTTTCCAGTTTTCGTCGAGCGCAGGAAATTGACCGACTTGTTCAAGAGTTGACAAGTATTCGAGAATATTCTCAGGCTTTGCGGGCACAGACGCATGAATATTCGAACAAATTGCATACTCTCGCAGGGCTAATTCAGATTGGCGCAACTCAAGAGTCACTAGACTTGATCGGCCGTGAGTCTTCGGGTTACAACGCGCTATTACGCCAGCTATCTGACCAAATTCATGACCCATTTCTCTCTGCAATCATTGTTGGTAAGTATCATCGGGCTCTGGAACTCAAAACTGAGCTGGAGATTGATCCAGAAAGCTCAATGGGTAACATGGGCCACTCCAGTCGCAGTGAAAAAATCATTACAATCATAGGAAATCTGCTGGAAAATGCTCTGGAGGCGTCGGCCCTGGTCGAAGGTAGAAAAAAAGTATGCTTGTCGATGACAGATGTGGGTAACGAGTTGATTTTTGAGATAGAAGATGCCGGACCAGGTATCAGCCAGGAGCAACAAGAGACAATTTTTGATGAGGGTTTCACAACAAAATCAGGGATGGGGCGCGGAATTGGTCTGAGACTGGTGCAGAAAAATCTGATTCAAATTCACGGGCACCTGACGATTGGGAAAAGTTCACTAGGTGGTGCCCGCTTTACTGCTTATATCCCAAAAATTACAATTAACGAAGAAGATGGTCACCAGAGTTCTGATTGCTGATGATGATCCTCGTATTACCGAGATCCATCAGCACTACGTCAGCAAATTCGCTGGATTTGAAGTGATTGGTCTATCTAATACCCTTGAGGATACCAAACTCCAGATCGAGGTCATGGAGCCACAGTTGCTGCTGCTGGACATCTACTTTCCCGATGGTTCTGGGATTGACTTACTCAAGGAAATTCGTCTTCGTTCCCAAGCTCTCGATATAATTCCAATCACGGCAGCCAAAGAAGTCCGTCTCCTACAGGAAGCTCTGCGAGGAGGGGTCTTCGATTACATTTTAAAGCCCGTGGTGTTCTCTCGCTTTGAACAAACTCTTCGGCGTTATCGAACTCATCATTCCAATCTACAATCTTTGGACAGCTTGAATCAGTCTGATATTGATCGGATTATCCATCAGGAAAAACTGACTGATTCACCCCGTATGGATTCCGGGCTACCCAAGGGAATTGACCCGGTGACTCTAGATAAAATCCTCGAAGAAATGAAGGAGGGTTCGACAATGTTTACCTCAGAGGAAATGGCTGAGCGTGTCGGTGCTAGTCGCACGACAGCTCGACGCTATCTTGAATATCTAGTCAGCCGAGGTAGTGTGGAGGTTGATGTGAGCTATGGGGGAGTGGGGCGTCCTGAACGCATTTATCGAATGACTTGATATAGAGATTGAATCTGAAAATATCATTATGATTGCAAAAATAAATTAAGAATATTCTACTCGTTCTAATGAGTGATTTCTCAGTCTTGCCTTGTTTGACAATGAAAAGGATGATTCTTGAAATGAAAACAAATGATCTGATTTAATTTTCAAAATACAATTGGAGATTTGAAGATGGTTACAGCGATCGTACTGATGAATGCTGATCGAATACAGATCAAAAATATTTCCCAAAAACTGGATGACATGTCCCAGTTCACGGAAGTTTTTTCGGTTGCTGGCTGATATGATCTAATTGCAATAATGAGTGTTAAAAGTACTGAGGAGGTGGCTGATACAATCACGGCAAAGATTGGATCCTTAACTGGTATCAATGCTACAGAGACTCTGATCGCTTTCCAAACTTACTCCCGTCATGACCTGGAGCATATGTTCTCAATCGGGGAATGAAAAATTGCCTGACACGTGAAGAGTATGGGCAGTTCCCGGCAGTAGAGCCCGATTTGCGTTTGAGTTACGGAATGAAAGCTGACCAGTTTGGTGATCTTTATCTTCCTTCTGGAGAGGGCTTATATCCTGTAGTGATTCTACTGCATGGTGGCTGTTGGCGAAATCGTTTTGGTCTTGAACCACTGGGTCGTGTTGCTCAGGTTCTTCGCCAAATTGGGATAGCCGTATGGAATCTGGAATATCAGCGACTTGGGCGGGGGGGTGGATGGCCATCGACGATGCAGGACGTAGCGCGAGGGACAGATTATTTGCGATTACTGGCAAAGATTTATCCATTGGATCTGCAGCAAGTGATTGCGGTAGGACACTCTGCAGGGGGACATTTAGGTCTCTGGCTTAGTGCTCGATTTCATTTGCCCAGTGGCTCTGAATTATATTTCCCAGATCCACTGAAGCTTAAGGGTGTCCTATCGTTAGCTGGAGTAGCCGATTTGGTCCGTGGAGTAGCCTTCAATATTTGCCAAGGGGCCTGCACTGAATTGGTTGGGGGCTTCCCTGATGAGGTCCCAGAGCGCTATCAGCAAGCCTCGCCTTGCCAAATGGGGCCTTGTAATGTGCCGCAGATTCATTTGGTTGGAGAGTACGATGAAATTGTCAGCGCAAAAATGGTCCAGGAGGATGTGATTGAACTGCGGACACAAACCCCAAATGCTTTGATAAACTTTGAAATGATTCCTGAAATTGGTCATTTTGAGTTGGTGGATCCAACTTCTGCGGTCTGGCCAATTGTGCACAAAGCCATCATGAAACTGCTGCATTTAGAATGAATTCAGCATCGCTCCAAACACAAACTGTTTCAAAAATTACTGAACAAGGATTGAAAATGAAAAAACTGCTAAAAAGCCTTATAGGAACCCTAGTACTTGGCTTGGGCCTAGCCAGTCCGGGATTCACCCAAGAGCCAGTAAAAATTGGTATGGTCACAACTCTTTCCACCGGTGGTGGTTATCTTGGTCAGGATGTCCGAGATGGATTTCTACTGGCTGTGGAAGAAGAAGACGGAAAACTTGGTGGTATCCCCGTCGAGGTGCTGGTTGAGGATGATGGAAGAAATCCAGTGAATGGACGTCAAATCGTCAAACGCTTCTTGGAACGAGATCGGATCTCCATTTTAACCGGTGTGATTTTTTCAAATATATCTCCAGTAGTTGCACCGATGGCATTGAAGAAAAGGATTTTCTACATCTCTCCAAACTCAGCTCCCTCAACTTTTGCTGGAAAGGAATGTGACGAGAATTATTTTGTGGCGTCATGGCAGAACGATACGTTGCATGAGGCTGCAGGTATGGGTGCAACAGAATTAGGCTATAAAAAAGCACTGTTGCTAGCGCCCAATTATCAAGCTGGGAAAGATGCCTTGGCTGGATTTAAACGGTTTTTCAAAGGTGAAGTCATTGAAGAAATTTATGTTAAACTGGGCCAAAATGATTATGCTGCTGAAATAGCCCGGATACGAGCTGCTAAGCCAGAAATGGTTTTTCAATTTTTGCCGGGCGGAATGGGGATCAACTTCCTCAAACAGTATTCACAAGCAGGTCTGATGAAAGATTCTGCAATGGTAGTTTCAGGCTTTTCAGCTGATATTAAAATTCTCAACGCAATCGGTGATGCAGGCTCCGGTATCATCAGTACTTCCCAGTGGAATCACGATCTAGACAATGCAGCCAATCAGCAATTCCTTTCTGGTTTTCGAATTAAATTCGAGCGCGAGCCGACCCTCTATGCGAGCCAAGGCTACGATACTGCCAAGCTGATTGCTAGTGCATTGAAAACCACAGGAGGAAAGGTGCTGGAGGATAAGGCAAGTTTCCGCAAGGCACTCAAAGCTGCTAAGTTCGCATCTGTTCGGGGAAATTTCCGATTTGCTTCTAATCAGCATCCAATCCATGATCTATACATTCGTGAAGTCGTCAAAGAGAACGGGAAGATGCAAAACCGTATTTTACGAAAAGTAGCAACTGACCATCAGGACGCCTACGTTCAGGAATGTGGTCTCCGCTGAGGATCTTAAAATTTAGCTGTTCTAGAGTAAATACGTGATTTTGTTAATTGAACAGCTACTAAATGGTCTTCAACTCGGCATATTCCTGTTTCTCTTGTCTGCTGGGTT
>AGAU01000010.1 GCA_000224765.2 SAR324 cluster bacterium JCVI-SC AAA005 | reverse complement strand
CCCCCCAAAATGCTCTACTTGAACTACCTGAAACAACCGTCAAACTCTTGGCTGCCACACCAAATTACGAACAAGCAAAGACCGCCTTCCGCGATCAACCAGGTCATGAAAACCTTTTTCGGATGCTGCTGCGTGGTTTGTCGACGGAGGCCTTGGTTTGTGACACTCCAGGTGAACTCTCACTCCTCACTAACTGGAGTCTTTCCCTATGTGATGTGGTCGTGATTCCAGTGCAAACAGAAATGTTTGCAGTTGAGACACTGCCAATTCAACTAGAACGGATTCGTACTGCCCGTAAGTATCTCAATCCAGAACTCAAGCAGATTTTCCTGCTGCCCAACTTGTTTGATACCCGTCTAAAATCCTGCCACTACGCCCTTGACTATCTGGTTGATCATTACCGGGATAAGTTGATTTTCCAGGAAGATCAGCAACCCCTATGGATCCCCAAACGTGCTGAGATCATGGGATTCATTGATAGCCATGAACCCGTACGTAGTAATGAAATGACCTCACGCCTGCGAGTTTTGGTGCAGGCCCTCTTTCCGGAGTTCTAATGACCACCCGCTCACAATACCAGCGCAATGCTGCCCGACGAGGCTTACATCAGATGTCATCGGGAAGTGAAAACCCGGAGACACTTTCGTTTAGTCCCCTCAAGCGACTGGAACTGGAAACGGTAGAACTTGTCCGGAGCATCGAAGCTCGTGAGCACAGAATGCAACAGGACAAACGCCAGGTGTTGTTCAACATTTACAGAATTTACACGGAGCACTTCGCTGAGCTGGAGGAGAAACACCAAAGAGATCTGGCTCTCTATATTGAAGAAATCATTCAAGTACAGGATCGTAAAACGGCGCTCAGTGATGCCAAAATCATTGAAATGATCCAGACTCACGGAACTGCAGGCTTGCTGGAGATGGATGTGCGTGGGATGCTTTATTCCCTGAGACGGATCGCTTATCTGAAAGATCCTGTAAATCCTCGAAGAGCCCATGAGAAACAGCGGGAATTATTGGGCCGCTTGGAGAGCCTCAGCAGGGATGAATTGGAGCTTTCCTTAAGAATTTTTCGAGAGCAGACCCGTCTACGGAACCAGGGTTCCTTGCAGAAAAATGGAGACAAACCCTGGCAACATAAACTTGATCGTAAAAATGGTCGGATTGTCTTGTCAAAAATTCCAGCAGAACGCCTGGATAAGCTGAACCGACTGCTTTTGCAATTGGATGATACCATTTTGGACGATATGCTCTTGATGATGGATCGTAATCGTCCCAAGGAATTTTTGAATTGAGTTCAGAAAGCACAAAGATGAGCTTTGCATTACCAACCCTTGTCCAATCAGAGGAACTTAGCAATTGCCTCGAACATCCAAACCTGCGCATTGTTGACGCCAGTTGGCATTTGCCCAAAGCAAAAAGAAATGGCCTTGAAGAGTTTGAACAAGAGCACCTGCCTGGCGCAGTTTTCATGGATTTAGATGAAGTCTCTGACCCGGAAAGTAAGTTGCCTCATACGATTCCGAAGGAAGAGTACTTCTCCAAAAAAATTGGTGAACTTGGTATTGGAAACGACAGCTGGGTGGTTGTTTACGACACCACCGGATTGTTCTCTGCTGCACGTGTATGGTGGATGTTTCAAACTTTTGGACATGAAAGGGTCTCTTTACTGGATGGAGGATTGCCAAAGTGGAAGGCAGAAAATCGTCCACTAAGCAACGGGAGATTTGAAGCGAAGCCGAGTCAATTCAGAGCAGTTTTCAACAAGCAGATGTTTTGTAATTGGGAATCAGTCCTGGAGCACTCGAAGGATCAGAATTCATTAATTCTGGATGCACGCCCCAGTGAGAGATTTTCGGGTGAGGTGGATGAACCACGGCCTGGTTTGCGGAGTGGGCACATCCCGAATTCCAAGAATTTGCCGTTTATGGAGCTTTTGGAAGGCTCTGATCGGAGGTTGTTATCAGTTGATCAAATTAAGGGCAAATTTGAAGCTACGTCATTTTCAGCAGACAAGGAAATCGTCTGCTCGTGTGGTTCTGGTGTGACGGCTTGTATTCTTGCTTTGGGCTTACATTTGATGGGGCATCACCAAGTCAAAATCTATGATGGATCTTGGACAGAATGGGGAAGTCGTCATGATCTTCCCATTGAAACAGGCAGGTGAATCTCAGACTAACAAGGAGATTCTTGGCAATCGATAAATTCTTTTTCCATCACGGGTTACGATCGCATTGGCTACCCACTCGACTTGATTTCCTTGAGGTATTTTCTCTGTCACCTCTACGAGGACGGTCAACTCCTTAGTACCAGGTCGTACTTCTCCACGAAATTCCCACTTCCATTCTGAGTTCAACGGCCAGTCAACGGTGCTGCTTTTTGATCTAGATGGCGATCCTTCAGCTAGTGCACGGAGAGCTTGCAAAGCCGCTTCAATTCCCAAAGACCCTGGCATCACAGGATCCTTGTGAAAGTGAGAAGGGTAATACCAGTCCCCGTCATCCACTTCACGACGTCCCACGACGCGACCCAGGCCTATCGAACCCCCGGTAGGATCAATTTGAACTTGATGCAGCAGATCCAGCTGGTTATTCAAAGGACAGTCTAAGTAGGGGATTTCCGGGGATGCTGTCCAATCTGGATCAGGATAGCGTTGCCGTTGCCGTTCTAGGGCCCACTCTGGGAAGTAACCAAACAAAGCGACCCCCTTAAAAAACACCTCATCATGAGCAGCATCCGTGCTGAGGTGATAGGTGAAATGTTCAATGACCTGGCCATCGAAACGAGTCATCCGATCCAGTTGAACTTTGGTCAGTATCTTCGAGTTTTCTAGGTTTGGACGTCCTAGCAAGCGGGCGTGGCCTTCCACCAGGCGAAAGTGAAGGTCTTCATCGGGGAATTCAAAGATGCTACCCATCCAAGCTCCGAGAAAACCACAAGGTTGTAGCGCGATTTCAATCAGAACACTGGCTGGGAGAGGAGTGATAGAACTTGGGTCCGCAAAATACCAATCCATTTCAGCAACATTGTATTCCGCAAGTAGTCCAGCTGGCTTTGAAAACTTTCCAGTTTCTCCGAATACTTCCAACACTCGAGTCAGCAGTTTTAAATCCAGACATGGATTTCTTTGCGTGAAGGGTCTTGCATCAAAGGGCGCGTACTTCTCACCAAAACACTTGGCTACTGATCCATCGGCAAAGTTCTGAACAGCGACTTCATCAAAAGCTGGTTTTGAATTTATGGCAACTTGGAGAGGGATTTGTTGATGGATTTCTTTGTGGCTTTTCTTAACCAAACGAACCCCTACATCCCTGAAGTCAACAACGATGCGATCATCCACTAACACATCTATGTTCGCTATCATGTAGGGCTCTGGATCAACTCCGATATCTTTTACCTCCAGTCGATAGTTCATCAATGAGTCAGATGGGATGACCTGGCCTCTGCACCTGACAATTTGGGAAAGATTGAGGATTGGTTCGAAACTGGCGTCTTCGGTGAGGGTTTGCAGTCCCAAATAGAGCATGAAGAACTGAAGCAATTGAACACAGCCCTCTGCGATCAATGAACCAGCCATCACGGGGTCTTTATAAAAGTGACAGGTGAAATACCAGTCGTCCGGACGAAGTTTCTTTTCTGACTCAACGATTCCGAGTCCCCAGGCTCCCCCAGTGGTGTTTACATTCAGAATGCGATCGTTCATCAGCAATTGTTCAGGGGCCATTCTTAGGGATGGATTTTTATTAGCTTGGTGATACTGCTCTCCAAAGCATTTGGCTGGATTACCGTGAACTAGATTGAGCAAGTCATCTCGCTCAAAAGTTGTCTGGTTACAGTGAATTAGTGGAAAGAAATTGGTGGGCTGAATCTGTTGACGAGCCTCGAGTTCTTTCTCTGTATGAATTACCCCCTTGCCCTGATCAAGCTCCTCTTCAGTGAAGAATCCTGCACAACCATCATCCATTCTGAGCACCATTTGATCACCAACGAAGCACTCGTAGTGGAAGAAAAAGAGTAGGCTTTCGCCATGTTTGGCGAAGGAGTCGATGTGAATTTCATACCGGAGTGTTTGTCCACCTCTTGGGAGAGCTTCAATGAAAGTCATCGTGCAATCGAGCAAGCGATAGACACGGTCCCCCCGATTTTGAAAATCGATCCCAAGGTAGCTGATCAGCATCAAGTCACACTGGCCAGATTCGATGGCTACGGCCCAAGGAATGCGTTCATCTGTTGCAAACCAAGCCTCTTTGGGAATGTCGTACTCAGTTGTAATGCGGCACGGTTTGAATTGGTGGGGCTCTGCTTCCAGTTCAGTTACCCTGGTGACAAGCAGATAGGGGTCTAAGGGCAACCGAACGCATCGCTCATAGCTGTCGATGATGGCATAGTCCTGACCAAATACCTCAGCGATGCGTCCACCTGCGAACTCAAGCAGGTCCTCGTAATCGAAAACTACTTGTTTCCCAGTGGCGTCGATTTTAAAAGTGTTGCCAGTGATTGTCCCCAAGGTTTTTGAAACGAAGTTTCGATCCGCTTTCTTGGAAATGCTTAGAAATTCTGGGGAGGGTGTTTCTTCTTGAATTGGTGAAATTTGAGTGAATTCAGCCGGGCACTTTGAGTCCAGAAGATTTTGAACCATTCCTCTAAAAGCAGTCTCCCTCAAGTTGAGGAAGGCTCGGTGGGCCTGATGGTGGTTTGTTGGGGTATATAGATGAAAGCCTGATGGTAACCTTTGAGTTGATGAGGGTTGGTCAAAATTCTTTGACGATTTTAAACGGTTCAACCAATTCTTCAGCTCAGGTTGTTGGTTCAGCAACATCTGGAATTTTTCTTTGATGGGGTCTGAACCAAGGACTACTTTACGCGTGAGTGGCTTTTCTTGGATAGGCTTTTGATGACTATGGAGCTTTCTTTGAAGCTTTTCAGCGTTGCGCAAGAGTCCACCAATCAGCTGGAGCATGCCTTCGGCAGCACCACATTTTCCGAATAGATCATTCAATTGATCACTTTCTGATTTTAAATCATCCAGTGCTACATAGATTTTGAGGAATTTTGAGAATCCAGATTTTGCAGAACTATTGCGCCTCCACCCTCCCCCAAAATATGATCCTCCTTTATCGACAGCATTCTTTCTAGATTTGCCTGCAGGTCTACAGCAACTAGAACAAGCCCATCAAGATCCTCTTCGGCAAAGAGCCATTTGGCAATTTGTAGGCATTTCTCAACAGAATCCTCTCCCATTGACACTGTAAAAGCAGGGCCATGAAAATCGTGTAAAGCAGCGATTCGTGAAGCCATTAGGTTCCCGATGGTGCTTGTGAAGCTGTTGACAGTTTCCGGTTGAGGCCATGACTGACGAATGGTTTCTAATAACTGGGTTAGCTGATTTTGCAAATGTTCATCATCAATGAGTCCTTTAAAGGCCTGACGTATTTGCGCTTCCAATTGAAGTCTTCCCCGAAACTGGTGAAGTTCAGCGTCGGTCTCCATCGCAATCAAAACAGCTACCTTACTGCCGTATTTCAGACCTGCATCCTGAATGGCTTTTTCTGCCAAATGAATTGCTAAAAGCTGTTGAGGAATGAGTTGTTCTTTCTGATGAGGAGGCAGCTTGAGCTCCTTTAAATCAATTTCAAAAGCTTCCAAGAATGCAGCTTTGGGGGCTGAAGTGGGTCCCAATCCCTGCCACCTTGTAGTGGGCAGGGATCTGATTTGAGTTTCATGCCGATCAATTGCTCCAGCCATCTGAAGGCAATTTAAACAACCCCCAAAACAAGCTTCAAAACCTGTAATAAATAAGGGGTGATTTGAATATTTGATCGCATTATTTGAAGGCTCGGGGATTTGATCCTGTAAAATTAGATGGGCATTTGTACCACCAAAGCCAAAGGAACTGATTGCCCCGACGCGAGGGATTTCGGTTTTTTGCCACGGAAAGGGAGTTCTAACAATCTTGTCCTCCGGCAATTGTGGGCTTTTAATACGAATTGAAGCTGGAATGGATTCTGAGTCAAACGCTCCAAGAATTTTTGCAAGGCTGCTCATCCCAGCTGCAGTGAGCATGTGCCCAATATTTGATTTGACGGAGCCCAATAGTGGAAGTTTTTCACCGAAGAAATTGGAGATGGACTGTGCCTCAATTCGATCGCCTAGCGGAGTTCCAGTGGCATGACATTCTAGATAATTGACTTCACTAGGGTGAAGGCCCGCTTCTTCGTACGCTCGCTCATAGGCTCGCTTCTGACCAACGGGGTTGGGGCTTAGTACAAACTTTCCTTTGCCATCATTCGACCAGCCAACCCCTCGAATAACTCCCAAGATTGGGTTGTCCTGACTTCTGGCATCCTCCAATCTGCGCAGTAGGACCATGCCTACTCCTTCACTTGCATAAAGCCCCTTTGAGTTTTGATCTAGGGGGGCGCTGGTCTCGTTACTTTCAGGGTATGCTTGCAGCAGAGAAAACCCTGCATGAATGAAGAAAGGATCTGCGGCACTGACTGCACCAGCGAGCACCCAGTCAACTTCCCCCCTGCGTAACGCCATGCAACCCAGCCGAATGGCATATAAGGAGGAAGCACAAGCAGCATCAATTGAAAATGTGCACTCCCCAAGGCCCAGTTCCCTTTTCAGAAATTCAGCAGGACCACTGGCTGTTGAAAGATGTTGACTCCCTTCTGTTGAGCTAGATTCTAAAAATTGAGGCAATTCAAAATTTGCTGAAGCACAAGCTTTACGCAGTTCTCTCTCCCAGAACTCCTTGTAGAAATCCATCGCGGTTTGATTTGATGTTCTTGTCGGAAAAGACAGATTTCCAAGGATAAGACCTCCACGAGGATGATGCGCTTTCTCGAGATCTATACCTCCTTGAGCAAGAGCCTGTGTAGCAACTTGCAGAGGCCATCGATAAGATGGGTCAACATTTCTCCAATCGTTCTCTGCCCAGTCATCTGGTTTAAGTGCCTGTTGATCATCAATGAAACCTCCTTGAAGGCAATAGATTCTGTGGGGTGTTCCCTTGGCGGATGAAAAAAACTGCTGGGCGGGTAAAGACAAATCGTCGTCAGTCGCATCTCTCCAAGAGGGTCTTTCCTCCTTTAGAAATCTAGTGAAAGTTGACAGTGAATCAGCCTCCGGAAAGAGACACGCAAATCCAGAAATGGCAATGGGGGATGTCATGAGTCTTTTAAATATAACCTGGAGAAAATTTGGTGAGATTATTTGTTTTTTGGGATTCGCCAATGAGCAAGTAGCCCAGCTATTAAGGTAAAGGTGAGCAAATAATGGACTGTGACAGGGAGTTCCAGTTCATCGCCCCAAAGAAGTAGAATGATTCCGCTGATAAGAAGACCAATACCAGAAATCAGTTGCAAGGACCCGGAGAGCAATGTCCAAGAAAATTTTCTAAGTTTTCCTCGATGAGTCTTGAGATGATCAATGGCATACATCGGGAAAATCACAATGAAGAAGAAACCAACCCAGATATGCAACAGTGAGATAAATAGATCTTCTTCATCAATGGGAAGATGATCTTGCCAAGTCAAAATAAGCCCTGTCACTACCAAGAAGCAGGAACTTGCAACGACAAGTCTTCTCATCCCTTGGATTTGATCTGAAACATAGGTTCCAATTTTTCACTGAAGGTTACCGCAACTCCTTCAAAGCGAAGCACACAATAATTCGATTCATCCAAGAAAACCAAGTCGGCAAGCAGTTGAGAAGTCCCTGAAAGTTTTTCGTTCTCAATCTGGATTTTGTATTTTGAACTTCGAAGGGGAGCTAGGAATGAACCACTGTCAATGGACAATGGGAGGCTTGGCAATTTCATGATTTCACGCCCTTTGACTAGCATAGCCTGGAGTCCTGCATCTAACAAAAGTGGAGCAAATTGATTCCCAACCCAATTCTTGATTTTCTCAATAGGAACCTCAGGCAGATTCACATCGAAAGAACTAATCTCGGTTTTTGCGTTTGAGGAGGCTGAGAGCACTTTGAAGTAGTTTTCATGAAAGAGAGTGCCGTTTTCATAGGCTTCAAAGTTTGAGGGTCCCCAATCATTGGTAGCAGCTTGTCTGTAAGGTTTAGTTGAATCAGCAGCTAGGGAAACCTCGATATGATAGTGTTGTTTAACCAGTGATTTCTTCTTGTCTGCACTTTGTAAGGAAATACTGATACTAAACACATCTCTTGATTCACTTATAACACTACCCTTGATGGTAAAATAATTTGAGATCTGCTCATCAAAGCGGAGTCCCTGAAGAACTTTAAAGTTTTGAAACTTTTGGACTTTATAGCCTGGATAATGATCCTCTGACGCTCCGAGAAGCAAAGAAAGTGCGTAGGTCGCTGGCAGGACAGGAACCCCTCCGATCGAATGATCTTTGAAAAGAGTATTGTCTTCCAGTTTGAGAGGGATGGTCTCCTCCCAGGAGGTAGACGAAACGGGTGAATCTTTCCCCCTAATATCATTACCGATGACAAAAACTGGAGATGGTAGCTGATCATTTTTTACAGCAGTCTCTGCAAAGATTCTTGCACCTTCTTCTCGGGGAATAACCTGAACACCTCTCTGATGAAAAAGCTTTTTTAAGTTTTCATCTACCATTCCTCCATCCCAAGGACCCCAATTGTAGCTGATTACCTTGATGTGCGGATGAAGTCTTTGTAAATCCCAAGCTATTTGATTCATCGTTTCATTTGCAATAGCGTAGTCGGACTGTCCAGGATTCCCGAAAAATCCAGCTCCTGAAGAAAACAACGAGACATGGGTCAGTGTTGAGTGGTCTAGCTCTTTCCAGATATTACGGAATCCATGGATTTTCGTTCCATAAACTAATTCAAACTCCTGAATCGACTTTTGTTCCAGCTTCCGATCCGCAAGAACCCCAGCCCCGTGAATAAAGCCCGTGATCGGGCCAAGTTGTTTGATTATGGGCTTGATGTTCCTGCCAAATGCAGCTTGATCGGAGATGTCCGCTTGAACATAAACTGCTGTTGATCCAAGTTCTTCAAGTTTGAGAATCGTCTGGTTGATTTCGCGTGTTGATTGAATTTGCTTGAGCGCCTGATTGAGTAACTTGGGGGTTACCTTCTCACCCTTGGATTTAAACTCTTCCAAGGCAGCTTCTTTTAGTTCTTCATTAAGGACTTTAAAAGCCCAAGCGGGTTCTTCTTCCAGTGCAGACCTTCCCAATAGAATAAAGGTGTCAGGACTGTGTTTAGCCAGTGCTAGCAGGCAATCGGCCGTGACCCCTTTTGCTCCACCACTGACAAGCCAAACTCTTGGTGAAAGGGCTAGTTCCTGTTGAGTAAATTGAGGGGTGTGAAGAATTCTTTCAAATTCCCATCTTTGGTGGTTCTGGTCCCAACCGACCTGATTTCTACTGAGATTTGGATCATTCCATTCCTGCCACACTATATTAGTAAACTGTACTGAATCGAAATCTTGATGGATATCGATAAATCGTCCATGAGTCTCTGGCCATTCTGCCTGTACCGTTTTTGCGAGTGCAGAGAGGCCGTTAGCCACTTGAAATTCGATATTTTGTCCAGAACCAAGCTTTCCATATCCTTGGGCTACATACATTATTCTGCTGTCTGAAGCCA
Source organism: SAR324 cluster bacterium JCVI-SC AAA005 (assembly GCA_000224765.2). Lineage (GTDB taxonomy): Bacteria > SAR324 > SAR324 > SAR324 > NAC60-12 > JCVI-SCAAA005. The sequence goes on along the minus strand of AGAU01000010.1, from coordinate 5,862 downwards.
ATCTAGTCTTGATAGCTCCTGTAAAAATTAGAGCTTTTTGAAGCCAAACATCACCACTTCTGTCCAGTCCCTCTTTAGATTCAGTAACCTTTGGATGTAACCAAATCATGCCCTGGAATATCTGATCGCTTCCTAGAATGCGATCGATTTCTTTTTTGAGACTGATCGCATCATTGTGTTGCTTCCAGTCAATTTGATTCATGCAAAGAGAATCAACCTGATAGGCCTTAGCTTTCCAGTGTTCTTGGATGGTACTGAGACAATCATCAGTCTCGTTATAAAGGACTAGGACAGAGCCGACTTGTCGTGAGATTTGATTTGGAGGGGGGATAGGAGAAAGGACTGCCCAACCAAGTTCCAATTGGGCTTCGTCAGAATTCAGGAGTTTTTTTTTGGAGAGACTGAGGAAAAGGTTTCAAGAATTTAACCCAATGTCCGACGCTCAGCTAGTTCATCTGCTTGCACTTGCAGATCAGGAAGTTTTTCTTGCAAAGCGCCTAGGATTTCGACTCTTTTGATGGAGTCAATACCCAGGTCCGCTTCCAAGTCCATACTCAATTCGAGCATGTCATTAGGATATCCAGTTTTGTCTGCGACAATATTCAACAAGGTATCTTGGAGATTTGTAGCAGATTCTTCTGAGTTGGAAGCGCTTTCGTTGTTTGAGATGGTACTGCTTTGATTGTTCTTTTCGGGCTGCAGAACACCTAAGATCTGGCCCAGAGTTCTTTGTTCTGCTAGTTCATCCGCCTGCACTTGCAGATCAGGAAGTTTTTCTTGCAGTGCACCTAGGATTTCGACTCTTTTGATGGAGTCAATACCCAGGTCCGCTTCCAGGTCCATATCCGTTTCCAGCATATCCGTAGGATACCCGGTTTTCTCAGCAACTATTTCTAGAAGTACCTTATCAATGGACATTGGGTTTGGGGTCTCTGGAGATAGAGTAATTTCGTTTTGTGCAGGGGGTGAGAAGCTAGTTGTAGCGAAAGATTGTGGTGTTGGGATTGGTTGAGTTGGATTTGGTGTAGCTACAGGTGGTTGTAACGTAACAGTTGGTGCCGGATTGAAATTTGGAGCTGGAGGTTCAAATTTCGTTAGTACTTTTGGCGGGGCTGGATTTGTTACAGAAACAGTGCTTTTAGAAGAAACCCTTGGTAAAGCAGGGACACCACCTTCAGCATTAATGCCCCAATGTAAGGCTATTTGGGTTTGCTCGCTCTGTCCTTGTAAATATTGCTCATGGATCTTGAGCGTTTCTTGTTGGTGGTGATGAAACCACTGCAGATTCTGTTGAATTCCTGCGGGCAAATCAATCAGCTTGCCGTCTGAATCATGACTAAATTGCTGGAGTACCTGCCAAAATGCACGAGCGTATTCCATCTGCTGAGCCAGGTACTGCTGGTGCGTTTTAAGTACCTCCTGTTGATGCCGATAGAAATCCTGAATTGGATGATAATTCGTCGAGTTTTTCTCTTCGTTATTCACTTGATTTTTTGTCAATGTTTGAAGGGATATGTGTTCAGTAGTGTTGTCTTTGTTTTTTAAGTGTAGTTTTGCCTCTCACCCTCCGAGTCGTTTGGTTCTCGTGCTGAAGCTCTTTTCAAACTCTGGATTTCGCATCCATTCCCAATGAACCTGTGAAACTCTGACTTGGTTGTCTCACTAACATAATTGCCTCCATGTAAACGAACATTAGCCTTGGAAGGAGTCGTTACAAAAGACTGGTAATCACGCTGATGAGTGTCTAGGGTTGAAAGCGGCAAACCCAAGACTTGCAGTCGGACATAGGCTTCTCGAAATTGGCGCGAACTATCTTCTTTTGAATTGGGATTCAATGCAACAGCATAGAATTCTTTGCCTTGAAGAATGTTCTCTGTGAGCTTAGTTAAAACATTTTTGGGTCCAAATTCTATAAAAATACGTGCACCTGCTTCGTATAAGTTTTCAATCTGTTGTTTAAATCGAACGGACTCTAAAATGTGAGCTTGGAGTAGTTCTTTGATTTTTCGAGGTTCCTTTGGATATACCTTTGCTGTTTGATTCGAGAATACCGGAACCTTCGCTTTGTTGAATTTTAGACTGTGGATGGCTGCTGAAAATGGCTTTTGGGCGTGACGCACCAAAGAAGTGTGAAACGCTGCAGAAACTGGGAGTGAAACAACTGAAAATCGCTTTGATTTAAAGAAATCAAAAGCCTTTTCGATTTGATCTTTTGGTCCAGCGACAACCACTTGCTTGTTTGAGTTGAAATTAGCTACTTTCAAACTTGGAAAGTCTTCTAAGAGTTCCTCAACAGAGTCTACCTTACCCATTACAGCCATCATGGTTCCAGCCTCAAAATCTGGATTATCCGGCGCAGCCATGGCTTTACCTCGTGCCACAGCCAGTCTGTGATAGTCAATGTCATTAATTACTCCAGCTGCCCACAGAGCGCTTAATTCACCAAAGCTGTGTCCGGAAGTGAAATCTACCACTAACCCTCTTGATTGAAGCAACCTGAACATTCCTCCACTCAAAGCTCCAATAGCAGGCTGAGCATTTTCAGTTTTTTGTATTTGTATATTCTGAGTTTCTTCTTCATTTTCCTCGAAATTTGAGATGGCAAACCAAAGTTTCGACAGTGGATCCCTACCATCTTTTACAAAAAGTTGATCAATTTCTTGGAGATCGAATTGGATTTCAGGAAATTCAAGAAAAAGTTCTCGGCCCATTTGTAGATATTGGGACCCTTGCCCACAAAACAAAGCTGCAACTTTGCCCACATGATCCAATCCTGACTGTCGATAGAAAATTCCAGATTTTAGGTTCCATTCAAGTTTGTCTGGTTCTCTGTCCCAATTACTCAGGGCTTCATGCAAGGCTTGAAGAGATTCATCAGGTGATTCCGACACAAATCCTAAACGAGCCTGATCCTGAGATGGAGCAATATTATTTTGACTTAAGAGTTCTCTTTGGCCTTCTTGTGGTGTTGACGTGAGTTTATTTAATAGTTTTTTACAATATTCTTGGAGTTTTAATGGATCTTTTGCAGAAAGCAGAACAGGCTGTGGGGCTCGATTCAGCCTGTAAGGAGTTGAGTCAATTTGATGCTCCTCCAGGATAAAATGAAAATTACTTCCACCAAAACCAAAAGCGCTAACTCCTGCCCTCCTTGGTTGTGAACCTTTGATCCAAGGTCTTGATTTCTTAGAAAAATAGAAGGGTGTTTCATTTAACCTGAGATCCGGATGTGGGTTTTCCAGTTGGCTGAGAGGTGGAAGAATTTTATGGTGTAGTGAAAGAGCGACTTTAATAAATCCTGCTACACCAGCCGCAGCCTTCGTATGACCGATTTGGGCCTTTACAGTACCCAAGGCAATCTGGTTTCTCTGTTGAGAAGCATAAGCCGTCCTTAGTCCAGAAAACTCCGTAATATCACCTGCCTTTGTACCTGTTCCGTGAGCTTCTATCAGTCCAATCCCTGAGTTGTGTTCTACATTCGCATCAACCTGTGCTCTTTGAATAGCTAGAACCTGACCTTCTTCTCTGGGAGCATAGATGCTCTTGAAGCGTCCGTCACTAGAAGAACCAATACCAATTATTTTAGCATAGATACGATCACCATCTCTCTCTGCGTCTTCCAAGCGCTTCAACACCACCAAGCCTAAACCCTCACCGATCATTATGCCTTCAGAGTTCCTATCGAAAGGCTGGACTTGGTCACGATTAGTAAAGGCGGGAGTTTTACTAAAACACATATACATGAATGGTGAATTATCTGTATCGACTCCACCAGTTAGCATTACATCACATCGTTCCTCCCTGAGTTCAGAGATAGCCATCTTCATTGCAGCCAGCGAACTTCCACAAGCAGCGTCAACAACACAATTAGTACCTCCAAGATTAAGTCTATTGGCTACTCGTCCTGCGATAACATTACCCAGCAGCCCGGGGAATGAGTTTTCTTCCCAGCGAACGTAGGCAGACTTAAAGCGTTTAACCAGTTCTTCTGATGTTTCCTGATCAAGACCTGCACTTGAAAGAACTGATCTCCATATTGGTTCTTGTAGTCGAGAAGTTAAAGAACCCATCAACTTCTGTCCGCCACAAACTCCAAGAATAATTCCAGTCTGAGATAGTACTGGAGACTTTTCATCTCTGATTCCAGCATCAAGCATAGCCGTCTTAGCTAAAACCAATGTCAATAACTGAGATGAATCAGTTACTTCAAGAATGTTAGGTGGAAGACCAAAATCCATTGGATTGAAATCAATTTCAGGAACAAACCCACCCTTCTTGCAGTATATTTTATCTGGTTTGCTGGGGTCAGGATCATAATAGTCATCAAGATTCCAACGGTTTGTAGGAACCTCTTGTAGGAAATCATTACCAGAGAGAATGTTATTCCAATAATTCTGGAGATTTTTTGCATCAGGAAAAAGTGCGGAAAGTCCAACAACTGCAATTGGGGAATTAGCCAAGCGATTGGATTTACTAGATATTTTGAGGGACATCAAAAAACTCAATTTTGGCGTTGAATTTCCTCTTGGAAATGCCCGGGGAAAGACGTGAGAATCGTCAGGAACTGCAAATTAGATTCCCCGTGCTTTGAAGTAATACAAACCTGAAACAGGCAGCGTTTTCAATTAAAAAAAATTGTCATAAGAAGTATGTTGAAAATTTACTTTAGAGTGTTAATGTAAAATTTGTGTAAAATAATAATGCAGTTTCTAACGATTAATCAGAGAAAACAAAAGAATGCCAACCGCAAGAATTCTTTATCTAGAAGATGATATTGGTGTAGCTTCCCCAACAAAAGCTGTACTTGAGCAAAAAGGTTATACTGTAATCCACGTTGAAGAAGGAATCGATGCTCTGACCAGACTCCTTACGGAGCATTTTGATGGTGCAATCTGTGATCTAACATTACCTGACGTAGATGGAATCAAGGTGATTGAAAGTGTCCGTTCGAAAAACGCTCGGCTACCAATAATTATATTGAGTGCAAGAAGTGACACTGAAGAGAAACTAGATGGACTTCGTTCTGGAGGGAATGACTACCTGACAAAACCTTTTGCTATTGAAGAGCTGCTTACAAGATTAAAGAATATTATGATGCATCGACCTTTGCCAACTGAAGAGGAAGTGCAAGCTTATGGTCTGCTTCAAGTAGCAGATCTGATCATTGATCCAGTCCGTCAGCAAGTTCGAAGAGCAGGAAACTATGTAGAACTACGCAGCAAAGAATACGAGTTATTACATTATATGGTGTTGAATCCTAATCGAATCCTAACAAAAGAAGAACTGCTAAAAGAAATTTGGAATTACCCGTATGATCCAGCTACCAGAATTGTTGACAATTTGGTTGCAAGATTACGCAAGAAGATGGATCAGGGCTATGATATTCGCCTCATCTATACACGTTGGGGTAAGGGGTGCTTTTTCAAAAATCCAGATGCTGACATATCTAAGAAGGTTGTCCCAGAACAAGTACCTGCGGTTAAAGAGCCAAAAAAAACTTTAGAACTAGAACTGAAACCTGAACAATCAAAAAAATATGGGCCTTTGAAGATACCCCCACCGAGTACTTATTTTAAAGATTAAAACTCTTTGTTTATAAGGATAGGCTTAAATTACAAAACAAATTATTATGTTTTGTAATGTTATCTTTCTTTATCTGTAAAATAGTTTGAGATCACTGTAGAAGGAAACAAATTGAAAATCGTAAATGATGGAAGGGCGTTTTTTAACTTATAAGATATTGATCCAAAGATAGCCTTTGCCGGGGAAGAAATGTAAGGTTGCAGTTAAAATTTGCTAATAGCAATCATTTTCCGATTACGCAAATTACAAAAACACGGGAGAAATCCACAAGTTTAATGG
>AGAU01000011.1 GCA_000224765.2 SAR324 cluster bacterium JCVI-SC AAA005 | reverse complement strand
CCCCCCAACTGCACGATCACCCCAATAGGTTGCTCTAGTTCGATAACGTGCATTACATCTTCAAAGGTGAGTGGCTCAAAATAAAGTCGATCGGAGGTATCGTAATCTGTACTAACCGTTTCAGGGTTACAGTTGTACATTATGGCTTCATACCCATATTCACGAGCTGCCAGAGCAGCATGGACACAACAGTAGTCAAACTCAATACCCTGACCAATCCGATTCGGACCACTTCCCAAAATCAAGACTTTAGGCCGGTCAGTCGGGACGGATTCGTTTTCCTGAGCATATGTAGAATAGAAGTACGGAGTCTCCGAGGGAAATTCAGCTGCGCAAGTATCTACCATCTTGAAAACGGGGCGCAATCCTTCAGATTTTCTAAGCTTTGTAACCTCAGCTTCGGATACTTGGAATTTTTTCGCCAGCACAGCATCTGAAAAACCCAAGGACTTCAATCGACATAAATCTGTTCGTGTAATTTGATCAAGGCTTTGCCGAGCTATTTTGATTTCTTCCTGAATCAAACTTTGCATCTGCATTAGGAACCAAGGATCAATGAATGTTTTTTGATGCAGACGTTCAACACTCCATCCAACTCTTAGTGCATCGGCTACAACCCATAGGCGCTGGCTAGTGACACGTGAGAGTTCTTCTTCCAAAACCTCATCAATATTTCGATCTTTTGGATAAATTTGAGGATCTAAACCAATATGGCCTGTTTCCAAAGATCGAAGGGCTTTCTGTAGGGATTCTCGGAAGGTACTACCAATTGCCATTACTTCCCCAACAGATTTCATTTGGGTTCCCAAACGTGGATCTGAAAGAGGAAATTTTTCGAATGTAAAGCGGGGAATTTTTGTGACTACATAGTCAACAGAGGGCTCAAATGCAGCAGGAGTTTTCTTGGTGATATCATTGGGAATTTCGGCCAAGGTGTAACCCACTGCCAGTTTGGCAGCAATTTTGGCAATTGGGAATCCTGTAGCTTTGGAAGCAAGTGCGGAACTTCTCGATACTCGAGGGTTCATCTCGATAACCATAACTTGGCCATCTCTTGGATTGACTGCAAACTGGACATTTGAACCACCAGTATCAACTCCAATTTCACGCATGATCTGAAAAGACATGTCACGGAGTTGCTGGTATTCAACATCAGTAAGTGTTTGTGAAGGAGCAACCGTGATACTATCCCCAGTGTGAACACCCATCGGATCAAAATTTTCGATTGAGCAAATAATGACACAATTATCGCTATGATCTCTCATTACCTCCATCTCGAATTCTTTCCAACCGAGAATGGACTGCTCAACAAGAATTTCCTGGGTTGGTGAAGCCGATAACCCATTAGTCGCAATTTGAATCAGTTCTTGCTGATCTGTTGCTACTCCACCCCCCTCTCCCCCTAGAGTGAATGAGGGCCTTATGATCAAAGGATAGTCAATCTTTTCTGCAACATCCAAAGCCTCTGCAACAGAGTGAACAACACTACTCAGTGGCATTGGAATGCCCAGTTTTTCCATAGAAGCCCTGAAGAGTTCACGATTCTCCGCCTTTTGAATGGCCTCTATGTCCGCACCAATTAATTCAACCCCATATTTTTTTAAAATCCCAGCCTCATCCAGCTTCATAGCCATGTTCAGAGCAGTCTGTCCTCCCATTGTTGGTAAAAGGGCTTCTGGGCGTTCTTGCGAGATGATTCGCTCTAAGACAGGCAACCGGATTGGCTCAATGTATGTTGCATCGACAAGCCCGGGATCTGTCATAATTGTAGCCGGATTACTGTTGACCAAAATCACCCGAAACCCTTCTTCCTTGAGAGCTTTGCAGGCCTGCGTCCCACTGTAGTCAAACTCACAGGCTTGACCTATCACAATAGGGCCAGAGCCGATCAGGAGGATGGAGGAGAAGTCATTTCTTCGAGGCATAATTCAGCCCTAGCTACTCAGCTTGAATTTATGAGTGGATTTTAAGTTAGCATTGATTCAGTGAGGCAGGAAGATATTGTAATGAAACTCGGGGTTTTGTTCCGAAAACAAGTGGAATAGCCATCACTTTAACTTGGGAAGATTCTCAGGAAGCGCGCGGGACTTGCAAGTCTTTTAAAAATTTCACTACTTGACTCGATTCAGAGCCTCTTCATAGAGGTTTTCGCTATCACGATGATTCGCTGATTCATAAAATTTTCTGGCCTGTTGTCTTTGCCCTAGCGCTTCATATGCCAAACCCAAATTGTAATCATCAGCTGCTGTCCGGTCTTTGCGTCCCTGCAGGTGAGTGATTGCCTCTTCGTACGCATTACCTAGAATCAAAGTAATACCGACTTCGCCGCCATCGTCATCAATACTCATTTCAGCTTTCCTAAAAATGGGTGTAACTTGAGCAACATATTTCTGAGCAATTTGTTCAGTCAGCCGATATTGCAGATCCAGATTGGATAGAGGGACTCGACTATAACGCCTGAGATTGTATCCCTGGGTTAGATATTGCTCGTCATTTTCCGCAGCCATTTCTGTTTTTTCAGCTTCACTCAGAAATCGCTCAGCCAGATTCGCATCCTCCTGAAAGTTTTTGGTAATCCAAAGTCTCACTTTCTCGGGCAAATGGGACGTTTCACTTTTTCCACCCCATTTACGAACATAAAATGCCTGTAGAGTTTGAGGAGGAATAATTTCCTCTCCATTGCTTTGGAGATTAAGGCTAATACGAACCTCAAGAGCTCCCATCAATTCCACATAAGGAGTCCTCTCCTCAATCCCACCGTCAAGTGGTTCCGCACCAAAAACAGCACCACGGGCCAAAAGCTGCTGCTCAATCGGTAGGGCTTCATTAAAAACTGTTACGAGATAAGGGACAAACTCCTTACTTTTATTGCGAATCTGCGAGTAGCGAACTAACGCAGAGATGACTACAACTCGATTTGGGTCAGGAACGACGCTAGTGTAACCTTTCGTGTCTTCGCTAGTATTCAACAATTTTAGAGAGGAATTTTTAGAGAAATTTTTGATGACTTGCAATCGAAAGAGTTCAGCTACTTGTTCACTTGATTGGTCAGCTTCAAAAGATAGAACAACAGGTGACAATTTTGGTACTCCACCTGTCTCGAACGGCAAGGAGATTTTCACTAACGGTTGGCCTTTGAAAGGGCCCACTTCCAGATAATCCATTTCGTTAAGTTCAAATTTTGGAGTTAGGGCAACCAAAAACTTGATTTGTGGATTCTGGCTAAAAAAGAAACAGGACATCAAGCCTACAGAACAAAACAGGAGCGAGAAAACTAGAAATAAATTTAAGCGGATCATCCCAAGACTCAATTAAAGCTTTCTACTCTGAATTTGAGAACGAAGTTGGGGAAATTGACGCTGCAGATTTTCTATTCTCCCAATCCCTTTGGCATACATGAGGTTTGTGTCATCATTCTGGTGCGCAGCGCGGTAATTGAGAAGTGCTAATCTATAATTACCGAGAGCCTCAAAACAAAGACCAAGATTGTAGAGATCTTCTGGATGCGGGTCATTTGCCGTTTCCCTCTGGAGCCTCTGCAAAGCAGAATCATATGCATTCCCTAATATTAAAAGTCGGGCTTGTTCATCTCCATCTTCAGCAACTGGATATTCAACTTTTGATTGGCTAACGGAAATTCGCCTCACGAAATCAGCCCCCACTGAAGTCACCATCTCACCTATTATTACAGGCAGTGACGGCAAAACCTCTGAGGTACTCGTGACTGATTGATCCGTGTTCTGATTTTCCAGAAAGTCTTGGAGTGAGCTTATTCTTTCTTCAGTTTGGTCTGCGCTCCTACCGGGGCTTCCGCCCACTCGCTGGGCAAACCTTCTGTGTACTACATCGGTGGCAACAATTTCAATAGGTTGTAATCGTACAAACTTAAGCTCAACTATCAAACTTCCACTCAATTGTCTGTAGGGCCACCAGACTAGTTGTTGAATAGTTAAATTTTCTGCTGGAATTTTTTGTTGCAAATTAGCAGGTTTAAAGTATTTCAACGCAACTTTTTGAAGATCGACTCCATCCAGTCGTTCTGATGTCAACCAAATCTTTCCACTCAAGACCGCGTCCACATCCCGAATGTTATAATCTTGAGTTGCAATCATTCGTTGTAAAGCTGCACCATTCTCCAGTCTGGAAAACTCGTCAGTCAGTAAAACTTCAAAAAAAGGGACCTTGGTTAACTGATTGGTAATGCGCGATCGAATATTTCGTGACAGGATTTGACGTTCTTCATCACTCAGATTCACTCGTTTTTTTGTCCAATCACCCCCTCTTTCCGTAATAAAATCCTCATGAATAACTCCAATATCGAAAACTCCAATGGCAATTCTTCGGATACCTGAAGTATCAATTTCAGCCGGCTGCAGAATCTGAAGATTTGTTTTCTCCGAACATGCGGACAAAAGAATTAAATAAAAGATCCAACCTATTGGTAGACATCTTTGTTTTAATAGTAACAAAACTGTCAAAAGATTAGGGATGAGCATGAACTAGTCTCTTACCTTTGGTAACTGTATCTGAACAGCATCCCAGACTTTCTGTGTTGAAATGGAGTACATACATATCTGCTGGTCTCTGTTCTTACAGGTGCCTTTCCCGGTTCGGGAACAAGGGCGACAGCGCAATGCCAAATCTGTCTCGATTAACTGGCTCTGAGATAACATGGGAGCATAGCCAAATTCTTTCACGGTAGGACCAAATAGTGCGATTGAAGGAGTCTTCATTGCCTCTGCAAGATGGACTATGGAGGTGTCATTAGCAATCACTGTGTTGGCCATTTCAAGAAGTGAAACTGATTGGAGAATAGTAAAAAACCCCGCAGCAGAAAAAACGTATTTGGAACTCTTAAAATACTCCACTAATTCTTCTGTTTCCCTTTCACCACTCCCGCCCACGAATACTACTGGGACTCCTGTCTGAATGATTCTCTCAATAAGTTGCTTAAAATTATGTAGAGGCCAGCATTTCAGGGGAAAAGATGCCGAGGCACCAATGCATATGAATGAATTTTCCTGCAAATCTTTTTGGTTCAGCCAAGCCTTGACATAGTTTTTATCTGCTGTGCTAGGAAACAATTCCGTCTTGGCCGACAACTTAATTGAGTGATGGCGTTGCAACGGTGCAAGCCACTGTTCACGTTGAGATCTTCCATTGAAAAGCTGCCCCCAGCCAAATATAATTTGAAGTTCTCGTGCTAGAGTTCGCTTCTCAATCAACCAATGTTCTAGTTTTGGATTATGACGCTTCAGTTGCCAACCAATCCAGCGACTTCGCAAAGAGTTGTGGATGTCATAGAGTAAATCGAATTTTTGCAGACGCAGTTGATATATTCGACATTTTAAATCGTTTCGGGTCTCTTTCCGATTGTGGTAGATGATTTCGTCAAGGTGAGGATTATTTTCCAGGACTCTACCAAATCCCTCTGAAGTAAGTAGGGTTAGTCGGGAGTCTGGGTACATTTTGCGAAGTTCACGGTAGATTGGAGTCGTCAACACCAAATCTCCCAATGAGCTAAAACGAATTAGCAAGATATTGCTAAACACAAGGCGTGAGTCTTAGATAATGTGGCGTCGGGCTATCAGTTACAATTTCCGTTTTGAAGTTCAGCTAACTGTGCTGGTTGATTGCCTTCCAAAATATCGATGGTGAGTTTGATCATCCTTGATCTTTGCTGTGATGATAGGGCCTTCTGACGTTTTGTACAGTAGAGTTCGCGTAGTTCACTGAGCAAGTTGTTTCGTGTTGGCTGATCAATAAGTGAAAATTCTTTCTCTGCCAGATACTCGTATGTACCATCAGATTTGAGATAAAGTTCCTTATTTTTAAGATACTCATATGTCATATCTTGACGCAAAATGACCTTTTCACCTTGCTCAGTGGCTGCCACTTTGACAGTCTCATAAGTGCCATCGGATTTTAAAATCAGAGTCTTGCCATCTCCCAATTCAACAATGTTTTGTGCGCACAAAAAACTACCAATAGTTGTCGATAGGATTGCAGTCCCCAAAATCATCTTCCAAAGCATAGATTCTCCCTAGGTGCTCACCAGATCATGTTGAATCATTTAATTAGTCACCAAAGTTTCGAGCCATTCCGCTTTCTCCTTCCAGAATTGGCTGAGCCACCTCCTGACATCATTTGCTGAGGAAGACTGTAGGGCACTGGGGAATGGTATTTCACGAATGGATAACAATAATCTTTGATTTCCTCCGAACCACCATTGCCAAGCAAAACGTATTGGTTTTTCTTGGTGAAAAGTCACATCCAAAATCGAATGCCAAGTTTGATTCTGCATAAGAGTAGCGTGAATAAGTTCGCCAGGCTTTGGAGTGTAAAGAAATGTGGAATTTCTCAAAAGTTGTCTGTCTCTTCCATAAGCATCCTTTTCAGGTAATAGAAGAAGGGATCTCGTTTGTTCAAGAAGGTTTTTGTACTTCTCAGCTACTTGTGCCAACTGCTCTTTGGTGCCCTGTGGATCGTTAGTTTGCCGCTCAGCTGGCAAGTGCAAGTAAATTGGTGCTTCATCTAGCCATGCGCGCCATTCAAGTATTAGATTTGGAATTTTTTTATGGCGAAGTGGCGTCGTGATAGGTGTGATTTTTCTACCAAGTGCCCCTCTAACAATGAGTGGTACCAGAGGGCCTTCTTGGTTTGAAATTATAAGATAGGAGCGATCACGTGATAGTGTTGATGGCAGCGAAACTTCCCAATTCAGATTCGAGGAACGGCTGAGGCATTCCCACTGAACACTTCGGAAAAACTGGTAAAGGGCATGCCACCAGACACTAGCTGTTGTCTTTTGGAAAATTTTTGCGAACGTGAGGGGGAGGGCTATCAAACATAGAGCGATTTCGATAAAATAGAATTTCAGGAGACTGCCTAAATTAGAGGACTCAGGCAATACTGAACTCATTCAAAAGGTAGTCATCATATTCGTCTGCGATAATCGCAATACAGGCAATCATCCACTCCAGTTCTTCTGGATCTAGCCCAAGCACCGGACGAACGAAACTCAATACAAGATGTTTGTTACGAATTCCAAAAGAAACACCTTTCAGCTGAAAAGTCCCATTTAACTTCAGAACATATTCGTTTAGCTCAGAATTTGATACTGTATAGCGGAAAAGGTTGGCCGCCACAATCAATTCTGCGTCTTCCTCGAGGGAAGTCAGGAAAATCTGAACCTTTACAGAGCCATTGACAATCCACCACTCTGTGTCATTCACAAATCCCTTGTCTGCATCACCGCAATTGTGAAGAAAATCAGATATTAGTGCACTGTATTTATTCATGTTTTTCCTCGCTGGGGTGCAACATCAAATTTCAGCTTTGAACCTTGTCTCGCTGAACCCCTCCGTTAGGTAGATAGTTGAGGAGTTGCGCAGCGAGGCCACTAAATAGGAACGTCAAGACGGCTGCTGGCATGGACGCGATGAAAAGCATCCATGGAAAAAGAAAAAGATAGAAAATTTTCTCGTCAATCATTGAACCTCATTTATCCATTAGAATATTTCCGTTGTGGGCGACGAAAACGTTGATTACTGTTTTTATGAAAGTCACGAAAACGAGCTATCTTCTCACGAGCTCTAGCTGGTTTCACGCTGATTTTAGTACCACGAAAATGAAAGGTTGGCAAGTTCTCAAGTAAATGTCTTGCCCATATTTCGGGGACTTCAACGAAGGAAAAATCATCTTGTAGTAGGATTTTCCCAATTTCCGCACCTGGTATCTTTGTGTAATGAGTCACAGATCTCACCACATCACCGGCCATTAGGCCAATCGTTCTACCGCTGCTCAGAAAGAAGCGTACCATTCCGTACTCTGCTCCAGTATTTTCTGAATTCAATTCGTGCTGCCGATCAATACTTATTTGTGGTGACAAAGCTTCACCAGCAACTCTAAGTGTTGCAGCTAACATTTCTAGTGGCGTACCATTTTCCAGTAGTTTGGCTGCAAGTTCAATGTAATCCGCACTCTCTGAATCCTTGGTTCCTATTTCGATTCGCATCTGCAAAAAATCCTGATGATGAGTCTTGAGTTCCTTACGCGTCGGTAAATCTCGATACTGCAGACGAATTTTGATCAATTTTTCGATTGCATAGAGTTGCCGGTAGTCTTCCGGTGATACAAACATCACAGCTAACCCTTCACGGCCTGCCCGGCCAGTTCGGCCGATACGGTGTACGTATGTTTCTGGGTTTTCAGGAACGTTGTAATTGACCACCATATCCAGTTTGGAATCAATTCCTCTGGCTGCCAAATCTGTAGCGATCAGGAGGTCTAGTTCGTGATTGCGAAATTTTTGCATTACTTGATCACGTTGGTGTTGGCTGTAGTCGCCATGAAGCGCTTCAGCCTTGTAACCTCGTCCATGCAGCTGTCTGTAAAGTTCATCTACATCCCGCTTTGTCTGGCAAAAAATCAAAGCCAACTCAGGTCGATGATAGGTTAGAATTCTGCAAAGCCCTTCAAACCGTTCCCAGGATTTCACTTTGTGCAGCCACTGGGAAATTCGGGGAACAAGGATGTTGGATTTTGAAACTGAGACGGTTGAAGGATGACTCATGTATTTGGCAGCAATCCGATCAATTTCTGGAGACATTGTTGCAGAGAAAAGAAGAATTTGTCTTTTCTCTGGGAGACTCTGCATGATCGTCTGAATGTCTTCGATAAAGCCCATGTCTACCATCTCATCGGCTTCATCCAAAACAAAGTGGCGAACGCCGCTCAAATCAATCGTTCCTCTAGAAAGATGATCAAGCACACGCCCCGGCGTACCGACAATGATGTTGGTACCGCGGCGAAGAGTACGAATTTGTTGTTCGATGGAAACTCCACCATAAATGGTGACAATGGATAATGATTTATAGAGCCCAATCCTTCGAAGTTCGTCAGTAACTTGAGAAGCTAGTTCCCGCGTTGGAGTCAAAATTAGCGCGTCCATGGTATGCTTGCTATCATGACGCTGGCGGGGTGAGAGCCTTTCAATAAGAGGAATTCCGAAAGCAGCCGTTTTCCCGGTCCCGGTTTGGGCTTGGCCAATTACGTCATTGTGTCGGATTTGCAGGGGAATTACTTGCTCCTGAATTGGAGTTGGCTCAGAAAAACCTGATTCCACCAACGCGCGAAGTACTGCATCGGAAAGTCCCATTTCTTGAAACGTCATAAATCTTCCCTTTGGTTGCTATCAAAGCGGAGTCCTTGGGTATGTCTGACGTTGTGAAAGCATCTGGGCTATCTTTTTTCATTACGTCAGAATCAATCATTCTTATAATTAATCTGGTTATATTTTTTGAGAAAAAACATACCATGATAATAGTTGTTACTACCAAAAAACAAGGTAAATGTAAGTTTGACAGTTATTTGAGGCACGAACAGAATCAATAATTCATAAACTCTTTCATACTCTAGGTCGAAAGGATATCATGGAAGCATCTGGTCCAGCTTTTACCCTTCCCCAGCAAGACGCATTCATTCCCACAATCAAGATTATAGGTGCAGGCGGAGGGGGGGGT
>AGAU01000012.1 GCA_000224765.2 SAR324 cluster bacterium JCVI-SC AAA005 | reverse complement strand
ATCCAATTCTTCCCTGCGACTTTCCTGAAAAATAATTTTTTGGTCTTTGTACGAAACAGCAGTGATAGATGCATCGAAAATCTCTGCATTTCGGAATTTGCTGTACCGATGTACACAAACAAACTCATCAGCTTCATAAATTACTCTAAACGGGCCTATAATTATGGAATCAGTCAGCGATTTGATGATGCCTATGTAGGCTTCAAGATCTACGATCATTCCCTGTGATTTTGCTTGAAAGCTTTGATCTGTTATCGTCTCTAATAAAGTAAAATCTCCCTTAGACAGCTGTCTCCACGCTGATTCAAACTGCGACGCTTTTGTCATTCTTTCACCCTAGTTGAATTCAATAGATTGTTTTAAAAAGAAGCTCGGTTGATCATCTCTAATAAATAAAATGTTATTCATAATCTTCCCAGTCCCAGTCTTGGCCATCGCTGGGGTCAGGTTGATTTCTTTCGCTAATGCTTTCTTGAGTAATGATTTT
>AGAU01000013.1 GCA_000224765.2 SAR324 cluster bacterium JCVI-SC AAA005 | reverse complement strand
AAAAAACCCAAAGCACCAAATTTTTTCACAGCTAAATCGTATACGCGCAGCGTATCTTCTGGCTTATTCCCACTAGCCAAAACGATTTTACCTTCCAAATTTAATCCGTGGTAATCTTGCTCGCTCAAACCGCTTCCAACATCACAAAGTTGGGCTGTGACACCACCCTTGCCGGTTGAGCTTGAATACCAGGTAAGGCATGTAGGAACTTCATCAAAGGAGATAATCTTTTCATGGTGCGGATAAATAAGATTTACCTCAGTTTTGATAGGTTCCCAAGCTGGCGCATAGCCACTTCGTTCAGTCAAAGGAAATGTATCAACAGATATTTTGTCAAATGGGATATCATTCATTTGATTGTGTACATAATCAAATGCATTGTTGTAACCGATAGAACCAGGAGACCTATAGAATGATGATTTCTTTGGTATGTAGTCTTGCTTTCTCACCATCAAAAAGTTGACTAATTTCTTCTATAATTTTTTTCATTTAATGTATTGTAATGAATATTGTAAATCAATTGATGGCGACAAAGTGTTTAGCCTCTACTTCCTCATATTTAAATTCCTCGTCGATGTAATCCAAAGGTTTGATTACAGTAGGAATTTCTTGGTTGTGGAACATAGTTTCAGTACGCCGGGACAATGGATCTGCAGTGGGCACAGCGCTTAATAGTTTTTTCGTGTATGATGTTGTGGATTCTCAAAAATGTGTCGTCTTGAACCAATCTCAACTATTTTTCCAAGATACATTACAGCAACTCTATGACTAATTCTCTCAATAGTTGCCATATCATGACTTATGAATAAAAAAGAAATATTAAATTTTTGCTGAAGATCAATCATTAGATTAACTATTTGAGCTTTGATCGTTACATCAAGAGCTGAAACGGCTTCATCTGCGACTATTAATTTGGGTTCTAGACTGAGTGCCCTAGCGATACAAATTCTTTGTCTTTGACCACCAGAAAACTCATGTGGGAATCTTTCAACATGCTCAGGCAAAAGTCCAACATAACTTAATAATTCATTTACTTTCTTCTTTATTTCATTTTCTTTGAGATTAGAATGTACTCTTATCGGTTCAGAAATAATCTTACCAACGCTTAATCTGGGATTTAAACTTGAGAAAGGATCCTGGAAAATCATCTGCATTTTTGGACGTAATTTCCTTAACTGATCATCCTTAATCGAATTAATACTCACTCCATCGAAAATAATTTCACCACTCGTTATGGGTAATAGCCTAAGTATCGATTTACCAGTTGTTGATTTGCCACAACCAGATTCTCCAACCATGCCTAATGTCTCCCCAGGCTTGG
>AGAU01000014.1 GCA_000224765.2 SAR324 cluster bacterium JCVI-SC AAA005 | reverse complement strand
ACCCGGTCCCAGGACTGCTATGATTACCAAAGCTAATAAAATCCCAGGAAATGCTAATAATGAATCCATTAATCTCATGATGATATTATCTAACGATCCACCATAATATCCTGATATTATACCTAAAACTGATCCTGTTGATAAACCAATAGCGACGCTTGTTATTCCAATTAATATTGATATTCTCCCTCCATATATTATCCTACTTAAAATATCTCTACCCAAACGGTCCGTTCCTAATAAGTGTTCTAAACTTGGAGCTTTCCTCCCTTGCATACTTATCTTAATTGGATCATACGGCGCTATTAATTCTGCAAAAATTATGAGTATTCCGATTAAAAACAATATTGATCCAAATAATATAAACTTTTTTCTTTTTATTAATTCTTTCAAAAAATACCTTACTGATATTTTATTTTAGGATTTATGTAGGCATACGTAACATCAACTAGATAGTTAACAATTACGTAAGTTGAAGCAACGAAGAGAATTGTGCCTTGAACTAACGGATAATCCTTCCATAGAATACCATTGACGAGTAGTCGTCCGATACCTGGTCTACTGAAGACTGTTTCAGTTACAACAGCACCTGCCAACATATTCCCAAATTGTAATCCCAGGATTGTGATAACCGGTATCAGGGCATTCTTAAGACTATGTTTCCAATATACTAATCCCCCGGGTAAGCCCTTAGCCCAAGCCGTTCTTATGTAATCTTGATTGAATACTTCTATTAAACCATTTCTAAATAATCGACTGATTAAACCTGATGAAACAAATCCGAGTGTAATTGCTGGCAAAATATCACTAGCGATTGATGTTGCACCACTTGCCGGCAGAAGTTTCATGTTAAAAGAAAACAACATGATTGATAATAGCCCTAACCAGAAAATTGGCATTGAGACGCCTATCAATGATATAGTCATAAAAGTGCTATCGATCCAAGTGTCTTTGTATAATGCTGCTAGAAATCCAGTCGACATTCCAATAATGATTGCTATTACCAGCCCCAGAAAACTAATTCTCAGTGTGTATGGCAACTTTTCTAAGACGATATCAATGACTGGCATTCTATATCGGATTGATTCGCCAAGGTTACCTTGTAGAGCGTTTGTTACAAAATCAGCATATTGTATATGTAGTGGTCTATCTAATCCTAGATTTGATCTTATTTGTTCTAATCTTTCTTTTGAAATCGAACCGCCCTCTGCCCCGGCCAACATTAGTTCTGTTGGATCACCTGGAAGGACATGCATTATGGAAAAGACAAAAAAGCTGACTAGAATTAGGACTGGTATGAGCTGTATCAGTCTTTTGATTGTGTAATTGAACAATCTACTAAGGTAGGATAAAGATTGATAATTGCTTGATGCTTTTTAAGTAATCGATATTTTTTTATTTTTATTTATATGTTCATCGTATTCCGTATTTGCAGGGACATCAGTCCCTGCATGTAATTTATTTTAATCTATATACGTATTGTAGACATAAAACCATCCTCCTTGGGCGCCGAGTTGAAAATCCTTTACTGAATTGTTGTGCACATAAATCATTGCTTGGCCCATGGTCGGTAGTTGGATTGCGTTCTCTTGTATAATATTCTGAGCCTGCTTAGCAAGATCACACGCTTTGCTTGGCACAACAGTGTTTTTCATTTCAACTAGAATTTTATCAAGATTTTCATCTTCGAATCCAGTCCAAGCCCAGCCACCCGGTCCGGTATTCCCAGAATGGTAAACAAGATGGAGCACATCTGGGACAGGTACCCTTTGTCTTTCATACATCAAATCAAATGTTTTCTTCTGAGCTCTTTCCAATTGTATTGGTCCTGGTACGATCTCTAGTTTGAGGTCAATTCCTGCCATCCGCAATTGCGCTTGAAGCGCTTCACCCTTTGCTTGTCTGCTCAGTGCAGTCCATAATACTTGAAGTGGTGTCCCGTCTTTCATACCTGCTACGCCGTATGATTCGTAAACACCGTCACCATCTTTGTCTTTGTATCCCGCTTCTTCGATTAGCATTTTTGCTTTGTCTAAATCATATTCGTACCTGTTTTCGATTTCCGAATTGAAGCATGTGTGAACGCTATTGAGAGGGCCATTCATTGGAAGATACCTTCCTTCATAGACCAATTCATTCAAGGCTTTTTGATTCGTTGCATACCTTATAGCTTTTCTTACTAAGATATTGTCTAAAGGTGCTTTCGTTACATTCATTACGTATTGCATTCCAGTTCCTGCCTGAAAGCCTGAAATGACTTCGTATATTGGATCCCCCTCATATTGTGAAACAAATTGAGCTGGAGTATCCCAGATCAAATTTGCCTCTCCAGTACTGACTATTGTTCCCCTTACCATTTCTTCATCAATAAATTTCACAGTTATCATTTCCAAATTGACTGGCCCTTTATTTTTTTGTATTGAAGGGCCCCAATTGTACTCTGGCCATTTTTTAAATTTGGCATAATTGTTTGGAACCCATTCTTCAAGTGTGAAAGGACCTGTACCGATCAGCTTATTAGAGAATTCAGAAACTGAATTCTCTTTCAGGGCCTTGGGGGACCAAATTACTAATTGCGTGGCTAATGTCTGGAGAAAATTTGCAAAAGGTTTTTTGTGAGTTATTTTTAGTTGATATTCACCAATGACTTCTATTGATTCCAAATTTCCAAACTCAGCAGCTGCCTCTCCACTCCCGCTGTCAGGATTTAATATTCTTTCTATATTGTATTTTACAGCTTCTGCGTTGAATTTTGTACCATCATGGAATTTAACGTCATCTCTAAGACTAAACGTCCACATTAAATTGTTCGATGAAATTTCCCAATTTTTTGCAAGATGCGGTTCATATTTGGCACCATTGGGATTTATGAACACTAGTCTGTCTGCAACAAAATTATTTAGGACTTTCGCACTATCATAAGGGTCTAATTGACTGTCTAAATTCGCCGGTTCACTTTTTCCGTTCATCGCTATTATCAAATGCCCTCCCTTAGCGAGCGCAAGACTGCTGTAAATCAAAACAACTGCTATAATGAATATTTTTTTCATTTCTAACTCCTGGAATGCAAAAAATTCGGACTTGTCCTTCAGAATGAAGTGAAATCATTTGACGCAAAGTAGATGCCATTCTTAATATATTGAAATCATTCAGAGTTACATTATTATACATCTCCTTTGTGGCCAAAAATTAGTCAGTGTGCTGAATTTTCATCAATTTTTGGATCAAAATTTTGGGTATTTTAATATAACGCTAAATGAAATAATTATTTGTTGAGATTTTCCGTGCATGTAGAATGAGAGATATCTTCGGCAGTTTGTTCATTACTCGTAATTCACTTAGTTATAGTTTTTCCCTTCTCTGAAGTCATAATGTAGTTATTATTGAACTTTTTTTAAATAATAATTTGACTCTCTCTGTAATTAGCTGAAGTTGCAAGTGAACAAAATATTTCTACCCCTTTAAACATGCAGCAAAGTTGAGTTTTTATAATATCTCTATCATCGGAAACAAAATTATAGTGACCGATAATAAACTAACTGACCATTGAAAAAGCACTGTTTTGTCGTCCCCAAAATTTGGTATCATTTCTACAGTGCTTCAAAAGTTGAACGTCCATAGTAATAAATTTGATCCACAAGAGAGAATTGTCCCTTGTATCCCAGACCCCATGCTTTCTAATGTGCTTCTGCTTGAGTTTTCCGATCTCATTATGCTGCTTAGTGTTATTTGATCTTGAACATAAAATATTTCTCTAGTCCTAATTTTTTCTCACAATCGAATCATCAATATGTAATCTAACAAATCTTAAAGAACTGAGTAGCAAGTTCCTTTTTGCAATAACCTGCTGAGCTGTTTGCAGTTCTGTAGAGTAAAATTTCTAACCTTAAAGGTTTACAAGAAATGATGATGGGGGAGTAAGTTTGAGAGGGATTTGAATTTAATTAAACTCATCTAAATTGGCGCCCAGCATTTTGAAAAAAGATATTTTAAATAGTATCATTTAAATGAGTATTCTAGCTTTAGTATGCGAGTGGAAATGATTTTAATCTCTGCCACATTTACCAGCTTCTTGTCTTATGTTGGGCAACTTGCTTAGAAAACAAATTAGAAAGGAGGTCAACATGCGCCTTGCCAGTGGGGGTATTCAGCACGAAACTAACACTTTCTCCACCACGCCGACGACCCTGGCGGACTTTATTCGCAACAGCCAATTGGGACCCCAGATTGAAGGTGGAGATACCATCATTGAACGATATGCTGTAACAGACTCCATTCACGATAGTTCTTATTGATCAGTTTATTTTTCAAAAAAAGACTTTCTAATTATCAATTAGAATTAATTGCAAAATCAAATAAGAACGTTCAAGTTATCAGGAAATGAAGTTAAATTTATTGTTTGCCTCTTTCATAGAAAAAAAATATGTTGATTATGTAAAGGAAAAATTTCCTGATCTTAAAATCATCTATAGAACAGATTTGATTAGTAAACCAAGATATCCAGGTGACCACATAGGATTTCCTACTCATCATGATTCCTCCACACAAAAAGAATGGTTAAATCTAGTTGGTATGGCTGATATAATTTTTGGATTTGATAATAATTTAGATCCAAATTTAGATTTGTACGCCAAAAGGGTTAAATGGATCCAGGCTACCAGTTCTGGACTTGGAGGTTATCTAAGTAAAAATAGATATCTTATCAAAATGCCAAATACAAAATTT
>AGAU01000015.1 GCA_000224765.2 SAR324 cluster bacterium JCVI-SC AAA005 | reverse complement strand
ATTATGAATTACAGATTTTTTCAAAAAACTGGGTTAAGTGTTTCAGTAATTGGTATTGGCACAAATCGTTTTGGTCATAAGGTAGATCAGAGTGAAGTTATAAAGATAATAGATGAATGCCTTAATCTTGGTATAAACCACATTGACACAGCAAATGTTTATGCAAAAGGAGAATCAGAAAAATTTATTGGTAAAGCAATAAAAAAAAGACGTCATGACTTTGTTATTGCTACCAAAGTTGGGTGGCCAAATGATTTTGATAAATCTCATGGGAAACTCTCATCCGTAAATATATTTAAGAATGTTGAGCAAAGCTTGGTTAGCCTCGGAACTGACTACATTGATATTCTGTATCTCCATCAGTGGGACGATACTACTCCTATTGAAGAAACCTTGAAAGCTTTAAAGTCTTTAGAAAATCAGGGGAAAATTCGATTTGTTGCAATATCAAACTTTAATCCTTGGCAAACTGCAATGTTTAATGCTTTTGCTGAACATCGTTATAATATTAGGCCAATTTGTATTCAATCTGAGTTTAACTTATTAAAGCAGGATAGATATAATGAAATTCGCCCCTATTTAGATTACGAGAAATTTGATTTTATCCCGTATTTTCCACTTGCAAGTGGATTTCTCACTGGAAAATATAATAATAATATCATGCCCATTAATTCTCGAGCAACCTGGGCTACCTATATGAAGGAACTTTTTATCGAAAAGAATTTCAGATTACTTCAAAGCCTCGAAGAATTTTGCAAAAAATATAATATTTCTTTAACGCAAGTTTCACTTGGTTGGTTACTAGCTCATTCGAATATTCCATCAGTAATATGTGGAGTTCGTTCAGTAGATCAACTTAAAGAAAATGTATTAGCTATAGATGTTCAATTTGATCTAGCAGATTTAAATACTATCCTTAGCATTCACTTTGGTGACACCGCAATGGTTCCATGATTAATGAGTAGGAGATGAGAAATCAATTTTTAAATGGAATACAAATAAATCCACTGAGTTTTGTTGATGAAGGTGTAAGCGAATGCCTCTCACTTCTGAAATCAAGATTCAATATCAATGCGATTTTTGTTTGCACTGTATCTTGGTTAGCTTTAAAAGTTGGAAGAAGTATTTCTTCCGATATTGATGGATGGCCTGACCATGGTGTGTCCCAACCAATTGATTTGAAGGGTGGAGCTTATTTTAGACCTAACCCCTTATATTATTCTCAAACAAGTATCAAGAAATTTTATACTCAAGATGAAATGTTTCAAAGTAATGACATTTTATTTGAAATTATTACAGAATGTAAAAAATTAGATATTAAAGTCTATATTGAATTGATGGAACCATTCTTTAAATACGAATGTCATGGTTCTGTGCAAACTATTGATGTTCCAAATATAGTGAATTTGTTAGAAAAAGATTTAATTGGAAAAACGGGTGACGAACCAAGCACATTCAATTCAAACTACCGTAACTGGATAAAAGCAATTGTTGAAGATCAATGCAATTCTTATGATATTGATGGAGTTATGTGGTGCAATGAAAGATGTAGTCCCCTTGATCAATTAATACAAGGTAAGTGTCCTACAGATTTTTCTGATGATTTTGTTCAATTCGCATTATCAAGAAATTTAGATGTTGAGAGTATCAAAAAAGCATTTCATGCAATTATTTCCAGCATTCATAATAATCCAAATAAACTCTCTTACATTCAATTTTTCCAACTCTTACTCTATAACCCTGAAGTCCTTCTTTGGGAGAAGCTGTGGTTGGAAAACAACAAGAATCTTGATAAAGAATTATATGGAATCGTTAAATGGATAAATAAAGACTTAGAGTTTGGGCTAAATGTTTGGAATAGAAACCATTTTAGTCCACTTCGAAAGGCTCAATGGCCATGGGATGAGGTTCTCGATTATTCCGATTGGGTCAAGCCAATAACCTATCAGCATCAAGCAGGATCGATTTACGCTAAAGAAATCAATTTTTGGCAAAAAATATATTTTCTGAGTCACCCCAAAAATTAATAAATTGTTTTAATAATCTGTTATCTCTTGGTACAAGTAATTGGGAAGAACTAATTTCCACTAGTCTGGACACTGATCATTATGTTTATACACAATGTAAAGAAGCCGTTGATGGTGTTGATAAAAAAGTACCAGTTTATATGGGGATTGGTATAGATGCACCCGCTCATGATATTAATCAGGCTAAATGTACTCCTAAGATGGTTTACCAAAGTGTAATAAACAGTGTTGAAGCTGGAGCACAGGGTTTAATATATTCTCCTAATTATAGTTTTATGAAATTAAGCAATTTAGATGCTAGTGTGCAAGCTCTCAAGGACCTAGAAATCATATGACAAACAAGACATCAATGAAAATTGGGATTGATGTTGGTGGAACTTTTACTGATATCATTTTGTTTAATGTTTCCAATAACGTCTTTTATGAACAAAAAGTCTTAACTAACCATGAAAATCCTCAAATAGCTATTTTAGAAGGTCTAATTAAAATTATTGATGATAATTCGATTCAATTCTCCAATAATACTGATGTTGAAGTAATTCATGGTACTACATTATTCACAAATGCCCTTATTTCAAGATCAGAGGATCCACCAGCATTGTTTGTTACCGAGGGAGCTGAAGATATTATCTATACAGGTAAAGGTAACAGATATGACCCCTATGATAAAGTTTTAAAAAAGCCAGAAGTTTTAGTTCCTAAACATCTGAGATTCAAAGTTAGTGAAAGGATTCTAGTTGATGGTACTATCTTCAAAAAAATTGATTTAGGACTTATTGACACATACTTAAATTTTATTGACCAGTATTTTATTCAATCCGTCGCTATTGTTTTACTTCATAGTTATAAAAATTCTATTCATGAAGATCTCCTTAAAAATTACTTATTGAGTAGAAGGCCTAATTTACATTTAAGTCTTTCTTCCAATATTTCACCAATTATTGGTGAATTTGATAGATTAAATACTACTTGTTCAAATGCTTACATCCAACCTATTGCTGAAAAGTACCTTATTGATTTAAATCATAATTTACATGCAATTGGCATTGATAAATTTAGTCTAATTTGGTCTGACGGTGGACTTTCATCACTCAAGGAATCTATTTTGACTCCTATTAGATTACTTGAATCGGGCCCTGCAGGTGGTGCACTAGCTGTAAGCTCAATTTCACGTAATAGTAAAAATAAAAATTGTATTGCTTTTGATATGGGTGGTACGACTGCTAAGATTTGTTTGCTTAAAGATTATAAGCCCAGAAAAACAGGTGAGTTTGAATTTGGGCGTGTTCACCAGGATAAACCTGGTAGGTGGTATCAAAGTAAAAGTCCCGAGTATTCACATGCTTGAAATCGGTGCGGGTGGTGGGAGTATCGCGAGAATTGATGAACTTGGCCTTCTAAAGATTGGACCCGAAAGTGCCGGGTCTAATCCAGGGCCCATTTGTTACGGCTTAGGTGGTAAAAACGTTACAATTACTGACGTCAATTTGCTTTTAGGATATTTGTCACCAGATAAATTACTTGCGGGCCACCTTGGATTAGACAGAAACCGGACAATTGAGGTGGTTAAACAAATAGCTGAACAGCATAATTACACATTTGATGAATTCCTGACTGGAATCAGAAAGCTTGTGAATGAGAATATGAGTCAAGCAATCAAATTGCACGTCACTGAACTTGCTGAAGACCATAGACAATCAACCATTTATTCGTTTGGTGGTGCCGGTCCCCTCCATGCTTATGATATTTGCAAGAAACTCCAGATTTCTTCATTTGTTGTCCCTAATTTAGCCGGAATTCTATCTGCTTACGGCTTCTTAACTTCTCATATTTCAATTGAGAAAAATTATTCATTTATTTCATTGTTGAACAATCTCACTTTTTTTGAATTGAACTCTTTTGTCGACCAATGTAAGCAAAAAACTTATGATCTGATAGACGATCAGGTAAAGGAATCAGGACTTTTAGAATTTTCCCTATTTCTTGAAATGAGGTACGAAGGCCAAGGTTATGATATTTTAATTCCCTTTAATCCTGCAGATTCAATTGAGATTATCAGACAAAATTTCTCCAAGAAATATCATGAGCTTTATGGAATTTCTCTTGGTTATAATATTTTTATTTCAGCAGTTAAAATATCAATTGTTCAAAGTTCTCCAGAAATTTCTTTACTTCCTTCTGCATATTGTTCTTTAGAGAAATCATCTGGCAAAAGAAAGGTTTGGTTTGAATCTGTTGATAATTGGTTAGCAGTTGATGTTTACGACTACGGTAGCCTGAAAACAAATAAGGAAATTGCTGGACCAGCAATCATAGAATCTAAGAACACTACAATAGCTGTAGGTCCTGATGGTACCTTTTCCTTATTAAAAAATGGGGACATAAAAGTATTTGTAAGTCAATCCAGTAACGAAACCCATCACTTCGACTTCAAAGATCCAGTAAATCTTGAAATATTTTTAGCGAGATTACGATCAATTGCAGACGAAGCAGACAGAGTTTTGATGAAGACCGCTTTTTCCAGTGCCGTACGAGATGGGAAAGACTACTCTTTAGTCATTTGCGATGAACTCGGTAGAGCCGTCGGTATGCCAACAGAATGTATGCCGCTTTTCATAACATGCATGCCTAGATCCATTAGAATTATAGCGGAGAAATTCAGTAGTAATATTCGTCCCGATGACATTATCATCACTAACGATCCGTGGATTGGTTCAGGTCACAAATCCGATACGTTGCTGGTAGCACCACTGTACAGCGGCAATACACTTAAAGGATATGTTGGAACAATATTACATGTTGCTGATATTGGTGGAACAATTGGTGATTTCCGTGCTTGGGATTTTTATGAAGAAGGTTTGATGATACCACCTATGAAACTCTATAATGAAGGAAATATAAACTCAGAAATAATCCACTTGATAGAAAGTAATGTACGCCTTCCTGAATTAGTTCTTGGCGATATCTATGCGATGATTTCAACAATCAAAACGATTTCCAGAAAGCTAACAAAATTATTTAATTCAAATTTGGAACTTAGTCTTAATGAAGTTGCAGATCAATTCTCAAAAAGAATGCAAAAAGCTTATCTTGACAGACTTTCGAAATTCCCTAAAGGGATATATTCGGGAGAACTTGTTGCTGATGGTGTTCTTACATCCAATGACCCAGTAAAGAGACAAGATATTGAATTGAAAATTAAAATCGAAATTACAGATGAAGGCATAACCGTAGATTATAGAGGCTCAGAAAAACAACGTGAAAGACTTCCTATAAATGTGCCTTACAGTTACACATTTTCTGACACCTTCTATGCCTTTCAGTTCATTCTTTTTGATAATATTCCAAATTTAGGTGCTCAATACTGCCCGATTAAGATAATAGTTGATGAAAATAGTATATTGAACGCAAAAAAA
>AGAU01000016.1 GCA_000224765.2 SAR324 cluster bacterium JCVI-SC AAA005 | reverse complement strand
TCTAACGGTCCGATAACCCGAAGGTCGCAGGTTCAAATCCTGCCCCAGCCACCAAACCTTCGCTTGTAAATTCAACTACTTGCAGCCTTGATCATCTCCTCTGAAACTACACATCTCAACTGACAGCAACTGCCAGTAGCCCCACTTTTCTTTCCTCAACTGCCCGTCAACTGACAGTAACTCTTGGTAGTACAGTTACACATCGGACTGTTTATTCGGAAGTAGAAATTTCAACCTCCGCTTGTCCTTTGACCAACTCTTTTCAAATGTTTGGCACAAGCTCTGAGAAATAACGAATTCGCCAAGCCAACAAAATAGGATGGGAATATCGCACCGAATCCAACAGCTATGTTCTGAGTGGAATCATATCCAGAGAATGGCTTGCCCCGAACTGGACTCAGATTCGGTAAACTGCTTACTGGATAGCCGGTACCTCCAGCAATGTTTCCAGAACTGCCAGTGAGACAAAGACCATAGCGATGTAGAGTGTCCAAAGTCCAATATTTCGGTTAGTGTTATCGGGTTGCAGGTACTGCATAGCGCCTCTTCGTGATTGGTTGATGGATTCACATGTTTGTGCTTCCAAATATATCAGCCAATCGGCTAGCCTCGGAGGCTGTCGGGGGGAGGTAGATGTTGAAGCGTATTGCAAGCAGTTGGTGGGCTATGAAGTCGCAGAAATCAACTCACGGATAACAGCATGAGGAGAGAGAATGACGAAAGCGGAAACTTATGAGCAAGCGTGGCGACTTGGATTTAAAGGAGATTTCTCACAGATTGATAGCCTTTACCATCCTGAATATTCAGCTATCGATCATACGACAGGTATCAAATCCAATCTGAATGACGATAAAGTTGTCGTTTCAACACTCAGTGATTCCATTGTTCTCGGTGCCTATGAAGTCGTGTCTGAAAGTAAAGAGAATCTGACCATCAGAGTTTACAGCCGATTCAAAAATTATGAGATTTACCGCTGCACTACGACTCAGGCAACGTACAGAGATGGGAAAATAATTACTCAGAAAACTGATGGTAGAGAACTGGATTACGACCCCAGCGAAGGCCAAGACTGGAACTGGGAAGACTATGAGTGACCAGCAATCAGTTGGTGGGGGTCACCATCGCAGAAATCAAATCGCGAACAACAATATGAGGTGTAAAAATGGCTAAAGCAGCAGATTTTGAAAAAGGGTGGAGGCTTGGGTACCTGAAAAAAGATTACTCCTTAATCAAAACTATGCTTCATCCTGATTATCGATGCTTTGATTACAGAATGGGAATGGAGATAGATTTTGAAGCCGGAAAATCTTTGATGGAAACCATATTTCCTTTTTTGACTCTTAGACCATGGAAACTTTTGTATGAAAACGATGAAGTCTACGTTATCAGTGTGTTTTCCAAATATTATGAATCACAACCAAGATACATAGCTACAATGGCTACAGCAAACTCATAGGCAGTAAGATATACCGACATGAAATTGTCAGAGAAGTTCTGGACTACGATCCTGCAGAAAATCAGGACTGGAGCTGGGAAGACTATGAGTGATTGGTAGCAAGCAGTTGGTTGGCTATACCATCACAGTAATCAAACCAAAGACACTTGCATAAGGCATAAATATGACTAAAGCAGAAGCATACGACAAAGCTTGGAGGCTTGGAGCGAGAGGAGATTTTTCGTTAGTGGATCAGATTTATCATCCAGACTACAGTTCCTTCGATTACAGAACAGGGATTGAGGCCAACATTGAGGATGACAAATTAATCATAACCACAATTCAAGAAGATGTCATTCAAGGGCCAAGGGAAGCAATGTACGAAAGTGATTCTTTCGTCTGTATTGAGGGATATGCGAGGCAAAATCTGGGCAATGATGATTTTGAATATTTTATTACATTGACGGCAATCCACTACAAGGATCAAAAAATTATCAAACAGAAAACAGCAGGTAATCGAGTAGACTATGACCCCAGTGAATATTTTAGCTGGAACTGGGAAGACTACGAGTAATGCGCGTACTGTTGACGATACTTTTCACACTCCTGACAACAATAGCCTTCGCAGATTCTGCAGGCTGCCCCAAATACGACCGCAAAAGCTACCGTCACTGGATTGACGAAGACCGCGATTGCCAGAACGCTCGTCACGAGGTGTTGATTGAGGAGTCCCTCTCTACGGTTGGGTTCAAGTCTTCAAAGGGTTGTCGAGTGGTCTCAGGAAGCTGGAATGACCCGTATTCTGGCAGAACCATT
The DNA here is from genome assembly GCA_000224765.2 of SAR324 cluster bacterium JCVI-SC AAA005. GTDB lineage: Bacteria > SAR324 > SAR324 > SAR324 > NAC60-12 > JCVI-SCAAA005. Next base: position 1,950 of record AGAU01000016.1, on the reverse strand, counting down.
ACCGATGCCACCAAGCTGGATATTGATCACATGGTGCCTCTCAAGGAGGCCCACCAGTCTGGTGCTGCCAACTGGTCAAGGGAGCGCAAAAGAGCCTATGCCAATGATATGGATGATCCAGATACATTGATTGCTGTCGAACGTCGTCTGAACCGTCAGAAGGGAGCCAAGGATCCAGCAGAGTGGCTACCACCCAATCCAGCCTATCAAACCGAATATGCGAAGGCATGGGTGGCTGTGAAGCTGAAATGGGGATTGACGGCTGATCGACAAGAGTTAGTGGCTTTACGGAAATTACTTGGGGATCAAGTCGAGTTGCCACTTGAAGCACCAGAGATGAACTGCACTAACACAGTGCGGGTCCACCGAACCGCACTGCCCTCAGCAAGTTTGAAAGTGTTTTGTGGAAGCAAACGCTATTGCAGACAAATGAATTCTTGTGAAGAAGCGAGAGCTTTTCTGAGTCAATGTGGACTCAGTCGCTTGGACGGGGATAAGGATAGAGTGCCCTGTGAGACGTTGTGTGACTAACTGGCTCGGTAGCTACTCAATACCGTTGGGTATCAGCAGTCATTGTTGTTGGTGGAACCATCCGGCATTGTCGTTCTGCAGAATTTGGCTTCGCTAAGATTAGCTCCAGTCAGGTCGGCTTCTTTCAGATTGGCTTCTCTCAAATTGGCATAATACAAGTTGGCTTCTCTCAGGTTAGCTCCCCACAGTTCGGCTTCTCTCAGGTTGGCTCCACGCAGGTTGGCTCCAGCCAGATTGGCTCTACTCAGGGAGGCTTCAGTCAGGGAAGCTTCAGTCAGGGAAGCTTCAGTTAGGTTCGCTTTAGTCAGGGAGGCTCCAGTCAAGGAGGCTTCTTGCAGGTCGGCTCCACGCAGGTCGGCTTCTCGCAGGTTGGCTCCATACAAGTTGGCTTTAGTCAGGGAGGCTTTAGTCAGGGAGGCTCCATACAAGTTGGCTCCTTCCATATTGGCTCCACGCAGGCTAGTTCCATTCAAATCACACCCAACGCATTCATTATCCCTGAAAAGTTTCTTTTGGGCTGCTTCACCAGAAAGAGCCTCACTACGTTGGTTAGTGTCAGCTTGGGTAGCGTAACAGTCTCTATTGGCGATTGAACCATCGGGCATTGTTGTGTTGCAGAATTTAGCTCCAGTGAGGTAGGTGTTGTGCTTATGAGCATCAGTTAAGTTGGCTCCACTTAAATCAGCATGACGCAGGTCAGCACTTATGAGCATTGCCTCACTTAAATCTACCTCACGGAGGTTAGCTCCACGCAGGTCGGCACTCCAAAGGTTAGCTTTACGTAAATCTGCTTTGCTCAAGTTGGCTTTACCTAAATCACTGTAGCGTAGGTCAGCTTTGTGCAGTATAATTCCTGTCAAGCTTGCTTCAGTTAGGTCAGCTCCTCTCATGTCCATGTCTCGCAAATCACACTCAACGCACTCCTTGGTCTCCAGAAGTTTCTTTTTAGCAGCTTCACCAAAGAGGACCTGCGCCATTACCTGATCTTCTGTAGATTGATCGGAGGACGGTGATTCCAATGTCATCAGTTTTAGCTTTGCCAGATTACGCTGTGGCGCTGAGGGAAACATCCTGATGAATTCCTCCAGAATCTTGGGATTCGTTGAATCTTTGACCACCTCCCAAGCCTGCGCAGCCATATCCGAATTAGCTGTCACAGTGTTGGTTGCAGAAGACTGATTTGCAGGCTTTCCAATCTTAAAAACAAAATCACCCTTATTGAGATTCGGATCCTGTAATTTGCCGTATTGAGGAGTCAACTCACCCTTCCAATCCTCTGCTGTCCGCTTCTGGATGTATGTGCCCAACTCAGATCCAGTCAGGTAGCCATCCTTGTCGAAATCGGCACTACCGGCCAAGGCATCGACAAAAGCACGTCTAAAAATGCTGATGTCGGGCACCTCCTGCTCAGCACTGCCT
>AGAU01000017.1 GCA_000224765.2 SAR324 cluster bacterium JCVI-SC AAA005 | reverse complement strand
GAGAAGTTTCGGGAACTGACTGATTGAGGTGAGTTTTGAATGGTGTGATATTCCTGCCGTTTTTGCCGCAGTATTTTGATGTGGCGTTGACGAATCAGAGTGAGAGACTGCTTAGGATCATTCTAATGTGAATTAGAGAGAAAATATGAACATTAGTTTTAGAATTATCGAGATTCTCTTTTTCTTCTTGTTGATTTTTCACATGCGGAGAAAGTATAAAACTTCTTTCCCTAGGTACAAACACTGATTCGTAATTCAACTATTAGGGATTACAGTGTAATTTTAGACCAGAGCTTGTACTTGCAATGACAGGTAACAATTTTCACTAGAGGAATGATGAAGTACGAAATTGGAGCAAATTGGACATTCAGAGCTGGTGGTAATAGAAAAGCCCTCCCACTTCTGAAGCAAATGTTTGATGAGAATACTTATATTTTTTCTAAAATAGTAAAAGAAACAGACCACTTAGGAGTCTTCAAAGAAACAGACGATATCAATGATTTAGATCAAGGCGAAAATTTTGAAGAAAATGTGAAAAATATAGAGGCTGCTGAGAGATTTGATCTATTTGCAGTTCACGGTGGTATAAAATATGTGAACCATAATTTAACGGAAACATTTCATAAAAAGTATTTTCAAGTTCACAATCTTAAATTTAAAAACCAATTTGCGAGAGAAGATTGTCGAGAAAAATTGATCCAGAACGTAGGAATTTTAAATGAACAAGGTATGGCATGTTCATATAGTGAAAGTCTCTTCAGTGAAACGCCAACCGGTATGCTCAAGATTAGAGGAGACTCAATAGATCAATTTATAACCCAAATCAAATCAGTAACTTTAGAAAGAAATGCAAGATCTATTATTGACTACTTGAGAGTTGGTCCTGAAATATCTTTGTTTAAGATTATTGAATAGTTTTTAGAATTACTTTATTTGCAAGTTTGTGAAATCCAGTATTGGGCTGTTGAAATTCATTTTTATGACAACACATGCTCCTCCAAAGTGCTTCTAAATTAGCTGATTGCACAACCTGATACTAATTCAGGTTTTCCTGAAAACCGTATCAGAATTTCGGAAAGCGGTTACGTACTCATAAGCCTCCGTGACCATTGAATTGAATTTTACGCCCTCAACACCCCATCCTTCGAGAGTCTTATAGATATCCCGCTCATTTTTTGCTAACCAATGACAATAGAAGAAATCCTCAGTGGTAATCCAATGTTGGATTACAGATGCATCTCCCCGTCTCTCATTTTCTTGAGCCCATTCACGTTCTGACATTCTTGTTCTAGGAGGGTTGCGCTTTTCGGGAGGTATTAAGATGTTTTTTCTGTCTTCATCAGAGATCCAATTGTGCACAACGAGGAAATGCTTAAATTTTTCATCTTCGTCTAGTATATGCTGAACATGCTTTGGAACATTTCCTCTTATAGATTTATTGACTTCTGAGAAAGTAATTTTAATTCCATCCTCCTCCAATAAAGGCAACAGTTGTTTATTGAAACCATTGTTGTCCCTCACTTTTTGCTGCATTTCAAAATAGGCATCCCAATCTTCTTTGGAACTCCAGAGTTCCGTCAAAAGTATGTGATTAGGACTCTCATGCTCTATAGATCTATTCAGTTGTTCACAACCTCTTTGAGAAACTGTGAAATCATTGCCTTCAGGACTATCAAGTAATTCTAGCACTTGATCACAGTTGCCATCTTGCACTTTGACTGTGATCCAAACCATAATTGCCATATGGACTCCTGATTTTAGTAGGACTTAATGTGGTTAAGCATTCAGTCATATAAAATTGTTCATTTGCAACTGCAAACTAGAGAGCAGTTTCAGCATTAGACGGATTTGTCAGAATGCCGATGACGTGATTACCAATACATTCCTTCTTCAGGGTAGGATCTAGGGGCATCAGAGTTTCGATAAGCAGATGTGAAGCGATGTAGCTCTTGAACCATTGAGTTAATTATCTTCCCTTCCAACCCAAATTCTTCTAACTGCCTGTAAACGTCACGCTCACTCTTAGCAATCCAGTGACAGTAGAAAAATTCATCATTCCCATAGAACTCCTGCATACATCTCGCGTATTGGCCTTTTGCCCTTTCAGCCCACTCACGTTCGGTCACATTCTTTTGTGGGGGATCTCTTTTTTCAGGTGGAGTGAGGTATTCCTTTCGAGCCTCATTAGAAATAAAAGTGTGTACTACAAAGAAATGCTTTTCTTCCATTTTGATTCTCTCAGTTGACATTGCATTACCAAAACTTCATGCCTGCAAGTGTAGGATTGCAAACGCAAAGCGAACTTATCAACTCAGAGATAGAGAGAGTCAAGCTGAGTATCTGCTGTTTTAAAAAGGGGATAACGACTGTGGTATTGATCTAGATCTTGAAAAAGACCTGTTTATTTCAACAAGTGGGGGAAGTCAAACTTTGTAAGTCAGGACATGCCTGCCATCAGAAGACTCTAGGGGCTCACCGGCCTGATACTCTCTTAGGTAGTTTTCCGGTTCCCGTGCCTCCTCAAACTCGAGGTAGGCTCCCAGCGCATCACCAACGGCTAAGCCCAATATCATTTTCAAATATTCCCAATGATACTCCTTAAATGTTCTTTAAGTTTTGTTGTCGATTGGCCGGCACCTGCACTCAGTGGCCTCAGGTAGCTGGGTCGACCTTAGCTATAGTTTTAGCCGACGAAACTCTCGGAGGGAGGGCGATGGGAGGAGCAGTATTGATGTCGAGTGTAAGTAGGACCTGAAAACTTATTTCAAAGAATTCTGGAGGGGCTTGTTGGGGCTTACGATGCGAAACTTGAGCTATTGAAACCGTGGTTTAGTTCCTGCGGAAGGTGTCCAATACCAGTCGCATTTCTTGGAAAGCAAGGCCTACCGTCTTGGCGGGCATATTTAATTCTGACCATATTTTCCCATCCAACTAATAAGTTGAAAATAATTTCAATAGAATTAGTATTGCCCAGTTGTTTCAGCTTAGCTTGTCGAAACTTGCCTCAACTATTTTCAACAGCATTGAAATTGAAGATGACATGACAACTAAAGAATTAGTCCAAAAAGCGTACGACTGCTTTGCCACTGAAGACATGGATACTTTTCGAACTTTGTTCCACAGTGATGTGGTTGTGAAAGCTAATGGAATGCACAAATTCTCTGGAACTTAGAATGGTTTTGATGCTTGGTTTAGCAACATGCCGATGCAGATCCCAACGCATTTTGATAACTTTAAAGTTGAACCAAAACTTATGATTGCTGAAGGTGAGTATGTTTTTGTGTTAGCGCATGGGACTGCGACAGGTATGGACGCTGATTTTGGTCATCTTTTCAGAGTTCAAAATGAAAAGATATCTGCGTTTCATATATTAGATGACTCCCAAAAATGGGCTGCTACCATGAAGGCCATGTGACTTCTTCACGTTGAACCGCAGTTCCAGATTCAAATGGAACTGCAACTCTATTCCGCAAATGACTGCGGCTTCCTGAAACACCTCCCCGAATTACCACACCAACCTTTCGACTTCATTTCTGAACTTGCCCAGTCATTGAGCTGAACAACGACTCAAGGTCGACATTTGGGTCAATCCGACTATGGGCTAAATTCTTGACAATCTCTATCTATGAATTGATAAGTTAGCTTGCCAGTAGCAATTCTAATCCAAGATGACAATTCTATGAAAATCCACACACAACCTAGGAGATCACTATGAAAGAAAAACATTTCTTTGTGGTTCATAGCTATATCGATGATGAAGCAAAAAAGATTTATCTCACTCCACCAGAGAAAAGAGATCCTCCCAAAAAAAGAGAAACAGAGCGTGAATGGGCGGAAAGAGCTTCTTCACTCGAATTTGCTAGGTGTGTTCAGACTTGGACAACGAGCGAAGACTTCTTCTATTGCCATTGGATCGCTGCAAGTGAAGAACATGTTTATAAGCAACTTCAAGCAGCTAACTTAGAAGGAAAGGTTCTCACATCACTCATCCATGAATGCCATCATTTCTTCTCGGCATATAGAAATTCAGATCACATTCTTGCGGCTTTTCCAGATGATAAAGATCCCCAACCCATCTGAATGGCTCCGTTAACCGAGCCTCTACTTCACAAAAAAATTTGATACATCTAATGCATTCCCAGCATAAGGAGTCCCTATGGCAATTCTGGTTTGGATTACTCTCACAGTGAAAGATGGCAACTGTCATCAAGTTCTTGAATTA
>AGAU01000018.1 GCA_000224765.2 SAR324 cluster bacterium JCVI-SC AAA005 | reverse complement strand
TCTAACGGTCCGATAACCCGAAGGTCGTAGATTCAAATCCTGCCCCAGCCACCATACTTTTCCTTAGTCAAATCATAATCTTATCCAAGTCAGAAAGCTGACACTCAGATACCTGTATTTTTTCTGCCCAGCCACCTGCCCAGCCACCAAGAGAGAAAATCCAGATAGTCCAGCCACTGCCCAGCCATAAATTTCTTGCCTAAGAATGTCCCATTGCACCAGTTTTTATAATTGTTTTGAAGTCAGTTAGAAAAGAACCATAAAATTTCTGATTGGTGTAATCTGTTTCAGATTGGAATGAATCTGATTTAAGCAAAAGATTCTAAATCGATGGTAGGTTCAAAAAGCCGCCTGGCTTGCTACTCAGAGGCAGTATATTGAAGTAAATCTATTGTAGATATTTACGGTGGCGTCAGCTAGTAATCACTATAAAGATCATTCTCATATTCCAAATAACATATCGCCCAGTTGTCATGATTTCCTTAAATTGGCGACAGTGCCATAGCAACTATTTAGGGTGTCGAATAATAATTGAAAGCTTAGCGCCTGTATGGATCAAAAAAATAATTCGTGCACAAACTCGAAGATTTTAATTGAAGTCCAGAGACTCAGTGACACTTTGGAAGCTTTTGCAGTTGAGCGTGACTGGGACCAGTACCATTCACCCAAAAACTTATCTATGGCGCTTACTGGGGAGGTGGGTGAGCTTTCGGAAATTTTTCAATGGCTCACCGAAGAAGAATCGAAATCAGCGGGTACTAACCAGAGTACAGCTTTAGCAGTTCGGGAAGAACTAGCAGACATAACTTTATATTTAGTTAGATTAGCTTCTGTCTTAGGCGTTGACCTTAACGAAGCTGTTACCCACAAACTCCAAAAGAACGCATCAAAGTATCCAGTCGAGAAGGCTTTCGGGAGCAACAAAAAATACAATAAGCTTTGAATGGAATGACACAATGATCGTCTATGCTGCTAACAAGCAACAATTTCTAAAGGATTGCTTCGACGATGATATTGAAGAAATAATTCAAAATAGATTTAAAGAAGTAACAGGTAAGCGAGTGGCTGAAGCTGAGATCGAATCTTGGCGATCTTCCCTCACCTATGTTGCTAAGGTACTTTGGGACAAAGACATTTCATCAGAAATTGGGGTTGCTGTTGAATTGCACATACCTCAATCCTCAAAAAGAATTGATGTAACTCTATCAGGGCAAAACGAAGCAGGGCAAAAGAAAGTTATTATAATCGAACTGAAGCAGTGGAGTAAGGCTGAGAGGAGTGAAAAGGATGCCATTGTCCTGACATACTTGAGTGGGCGTAACAGGGAAGTCGTACACCCTTCTTATCAAGCTTGGTCGTACGCATCTCTGCTAGAAAGCTTCAATGAGGCTGTCTACAATGGTGGGATTCAGTTGCAACCATGCGCCTACCTCCACAACTATCAAAGTGATGGTGTGATAGACGACCCACATTACAGCAAATACATCCACAAAGCACCTCTGTTCCTTAAAGGCCACACGCACCGAGACCGTCTGCGAGAATTTATTAAGCAACATGTCAAACATGGTGACAAACAAACAATTCTTTATGAATTGAATCGCGGGCCCTTTAGGCCATCAAAAGAACTGGGGGATTCGTTAAAAGGGTTGATGGCTTCAAAGCCTGAATTCGTGTTAATAGACGATCAAAAAGAGGTTTTTGAATCTACACTTACATCAGCACAGTCAGCATCATCATCGAGACCAAAGGTCGTTATCATTGAAGGTGGCCCGGGGACTGGTAAAACAGTACTTGCCATAAACCTCCTGGTACGTCTCACCTCAGAGAGACTGATGGGTAGGTATGTTTCGAAGAATGCAGCACCGCGAAAGGTCTATGAAACGAAACTTGCGGGTACCATGACCAGAAGCAAATTCTCAAACATGTTTTCTGGATCAGGCAGTTTTGTAGACACCCCAAAGAACACTTTTGATTTCTTAATTGTTGACGAAGCACACCGTCTGAATGAAAAAAGTGGTCTTTATGGGAACCTCGGCGAGAACCAAATTAAGGAATTAATCAACTCCGCAAAGAGCACCGTTTTCTTTATTGACGAAGATCAAAGAGTCACATTGAGTGATATTGGAAGCTGTGAAATTATCGAAGACTTTGCCAAAAAACGGGGTGCGACAATTGAACGATACAAATTGGCGTCTCAGTTCCGATGCGATGGTTCAGATGGCTACCTTGCTTGGCTTGATCAAGCTCTAAACATTCGTGAAACAGCTAACACACGTATATCCAGCCATGAATATGATTTCCGCGTATTCGATTCTCCAGAAGCCCTCCACCAGGCGATTATTCAGAGAAACACGAAGAATCGTGCTAGGGTTGTTGCCGGTTATTGTTGGTCATGGGCAAGCAAAAAGAATCCATCCGACTTTGATATTGTAATTGGCGAATACAAACGAAAATGGAATTTGGATCAGGATGGGAGCCTCTGGATAATTGCTGAGAAATCAGTGGCGCAAGTGGGGTGTATTCACACTTGCCAGGGATTGGAGGTTGACTACATCGGAGTCATAATTGGACCTGATCTACTTGTCAGAAATGGGGAAGTGGTGACAAACCCTTTGGCCCGCGACCGAAATGACAAGACCATGCGCGGACATAAGAAACTCGCTAAATCAGATCCACAAACCGCTAAACTGAGGACTGACTTGATCATCAAAAACACCTATAAAACCTTGATGACACGCGGGATGAAAGGCTGCTACGTTTATTCGATAGATCCTGAGACTAATGAACATTTCAAGTCTCTGATTGATCTATGAATACTTCAACTTGCATCACCTTTTGGTAATTTCCTCTTTAATTTCTACCGCTGGTTCTGTAACCGTGTTTTCATGGAGTTGATCTGGGGTAGGCCTTTGTTGGAGGAGCTTAATGAATGTAGTCGAGAATGCTATTTTTAAGATTAGGCTGACCTATTCTTAGGTTCAACTACAAACCCACGCATGCTCATTGTTCTACGACAGTGGTGTAGTTTTCTGATTAGCGATCTTGTTTAACCCCCACTTTCGGTTCCCATATGCACCACAAAATGTTATGTGGCTAGAGATGCTGAAGTAGCATTAATCTTTTACCTCTCTGCCACAGAGGGTTTACCATTTTGAACAATATCCTGCCGCGATCTTTGGAGCAAACCCAGACTAGCCAAAACACACCCCCACTCGCTCTAGCACAAGGATCAATCTTTTCATTCTCTCGAGATCGACGGAATAATCTTTTTTCAAATACAGCCAACGATTGATCTCAATCATCAATGATTGGACTCTCTGGTCTTTGCGATAATGTTTCATCGGCACAATGGTTCCACTGAAAGGCTGGTCCTGAGCAGTTGAATAGCCGCAACTCTTTAAAATCTTCTCAACCTTTGCTACTAGTTCGTCAGGGGTATGAAAGTCATCCGTCCCTAAACAAAAGTCTGGTCGAAAAGCAGTTTGGTTTAATTCATAGGGCAGAGGTAGAGCCGGAAAACTATGGCCGTCTATGATCAGACAATGGTCATTAGCCAAGAGCGACTCCTCAACTGCATCTGTCAGTTATTGATGGTGAGAAATGTAAAATCGCTCCAGTAATTCCTGGCGCTTCGCTTGACTAGGCTGCTCACGTAGCGACAGGATTATTTATTCTGTAACGTAGGTTACACTTATCTAAACCTGAAGCATCAGTAATTAAGACACCATCATTTCGATAATTACTTACAAAGTATATCAAGTTATGAAGATAAGCGACATTCATTTAATGGCTTTACTAATAGTAATCTGCCCGAAATTTTCACTACTATTGTTTGACAAAAAAATCAGTCTTTAGACCCTAACCCACCTTGTCAATGCCAAGAGTTTTAATATGAGATATAGCTTGGTGGAAATCATATTAAGCAAATTAAACTTGCTGTCAGTTCAGCAATTAGAAAAACTAGCGATCTCAAATAACTAGTTAGGAATCGAATAATGAAATAAGCAATCTTCTTGAATTGATTTACGCAGAAGAAGCGCTTTGCGAAAATTTTGAATAGGTATTTGAATGATAATTGGAGTTCCCAAAGAAATTAAAAACCAAGAATATCGTGTAGGCAT
>AGAU01000019.1 GCA_000224765.2 SAR324 cluster bacterium JCVI-SC AAA005 | reverse complement strand
CCCCCCCATGCAAGGCCCAGACATCGGATTTCCGTTAGCCGAAAGAATAGCCTCAGCATGAAACACCTCTCTCAATTTTATCCCCTCCATCTTAGAAACGTTGGTGTCCTTTTGAATGACTCTATCCAACAAGAAGAGATTAGTCTTCAGATATCCAAAATCTTGAGAGCAAACGGTATTCAAGCTCATTTACTTGATTGGGATTCTGATGCAATCAACCCACTGGATATGCTGATCACTGTTGGTGGGGATGGGACAGTACTTTATGCATTGAGTCACTTTTCATATTGTCCTGTTTTAGCTATCAACTTTGGCAATGTTGGATTTCTCACAGCGAGTAATCGTGAGGAACTGGAAACTGCCTTGCGCCAGGTACTGAGTGGCCAGTATGTAATCAGCCATCGATCCATGATTCGTTGTGAGCATCCAAATGGTCAACTGCATGCCGTCAATGAGATTGTCCTCAAAGGTACAACTCGAATGCTAACAGTCGATCTTTCAATCAATCAAAAAAACATCCGAAGAATCCGAGGGGATGGGGTCATCATCGGTACAGCAACTGGGAGTACTGCTTATCTGATGGCTGCTGGTTCTCCAATTGTCATGCCTGAATTGCGCTGCATGATCATCACTGGGTTGAATGAATATGATTTTCGTTCGCGCCCTCTGGTTGTGACTCATGACTCCCTAGTTTGCTTGGAGGTCAGCAAAGAAACTCGTGAAACAGATATTTTCCTAGCTGCTGATGGTGGTGAAAAAATTCCGTTGAAACTGGGTGACAAAATTATTATTGAGGAATCTGACCGTCAGGCCAAATTGATTTTTACTGATTCCAACTACTTTTTTCATAATTTATCTTCTCGCCTGTCTTGGTAATGCTTGAATGAAGGCAAAGGTTTTTTGAGAACATGCGAACCTTACGCTGGTTACGACCATATCGCTGGCCATTATTATTATCAATCCTACTTCATTTCGGTTTTTTACTGTTGCTCATAGGAGCTAAACCAGCTACTGGCAGTAATCGCAAAACTATTGTTCCTCTCTTATCACTGAATGCAATTCCCAAACTTGGAAAAAGCCAGCTCAAACGCCCCACTTCCAAAGAGCAACCAAACGAAAAAAAAACTTCTTCGAAGAAATCTAAGAAAATTGAAGTTGCCAAGACTAGAAAGGATAACAATGACCTAAAACCAACACCCCCCAAACCACAAGATAACAGCTTGACAAAGGCTAACAAACAAATAGAAGAGTTTTTAGACAATCCTGAAAATTTTCAGACCCAGAGAGCAACTAAACGATTTGCTGAAGAAAAAACTGACACAACTAAACCCCCAGTTCAGCCCTCGCCTTCTAAACTTCCCATACAAAAACGGAGCAGTAAAAGCTCACCTCTAGCCAAATCAAAAAATTCGTCCAAAATCGTTGGTAGAAGTGGTTCTAACTTGTTGCAAAATAATAAAAAATTAGCTGCAATCATTTCATCAGCCTCCCAACTTCCATCTAAAGCACCACCTGTTAATTCCTTACCCAAACGCATTGAAGACAATCTATTTGAACTACTGGCTGGTACAGCGTTGGTTCCTATCGGTGCTCCAACACTCATGTCAGCAATGCAGGCTGCTCCAACAAGCGAGCAACTAAGTGATCAGGAGGCTTTGGCCTACTCTGAGCAAATCAACAATGTTATCCTCGCCCTTTGGGATGTGCCATTTCACCTGGTTGACAGCAATTTGACGGTAGTAGTACGCTTTACTGTGCAGCCCAACGGAAAAGTCATGAAATACCGAGTTGAGGATATCTCTGGAAACAAAGCTCTCGACAATTCAGTACTTACTCTGATTCGTGACTTGCGTATGTTTCCACCTCTTCCAGATTCATACACGCTGCCCATTTACGAATTTGGTGTTCGTTTCAGTCCAAAGCAATTTCAATTCTGATCATGAAGATCTTTCGCATTATCCTACTTTTCTTTGTTTTATCCGGCATCTCAAGGAATTCACATGGAGTTGACTATTTTGATGTGAATAGCCCTAGGTTTCGTCCTTTACAGGTTGTCTTAGTAACAACCCCTCCTGGAGTAAGCAGCAAAAGCCTTTATAATGTGATTAGAGAGAATCTTGAGCGGACCCTATTCTTCAGCGTAGTTGATCCCGTAGTTGCAGCCGCCAGCGAGATAGCCTTCGTTTGGGATTTGCAATTCAGTAATCAACGCCAGACCGTGCAGGGGATTCTGAAAGATCTTAAAGAACAACGCATTCGTAGAAATTTTAAAATCACAATCAGGAATAATGATCTGCAGCAAGCCGCTCGTGAGCTTTCTGACCAAATGATTCAGGAAGTTCTAAATGTTCCTGGTTTAGGTCAAAGTCGGATCGCCTACACTGCAAAGCCAAAAGGAAGCAATAAGCAGATTCGCCTTATAGACTTTGATGGTAAAGTAGACGAACGATTATCCTACGAATTGGGTACCTCCAATCTTGCACATTGGTCACCTGATGGCCAAATCCTGCTCTACACCCACTTTACAACCACTTCCACCGAGTTAGCTCTGCAACCGGTAGATCGTCCACAGGCAAGGCTGCTACGATTTCCAAGAGAAATTCAACCAATTGGAGGGTCTTGGGGTCCTAATGGTGAAGAGATCCTCGTTACTGTAATGAAAGGTGGAAATGCGGACATCTTCCGGTATGACTTAAAAAGTGGTGAAATGTTTCCTCTTGTCAGGTGGCCAAGTCTCGAAACTTCTCCCGCATGGTCACCAGATGGTCAAAAAATAGCTTTTGTCTCTGATCGAAAGCGATTTAGACAACCTAGAATTTACCTTTACGACATTGAAAGTCGGGAAGTAAAAAGCCTGCCTTTTGAAGGCAAATATTCGAGCGCACCTCGATGGTCTCCGGATAGTCGTCAATTGCTTTTTGAAGCTCAGCATGAAAAATATTTTCAGATTTTTAAATACAACCTCGACACCAATCAGATTCAACAACTAACCTTTGGACCATTTAATTCGGAGCAACCTGACTGGTCTCCAAATGGACAGCAAATCGTATTCAGTTCAAGACGTGGGGGAGTCCATAAAATTTATTTTATGTCAGCTTATGGAGGTCGCACAATTCGTGTCACCAATCAACCAGCTGGTGTTGCGGAAACAGCTCCAGCATGGAGCAAATAGGTTTTTATGAGACAAACGCCACAAATATTCATCATTCTTCTTTTTTGTGCCTCACTCATTGGGCACCGTTCACCTGCTTCAGCACAATCGAATCTCGATAGACAAGTCGCAAATCTGCAGGCAAACTTGGAGCGGCAAGATAAAATTCTTAAGACCCTTCAAGAATTGACCGCTGAACAAGCAATGACACAAGGAGAGTTAAACCGTCTTCCACTTGCCGTCGAATATCTTGATGAAGTGCGTAGAGACATTCGCGTGATTGCAGAGAGCCTCCAGCAACTTCAGAGGGAGGTAGATAATCTTCATCGAGATCTGAAACAAACCAAACTAGCATTGGCACCAGCGAGCCAAAATCCTGGAGATAGCGAGCTACTGGTCATTGGACTACTAGCTCTACAATCGGGAGATATTAACCGAGCTGTTGACCAGCTAAAACCTTTGTTAACTGGGAAAAACGAATATCGTAAAGATGATTTACTAATGGTTTTGGGTAATGGTTTTTTGCATAGTGGTTATCCAAAACAAGCGGCTTCTCACTTGAGCACACTGATTCGTAATTTTCCTCAAAGTCAGCACTTACCCTCAGCTCTTTTCTCGCTGGGGAAAGCTTTTGGTGATTTGCAGGATGACTCTCGCAAATATACTATCTGGAAAGCACTGATTGAAGAATATCCAAATCATCCGATGGCTCTCAAGGCAACTCTATCTCTGGAAGCGATTCTCCGTTGAAGCGTCGCTCCCCTCTCGCTCAGAGACTCTGGCACGAGTTAAGAAAAGCTGAGGTCTCTCCTCAAAGCCACTTTCTTATTTGCGTAAGTGGAGGAAGCGACTCGATGGCACTTCTGCACCTATTCAAAGAAATCATCCCTTCTTCCTATCTTCATATTCTCCACTGCAATCACGGAGTCCGAACTGAGGCCCATAATGATGCAGTCTTTGTTGAAAAACAGGCCAAATTGCTCCGAATTCCCATCCATCTACGAATCCATATGGGCTTGAAGCGGTTGACCAGTGGTTTTCAAGCAGCAGCACGAGAATGGCGACGTCAGGAAGCGGAACATCTCTGTAAATTGTTTAAACTTTCTTTCATTGTGCAAGGCCACCATAGGGGAGATCAATTAGAAACTCGTTTACATCGAATGTTACGTGGGACACACCTTAGCAATTTACAGGGAATGCGTGTAAAGCAGGGTCACTGGCTCCGTCCATTACTAGTTTTCACAAAACTGGAACTCAAAGATTACCTCCTGCAGCAGGATAAAATCTGGACAGAAGACTCAAGCAATGCAGACAACAAATACACTAGAAATTTTCTAAGGCATAAGGCGATTCCTAAACTGCAACAAGTTGCTGGAGGAGCATTGGAGCAAAGGCTCGAAGAACTCTCCCAACAAAGTTCAGCTTTGCGGGAACACCTTCAAGCAGAACGAGAAAGACTCTGGTTAAAAGTATGTATTCAAGAAGCTAACTACCTGAAAATTTGCAACCTAGAATTAATCCAATTATCAGACCTGGTCTGTTGGGAGATTCTTCATCACTGGTTAAAAATGAATAATCTTAATCCTAACTTTGCGCGATTACAGGGTTTAGCCAGACAGATCAAGAAATCTCCAAGTAGTCCCTGGTGTTGGGAGATTGGAAAGGGTTGGCAAGTTCGATCCAAAAGCAGCCAGCTGACTCTTGAACATATCTCGACGCTTCAACCTAAATAACGCGAGATTAAATTATACCAACAGGGTTAAACTGAATTCTTCCATTTTTCAGTTGAATATTGAGTTTCTGTCCATCTTTGATGGTGCCTGAGAGAAGTGCCCTTGCCAAAGGAGTCTCTAGTTCCTTCTGCATTGCTCGTTTAAGGGGACGTGCGCCGTAAAATTCTTCAAATCCTGTTTCACTGAGTAGTTTCATTGCGTCTGGGCTCATCTCTAGTTCAATTCTGCGCTCATCTAGTCTCTTCTGTAATCTCTGCAGCTGTATCTGAACAATTTCTAGCAAATCTTCTTGCTGTAAAGGATGAAATACAATTGTGTCATCGATACGATTGAGGAACTCTGGACGGAAGTGTCCCTTCAACTCGGCTAGAGCAGACTGACAAATGGATTGGAAATCCACTTTATTACGAGTCTGCTCCATGATTCTTGTAGAACCGAGATTGGAAGTCATCAAAATAAGTGTATTTCGAAAATCTACGGTCCTGCCCTGAGAGTCTGTAAGGCGACCATCCTCCAAAATCTGCAGTAAAATATTGAAGACATCATAATGGGCCTTTTCAATCTCGTCGAAGAGAATCACACTGTAGGGCCTGCGTCGAATTGCTTCGGTCAACTGACCTCCTTCTTGGTAACCGACATATCCCGGGGGAGCTCCGATCAGTCGAGCTACAGCATGTTTTTCCATATACTCTGACATATCGATCCGCACCATGCTTTGTTCATCGTCAAAGAGGAACTCTGATAGTGCACGTGCTAGTTCGGTCTTACCCACCCCAGTTGGTCCAAGAAAAATGAAACTGCCGAGAGGCCGTTTTGGATCATTGATGCCGGAACGAGCTCTTAGTACTGCATCTGAAACAGTCTCAATCGCTTGATGCTGTCCTACAACACGCTGTCGTAAATGTTCAGGTAGGAGTAGCAATTTCTCATTCTCACTTTCCAACATTCTACTGACTGGAATTCCAGTCCATCTAGCCACAATCTCTGCAATATCTTCGCTGCTTACTACTTCTCGTAAGAGTTGGTTTTGATGCTGTTCTGCAACCATCTGGGCTTGTCTAAGCTGATTCGCCAGATCTCTCAAAACTCCATATTCCAATTTGGCAGCTTCTTCTAAATTGTAGTTCCGCTTTGCCTTTTCAATTGCAAGACGGGTTTCCTCGAGCTGCTTTTTCAAATCGCTCAAGGATTGTAATGATTTTTTTTCCTTACTCCATTGAAGAGTCAGCGTATCCATTTTGTTCTGCAAATCTGCCAACTCACGAGTGAGGACCTCGAGACGGTGGATAGAAGCTGAATCCTTTTCTTTCTTTAAAGCTGCTTTTTCAATTTCGAGTTGCAGAATTCTTCTCGAAATTTCGTCCATCTCTGCAGGCATTGAATTGATCTCAACCCTAAGTTTTGCAGCCGCTTCATCCATCAGATCGATAGCCTTATCAGGTAGAAAACGATCAGCTATATAGCGATTGGAAAGAGTAGATGCTGCAATTAGCGCATTGTCCTTGATCCGGACACCGTGGTGAATTTCATAGCGTTCTTTCAGACCACGCAAAATTGAAATGGTATCTTCAACACTTGGTTGATCAATCAAAACTTGTTGAAACCGACGCTCTAGAGCAGGGTCTTTTTCGATATGTTTCCGGTATTCATCCAGCGTGGTTGCGCCAATGCAATGTAATTCTCCTCGAGCTAGCATGGGCTTTAGCAAATTACCGGCGTCCATAGCACCTTCGGTCTTACCTGCTCCAACTACAGTATGTAATTCATCTATAAACAGAATGATTTCACCATGAGATTTCTGCATCTCTTGAAGAACAGCTTTCAGGCGTTCTTCGAATTCACCCCGATACTTGGCACCGGCAATCAAGGCCCCCAGGTCCAAGGATATTATACGTTTGTCTTTCAAGCTATCAGGAACATCATTGCGAACAATTCGTTGGGCCAAACCTTCTGCAATTGCAGTTTTACCAACACCAGGTTCCCCAATCAGCACTGGATTGTTCTTTGTACGACGAGAGAGAACCTGTGTAACTCTGCGGATTTCGTCATCTCTTCCAATTACCGGATCAAGTTTGCCTTCTAGAGCATGCTTGGTGAGTTCCTGCCCATATTTTTCCAGAGCTTGGTAGTTTTCTTCAGGGTTTTGTGAATTAACTCTTTGATGGCCTCGAACTTCTTCCAATGTCTTGCAAACTCTCTCTTTGGTAATTCCACAGCCCGCCAAAAAACGCCCGGCACTACCCCTCTTGCCCTCATCCACTAATGATAAAAGCAGATGCTCGACACTAATGAAGGAATCCCCAATCTGCTTGGATTTTTCTTCAGCATTGACTAGTACATGATTTAGTTCCCCTGAGCCACTAACTTGGGTTGAGGAGGGTCCACTGAGGGTAGGTAATGTATCTAACTGGTGTGCCAGCTGCATCTGAAAAGTGGTTAAGACAATTTCCATCTTTTCCAACAATTGCGGAATTAAACCATTTTCTTGAACCACGAGTGCATACAAAAGATGAATACTAATAATCTGAGGGTTTTGTCTTCGAATCGCTTCGTTTTGAGATACCTCCAAGGCAAGCAGCGATTTTTCCGTGAATTTTCGCGAATCCATAAAATTCTCCGATAAATAATTTTTTGTTAGCACTCATTATGTTTGAGTGCTAACAAAAAAACAAGCATTGCTTCTGGTTATCAATTCTCAAGCCGCTGAGCATTATCCAAAATAATTGTTTCTAATATGCTGAGAGAGTTTATCTAAGACCCATCTATTGAGTTCATTAATTGACTATAGCCGGTCATCTCCACATACCCCACCCCTTGTATGGGTTGTCCATTCTGAGTGCCTTGGACACTAACTGATCCTTCCCAATAGGAAACTGTAGTTTGTAATTCCTGGTCACTCATTCTAGGTGCAATTTCCAGTTCAAGATTTTCAGAGGGTAGCTTCAGGGCCCACCCAGCTGGATAGGATGTTCCACTGTTAGGGCTTTTCCAAAATTCAATGACTTTGAGAGCTACTTCTTCAAAAATCAGATTTCGACTTTCTCCATTTGGTTTGACCAATTTACCTGAGCTTTGTTCATCTGGTTTTCCAGATTTATCACGCAGTTGATAGTACATCAAATCTGTCCCATCATTCAGTTGCAATGCGAACCAGTCCCAACCTACTTGGTATGACTCAAGGACACTTGTGCTCCACTCACGATCCAGCCAACTTGAGCCAGTAATATCATAGGTTCCTTGAGGAGTGAACACCTCACCACTCACGCTCATTCTAGTGAAAGAATAGTAATAAGAGGCGTTGCCTGGTTCTTTTCCTTTCTGGCTGAGTCCCTGATTTCCTTGGAGCACCAATGGCTTACTTGGAGTCACATCAAGTTTGATCCCAAATTCCTCCGTCTTAGCAAGTAATACCCATCTCATGGGATCACTACTCACTCCTTTAATTTCCCAATCATCTAACCAAATTTTTAGAGGATTTGATTCCGTACCAGCCAGGCCCAAAGCAGCACGCTGAAAACGCTCAGCATGGTAAAAACGATCTTCATGAATGTCAGAAAGAGCCAAATGCCCCATATAGAGTTGATTGGTTCTCCAAGGTGAACCTGAATGTTCAGGAAGTTCTGGCACAAGCGAATTTCGAAACAAGGTCACTTGAAAACCAAAGGGGCGTCCAAATGAAGTTTGAAGATTCCCAGTAAAATACCACCATTCATTTCGAAATTCTGGATGATCAGCGTGATCTTGGGGAAATGAAAAAAGACGCGGCTCTAGCGCACGCGCGTAGCCAGATACATCACCGCCCCCTAATGCCTCTGCGACATTTAGGTTACCACTACCATGAGCAGGCGGTTCTGGCAGATAAAATCCAAGCAATGAAATGCCAATAAGAGCCAGCGAACCAAAGATAATCAAAATTAATTTGTATTCTCGCATTCACATTATCCAATCAAATTAAGAGATCCATCACCCACATTTTAATTAGATCTAAATCATAGAGCGAAGTCTTAGGATGTTTAAAGTAGGATAAAATAGTGGATGAAACCAGAGAGTTGTTTAAGGAAATATTACAGAGGTGGATGAAGGAAGGTAGTTTTGCTGGATCTTGGCGAACTCCATTAAGGCAAATTCTTGATGGGAATTCAGGACTTTTGAGAACTAGTTCAATTATTTGCAGGAATCATTTCAGTTGGTAACAGGGAGGTGTTCTTCATAAATGGCTTGGAAGGCTTTGATTAGGTAATCTACATCTAGAGAGCCGCAAGTCTCTCTGATTGAGTGCATGGCAAGCATTGCAGCACCTACATCAACGGTTTCTACTCCAAGGCGTGCAGCAGTGATCGGACCAATCGTGGAACCACATGCCAGATCGGTACGCATCACAAATTTTTGAACTGGGACATTACTCTCATAACAGATTTGCTCAAACCAGGCTTCCGTTTTTGCAGAGGTAGCGTAACGGCCCTGAGAATTTCGCTTGATGACTGGCCCCTCATTCATTTGTGGGAAGTGATTGGGATCGTGCTGTTCTGAATAATTTGGGTGAACAGCGTGCGCCATGTCTGCAGAGACAAGAATCGAATTAGCTACTGCCCGTTCGTAGGCTTGTCTACATTCAGTCTGCTCCGCTAATCTTCTGATAACAAATTCCAGAAAAGAAGAATGAGCACCCTCCGTTGTTTGACTGCCAATTTCTTCGTGATCGTAACAAACCAAAACCTGAGTCCAAGGTTTAGCTGAGCGAGAATTACAAAGCGCTTGCAACCCTGTGAAACAACAGAACAAGTTGTCCAAACGTGCCGAGGCAATGAATTCCAGATTTGGGCCCCAACACTCAGCAGATTGGGTGTCGTAAAGACTTAAATCCCAACTACGGATCTTGCTCCCATCCAAATCCAATTCCTCTGCAAGCCAGAACTTCAGGGCATCATCAGTTTCCCAGTTTTGACTCTTGGTCAAAATGGGGGGCAGGTGTTTTTGCCTATTAAGTTGTAAACCCTTCTCGTTAACCTCACGATTAAGATGGATTGCAAGCTGTGGAATCCTGATCAGTGGTCGGTCACAAAGAAGCGAATGAGTTTTCAAACCATTTGCAGACTCAATGAAGACTCTTCCTGCCAAGGATAAATCTCTGTCGGTCCACGTTCCAAGCAAGACTCCACCATACACCTCCACCCCTAACTGACGGTAACCATTGCGAGTAATGTTTGGGTTGGGCTTAAGTCTTAAATTGGGGCTGTCAGTATGGGCTCCAATAATGTGAGCTCCATGATCTGGAAAAGATTCTCCCTGAACCCAAGCCACAATGCTGGTTTCACCTCGGGTTACATAGTATTTTCCACCCCTCATCGTCTCCCAAAGTTGACTTTCCCGCAACTCTTGAAAATCTTTGTCAATTAGTTGATGTTTAATCGATTGAACTGCGTGGAACGGCGTCGGGGATGAATTCAAAAATTGGCACAGGTCGAAAACAGAGGACATATCAATTACAGAGCCATTGCAACTAAAATAATCAGCAAGTAAATACCAAACATTATCGTAGATTTTGTTTTGGTAAGCGTATAATTGTCACTCCAAAAGAGATAGATTGCCAATGCAGTAGCGCCAACTAGCATATACACTAATTCAATCTGTGGTAAATTCACTGGAGTAACAGCCCCGGTCAACACTAACGCCAGTAGGATTGGGACACTGAGGCAAATACATATATCAAAAATATTGCTGCCGAATACGTTGGAGATCGCAGCATCATAGTTGCCCCTTTTTGCACTCAGGACTGAGAGTACCGTGTCCGGCACCGAAGTTCCTGCTGCGATTACAATGAAGCCCATGATCACTGCATCAATACCAAGAAGATCACCAAGTTGGATGGAGGCTTCAACCAAAATGTGTGAGGCTAAGCCCATCACCAGCATCATTCCCAAAATCCACTTCCATGCGTGCGATTCATCCCGAATTTCCAGCTCCGATTCTTCACCTTCATCACTCGCATCAGCGTCCTCTGAAACACTCACATCAGTGTCCTCTGAAACACTCACATCAGTGTCCTCATGAGCCAAATTTTTTTTGTGTTTGCGATAATCAATGTTCAACCAAAAGATATAGCCCACATAAGCAAGAATAAACAATGCTGCAACACCAAGGCCCCAAGCATTTGGGAAGGCTAAAAGAGCCACGAGCAACAAAATGACCACACCAAAATACATCAAGCTGTCCCTCCACACCACTTCCTTACCAATTTTCATTGGGCCTTTAGCAACAAGGCCAGCAGCAGCTGGAATGATTAAGACATTGTAGAGGGCAGAACCTACAATTGAGGAAATACCCACTTCAGCACGCCCCAATAAAATTACTGCAATGACAGCAACACAAAATTCTGGGAATGAACTCGCAATAGCGTCAATCACTGCTGCTTTAATGGATTCAGGGAGCTTGTGTTTCTCCTGAACGTAATCCGCAGCTGGCTGAAAAAAATCTCCCGCCCGCCAAATGGCAATGGAAGCGAAAACAATTAAGCTCACCCACAAAAGAAACGATACTGGCCAAATTTTAAGCCCTACCAAATACAGGATAGCCAAGGCCATGATTACCACCGTTAGGTTTGCGACATGGTGGTAAATTCCCCCACCAAAGAAAAAGCGCAGGGGTTGGACAAGGTTAAAGTTCATTTTGATCTCTGAGATGAAGTGGTCGAAGAAGGGCCTTGCAAAGTACTTTCGCTACCCTCACGTAATCGCCGAAGATTATCGCGATGGCTATACAGTAGAAGGAGACTCAAAGCAAACTGAATTGTACTTAGATCCCACGTTGGGAGATCCCAAATCATGCCGGGCAAAACTAAACTAGCAGGCGGCAATACGCAAAGCATCACAATTGCAGAGAGGCTTGATATTTTTTTCCAAGCAAACATTAGTAACCACGTTCCCATGCCGACTAAAGCTAACGGATAGTAGACCGCCAGTAGCGTTCCAATTTGACAAGAAATCCCCTTTCCACCTTTAAAGCTCAGAAAAACTGGGAAAACATGTCCAAGAATTGTGAAAGCTCCCACGAGCATTAGGATTCCCAATGCGGGTTCGGGCGTTGACTCTTCCGCCAGAAGTACAGCCGCTATCATAACCGCAAGCCACGCTTTACCAAAATCTAGGATAAATGTTAGCGCACCCGGTAATTTTCCACCGACTCTCATCACGTTGGTCATACCAATGTTGCCACTACCTTGGTGGCGGACGTCAACTCCCAACCAAAATCGGCCAATCAACAGTCCAAATGGGATACTCCCAAGGATATAAGCAATGAGGAGAGAAATGAGGAGGGACATTCGAACTGGCTTCTTGAATGGTGAAAACCTGACTGGAAGCCTTGAGATCAAATTTATCCAAGGCTTCCATTAATCACATATTTCGTCAGCCAACTCAGGTTCAATTTTTCAATTCGAGATCCCCCATGAGGCTGTCATCCACTGCAAAATCGAAATCTGGTTCCAGTTCCAATGGCGGACTTGATTCAGGAGAATTGTTTGCTTCGCTGACTCTGGCTTGCTGCGGGGTTGTTTCAACTGGAGCAGACTGACTAATTGGCGCTGTACCAAGTTGAGCACCATACGGATAGGTTTGAGCTTGCCTGCGCTGCAATTGTGCCGGGCTAGGCACAAGAATCGCTGCAGTTAGCAGTAGGAGCGCGAAAGCGAAGCATCCGCAGTAAATGAGACCGTTAAAGTACAGATCGTACTTTTGCTTATCAAGATAATAAGTAACTGTTTCAAAGCCACTGTAGGTTTGATAGCTAACCTTCCCCAAACCACTGTAAAAGTAGTACATTCCGAAGGTCATCGTTCCTAGAGTTACCAAGAAACCAATTGTGTAAAGATTAGAGTAAGTCTGATTTTGAGGCATAGGCCCTCTTGATGATTAAAAGCCCAAGGCACAGCAGGCTGCCTCACGTCTCAGAGACTGGGCAAACTTATTGCACTTTGGACAGAATCTAGCTCCAGATTCTCAAGGAATTTATGGAGCCAAGTTTTTGCCTTAGTTGACCTATCGGCCATTTGAAACAAAACTTGAGTCCTTTTTTCGATTGCCTCTCAGGACCTCTTGCTTTAGCACTATTACTTAGCTTATATCCCTCCGGGACAAGCCCGGCAATTAATCAACGACCGAAGTCCACATCAACATGACAGACAAATTCCAGGATAAATCTCAGGTCATTGAAGCTGAGTTAACTCCCCAAGACGAAGAATTTCTTAAGGAAATCAATCAGCAGATTCTAGAATTCCTTGAGAAAGACGAAGAAATTTTAGAATTTGATCCGATGAACTCCTACCAACGTAGGCTCATACATCAGATGGGTTCACTGTATCAACTTAGCAGTAAATCTGTGGGTAGCCGAGATGAGAGATATGTTTGCTTGCTCAAATCCCAGTCGCTTGGAGAAATCCTATCTGCTCAAGAAAAACCAGAAGACGCCCCAGGCCCAACTCCCAGAAAGGGAGTAATGATCGATAGAGGTGATGAAATCTTTTATTGCCGTCCAGGTCAGAAGATTGTTTTGAGAGCCGATGGCAGCTTTGGAGTCCCGACTGCAGAAAACACCATGCAAGTGTTAGATGAAAGGGAGATGGACAACGGTATGTTTCGAATTCAACGCAACCACCTGATCTGCCCTCAGGATGAACAGTGGTGAGAACTGGAAAGAGTGGTCAAACTTTGGTTTGGCCTACTTAGGTGACGCTATCTTTGAACTTTGGTGTCGCCAATATGCTTTACAACGAAGTCAAAGTGCTAGCCAGGTGCATCAGTGGGTGGTAAAATTAGTTCGCTGTCAAACACAATCAAAGCTGGCATCCCTTTGGTACGAAATGCTGAGCGAAGAAGAGCTTCTGGTTTTTCAACGTGGAAAGAATCATAAGCCACAAACACGGCCTAAGCATGCAACGGTTGAGGAGTATCGAATAGCGACAGGGTTTGAATGTGTTATTGGTTATTGGCATCTTCAACAGTACGATCGACTGAATGAAATGATGCATCTTCCAGAGTCTAGAAAGTTGATCGAAGCACACACCTCAGAGATCTGAATGACCGTTTACTTGACCACACTATTATCTATTCTGACGATAGTAGTCGTAACTTTTCCACTCTTTTTCAGCCGAATCCAAAGGCATGAACTACAGAAAGTCAAAGCAAAATTAAATACCAGTGAATCTGACGCCCTGTTGTGTGCACTCAGCGAATTGGAGGATGATTTTCAGTTGGGCCGGTTGAACAAAGACGAATACCAGCAGCAGAAAATTAGACTGCAGCGTCAATATTTAAAGCTTAAAGAAACCACAGAAAACGGATGACCCGCCAGCTTCCGAAAAACTTGCGTCATCCCGCTCTGCCCAATTCGAAGCAGAAGCAGGGAAAACAAACACAAAATGCCAAGGAAGGAGTTCTTAACATTTGGGGTTTGTTTAATCCCCCAAAACCATCTGCAATTCAGTCCAAACAATCAGACACTGAGGTTCGTTCCATCTCAATGATGGGTCTGCTGATAGGGTTTCTATTGATTATGACATTGGTTGGAGTAGTAGGTGATTACGGAGTGCTCGCTACCTCAAGACTCAATGATCAAGATTTCCGCTTACGACATAAAATGCAGGAGATGCGAGCCCAGGAGCAAGAACTGCTAGCAGAAGTTCAAGCCCTGCGAACAAGCTCGGAATACATTGATTTTCTAGCTCGCCGTGATTTGGGGCTAGTCAAATTGGATGAATTGATCTACTACTTACCTGAACAAATCTCTCTACCAAGGGAATCCTCCTACCTAGTTTTTCCATCCAGCCACACCCCTCGCCGTCAAGTTGAGCGAGTTTTAGAGCCCTTGCCCGATTTAGAAGAGAGCCGACCATACAATCTGTTATCAACAAGCAAAACAAATTCTCCCTTGAATGGTGAAGCCTCACAATAAGCTAATAGTTCTTTCAAATTCCCTCTGAAAACTCTCTCATCTGGATAACTGAGTCGTACGCAAAGACTTGCAGATTGCCATCCCCCCAATTCTGCTGAAACATCCTTCAATAAGGGAATCAGGCGGTACGGGGCCTCATAAATTACCAAAGTAGTCTGCCAAAGCCTCAGGCTTTGCAGGGCCTTTCGACGCAGTTCTGTCTTTCGGGGAAGAAACCCAGCACAATAAAAGTCTTGACAAGGCAGCCCACTGACAACTAACGAGGTCATCAGCGAAGAAGGTCCGGGTAAAGATACAATTTTACCACGGCTTGCGATGACAGCTTGGATCAAGCGATACCCTGGATCCGCAAAAACTGGAGTTCCTGCATCAGAAATCAAAGCGAGCTGTTTGCCATCTTTTAGCAAAACAAGTAAATCACTGATCTGCTCTGACTCATTGTGCTCATTGAGGGTTCGAAGGTTTTGTTGAATTCCGTGATGCTTGAGAAAGCGGCTGCCAACCTTCCGTTCTTCACAAATCACTTCATCGACAGCTTCAAGAACTTCCAGAGCCCGTAAAGTAATATCACCATCATTTCCAATTGGAGTTGGAACGAGAAAGAGTTTACCGATGGACATAAGACCTAATTCAAGAACAGCATTGGTAGTGGGGAACGGAAAGACTCCTTCTCGAAGCTTATTAGCTCAGTTTTGGGATACAGTAGACTTAAGGATCGGAGCGGATGGCGGTGCAAATCGATTATTGTCATTGGATCTAAAACCAGATTTTGTAGTAGGGGATCTGGATTCACTTACTGAAACAAATCGAAAGCAATTTCAAGCTTCCCAGTTGCATCTGATAGATGATCAAGAAACTAACGATGTTTCAAAGGTTCTTGAATTTTGTCTACAGCGTGGAAGCAAGGTCATACATCTCTTAGGGATGCAAGGGAACCGGACAGATCATTTCATGGCCTGTCTAGACTCTTGCTTTGGCTTCAGAAATCTGCTGCAAATCAGCCTTTGGAATGATGCTGAGCGAATAGACATGTCGACTGGCAGATGGTCTGCTGTGCTACCTTTAGGCACCACTGTTTCCCTTCTTCCAGTTTTTGGACCTGTTACTGAAATTATTAGTTGGGGACTGGACTATGCGCTTGCTGGTAGGAGTCTGCATCCCGGAAAACCACCGTCTGGTGTTTCAAACCTGAGTGTTGAGCCAGATGTCAGAATCGAATTTTCTGGGGGCACTTTGCTGGTTATTACTCAACTAAAGAAAATAGAGTAAAATGGTGTATTCGATTTTAAAGTAAGTTCCTGTGGATTCGCTGAGAGCCGCTGCTTTGTTTTGCGAACAAAATCGACTGAAAAAACTAAGAACACTCCTCCAAACATTCCTACAACGAACGAAATAATTAAAATCAACAGAGCATTGGGCTTACTGAAATTTTCGGGAGGAATAGCCTGATCAATGATTCTAACAAGAGGCTGTTGGCCTGACTGCAATAGTTCTAATCGCGCTTGATGCTGAGCAAATTGAATCCTCAACTTTGCAATTTCCTCTGCTTCCCCACCATATTTCTTTGACTGGCTAGCTTTTTGGTTATCAAGTTCAGCCAGTTTTTCCTCCAATACTCCGATTTCTGATTTCATGCCTGCTATGCTTGCTGCACTGGGCTGTATTTTTTCCAGTATACCCAACTCAATTTGACGATCAATCAACCGCTGTTGAAGATTTTCCAGAACTGAAGGACTGATAGAGAATGAATGCTTTTTTTCTGCT
>AGAU01000020.1 GCA_000224765.2 SAR324 cluster bacterium JCVI-SC AAA005 | reverse complement strand
GGAGCCCAGATATCTTTGTCAATAGGTCTTGTCGGGGTAACTTTCAGTTTTTTGATTGGTATAATTTTGGGAGGAATTTCAGGGTTTTTTGGTGGTTGGATTGATGATGTGATTCAAAGATTCATAGACTTTATGATTTCTCTTCCAACAATTCCCCTTTGGATGGCTTTTTCTGCCATCTTACCGAGAGACTGGTCATCTTTACAAACTTACTTTGCAATTACTATAATTCTCTCTGTGATAAGTTGGGGACCTCTTGCAAGAGTAACCAGAGGGAAAATACTTGCTTTGCGAGAGGAAGATTACACCTTAGCTGCCCGGGCTGCTGGTGCTTCAAATTCAAGGATAATTTTTAAACATCTTCTACCTGGTTTTACAAGTCATCTGATTGTTTCCATTACCTTGTCCATACCCGGGATGATTTTAGCCGAAACTGCTTTAAGTTTTTTAGGTTTGGGAATTCAACCACCGTCAGTTAGTTGGGGTACGTTACTACAGGATGCTCAAGATTTAATGGCAATTACTAATCAACCATGGATGCTAATCCCTGCAATCTTTGTCATAGGAACGGTTTTGCTGTTTAATTTTGTGGGAGATGGTTTACGTGATGCTGCTGATCCTTATTCATGAAAAATAAATTAGATCTGCTTGAAATCATAGACCTAGAAGTCAATTTTCATCTTGATGAAGGGCTTGTAAAGGCACTTAAGGGGGTTTCGTTTAGTCTTGGTACTAATGAAACTTTGGGTGTGATAGGGGAAAGTGGGAGCGGGAAATCAGTAACTGCTCAATCTATACTGGGAATTTTACCACAACCACCTTCGATAATCCGCAAAGGTGAGATTTTATATGATACCGGAAAAGAGCGTCTCAATTTATTAGAACTAGATGAAGAGAGTTACCGGAAGATTAAGTGGAAAGACATAAGTATAATTTTCCAGGAACCTATGTCGTCATTTAGTCCATTACATAGTATTGGTGATCAAATTTCTGAAGCCCTGATCACACACTATCAGGGGATGGATATAAAGGAGGTTCTTGATAAATGTTATGAAACCCTCTCCAAGGTAGGTATTCCCCAACCCAAAAAGTTTTTTGAGCGGTATCCACATGAATTCAGTGGAGGAATGCGCCAAAGGGCTATGATTGCTATGGCTATCATTTGTAATCCGAGAATATTAATCGCTGATGAGCCAACAACTGCACTTGACGTGACAATAGAGGCACAGATTTTAGAGCTGCTTGATCAGTTGCGTAATGAACTCAACATGTCAATGATATATATTACCCATGACTTAACAGTTGTCTCTGATATCGCTGATCGAATCGTCGTGATGTATCTCGGTACTATTGTAGAAACCGGATCTGTTGAGGAAGTTATTGATCATCCAGTTCATCCATATACCAAAGCGCTCTTACGTTCAATACCGCGAATTGAGCATTCCGAAGAGGAACTACAACCTATATCAGGGAGCATACCATCGCCTTTTGAGGTATTTCCAGGTTGCCCTTTCTACAGCCGTTGTGAAGAAAGAATTGAGGGATTGTGTAACATCGAAAATCCAGTAGCCAAATCTTTAAATAAAGATCATTCATATGTATGTCATCTTAAATAGAATTTAAATTCTTATCTGTATTATTTATCTTCAAATTCGGATGACTAAATTAGGTATGTTTTTATGAATTATTATAAAAAAATTGGCTATTATGATTAATGAATTAGTAAAAAAATATTTTTAATAAAATGCACATTTGATTATGAATCATGTTTTAGAAGTTAAGAATGTATGCAAGTTTTTCCAACTTGGGAAAACCAAAATGTTTGGTGAGCAAATCTTACTCAAAGCAGTTAATGATGTTTCATTCAAACTATATGAAGGAGAAACTCTCGGCATTATCGGGGAAAGCGGTTGCGGAAAGTCAACACTTGGTAGATGTATTGTTAATCTTTATAATACTACTTCTGGGCAAATATTTTATAATGAGCCAAAAGGAGAAATTAATCTAACTCAAGCTTCTGAAAGAGTCAGGCAATATCATCGTCGAAATATTCAAATAATTTTTCAGGATCCCTTTGCTTCTCTTAATCCAAGAATCAACATTTTTGAAACAATTGCAGAACCATTGATTGTTAATGGATTTAGAAAAGAAGAAATTAACCAGAGAGTAGCAGAAATTATTGAAGAGGTTGGTTTAAGAAAAGAACATTTGAGAAGATTTCCCCATAGCTTTAGCGGTGGTCAACGTCAAAGAATTGGAATTGCAAGGGCACTTGTAGTAGGACCTAAGATAGTAATTTGTGATGAAGCAGTTTCTGCTTTAGACGTATCTGTGCAAGCTCAAATAATTAATTTGTTGAAAAAATTGCAGGAAAAAAATAAATTCACGTACATATTCATTTCTCATGACATGAGCGTCATTAATCATATTTGCGACCGAATAGCTGTTATGTATGCGGGAAAAATCGTTGAGATAGGTGAAAAAAAAGATGTCTTAAAATATCCTAAACACCCCTATACAGAAGCGTTGATAGGTGCAATACCTAAGCTTACTAACCGAAAAAATAAAATAAAAAGAAAATCACTTGCCGGCGAACCCCCAGATCTTACTTCAAATATGGGGGGTTGCTATCTTTTTGATAGATGTAGTTACAAGTCTTCTGAATGCAAAGAAATGTTGAACGAATTGCTGAATACTGAAATTTCTAACCACAAGTCTAGTTGTATAAAGAGAAACGAAGTCGAACTTACGGGTTTATAACTTATTGAATTGTATCCTACGAAAACTTATATTGTGCCTTTATTGAGCTTTCTTTAAAAAATAATGTTTTAATGTAAATAATTCTGTACCAATCTAATTTTGTTATAAATTAATTTAATCACTTAAATGCTTATTATAGTGGTAGGTAGAGGACATTCTGGTACTAGAAGTATTGCTCAGACCCTATACGCAAGTAATGTTTATATGGGTAGCTTACTTAACAATTCTTGTGATTTTGTACCAGCAAATAATCTATATCGAAGCTGCCATATATTTTCTAAATATGTGAATTATTCAGGAAACTATAAATGGGACTTTTCAGGAGCGCTGAAACAAGAAGTGCCTAACAGCTTCAGAAAATTAGTTCAAGAATACCTCAAGCCTATTTTAGAATCAAAAAATGAGTATAGAGGTTGGAAGTTACCTGAGACAACACTAATCTATCCGTGGATTTACGACCTTTTCCCAGATGCTTTCTATATTTTTTGGTCTAGGCACCCATTTGACAGTATTCTCGGAAGTCATTTAACAGATGATCTTAATGATTTTTCAGTAGATTACCCTACTTCAAAGGATATGGTTCAGAATCGAGCAATTTCCTGGCTTTATCAACACGAGATTCAACAATGTATTCCAAAGCCAAAAAATTCGATTGAAGTGAGATTTGAAGATTTTGTACTCAATCAGGAAAAAACGATAAGCAAATTGGAGGACTCTCTTCAAAAAAAGTTAGCTAGAATCCCGATGCGACCTGATTCAATTGATAAATGGAAAGGTAAAATCAATCCGAATGAATTTTCATATCTTTTTGATGCGATGAATTACTATGACTATTTCTACGAATAGTTCCCCAATTCAGATAGCCTTGTACGGCGTTGCTCATGGACATATCGCTCATTACCTGGGGGAATTTAGTAAGTTTAATGGTGCTCACGTTATTGGTGTTTACGATGATAATTACGAGCGAGTTATTTCGTTCTGCAGTAAACATGGTCTCAGAAGGTATGAGCACCCTGAAGAGTTGCTCTCGCAGAATATCGATGTTGTGATTATTGGTTGTGAAACGGTCCATCATCTAAAAGCAGTTTCCCTTGCTTGCCGATATGTACAGAACATAGCTCTTCAAAAGCCTCTTGCGACTACAATTATAGATGGAAGGAAAATTCTAGAAAAAATCCAGAAATCTGGTGCTCAGCTTTTGATGCTCTGGCAAATGAGAGTTGATCCCGAAAACAAATTCATTAAGCAAATCATTGACGAGAATCATCTGGGTCAGCTTCTTCATTTTCGCAGAAGACACTGCTTGTCAACACACAGGTGGAAAGATTTCCATAAAAGCTGGCATGTGAATAGGCAACTCAACCTTGGGATGTGGGCTGACGATGCAGCTCACCCCATTGACTTGATACGCTGGTTGTTTGGAAGGCCAAAATCGGTATATGCTGACATTGATACCCTTGTGAGCCCTGAAGTTCCGGACGACAACGGGATTGCTATATTTAGATATGATTCTGGATTGTTCGCTGAAATTCAGTGTTCATTCACATCCGACTATGGTGAAACAACGACGGAGCTAGTTGGCTCAAATGGAATGCTCGTACAGTACTTTGGAGATGCCCCGAGCTGTAACCAGCCAAAAAAATCTAATTATGGTTTGAAGTGGAAAATCTTCGGGGACGAACAATGGAGGACAGCTGAGATTGCATCTCCGGAAAATCATTCCTTCCGCATCAAAGCACTCGCACCAAAAATTATTGAATTCGCCCAGGGAGTTTATGAACCTCCTTCATCTGAAGAATATTTAGATTCTCTCACAATGACTCTTCTCTGCTATGAGTCTAGTGAACAGAAGAAACAGATTGTACTGAGTGAATATGCCAATTAAGACCGCTGTGATTGGTATGGGGCCGATTGGGAATCGGCATGCAGCAATTTATACAAAGAATCCTAAAATCAATCTTGTCGGATTGTGTGAAAAAGATGCTTCAAGGAACCAAGCAGCCGCTTCTCAATTCAATCTGCCCTGTTATTCTTCAATAGAGGCATTGTTTGCAAAGGAAGAATTAGATCTATGTAGTGTAACGACAGGTGGCTATGAATATGGTAGTGATCATTTTGAGCCAACGATGTTTGCGCTAGAAAATGGTGCTCATGTTCTTTGCGAAAAACCGATCAGCAATTCCATTGAAAACGCCTTTGAAATGGTTCAAACAGCTGAGCAACATAATAAAATATTGGCAGTTAATCTGAATCATCGATTTACTCCAGCAGCACGGATTGCAAAGCAGTGGCAACTTGAAAATAGAGTAGGCTCTCCTCTTTTTATCAATATGAGCATTTGGATTCATAATCCGAATGAGTCTTCACCATTTTTCCACATCAAAGCTCTACATCCCCACTCTGTTGATATAATGCGCCATTTTTTTGGGGATATTGAACAGGTTCACTGCTTTGCGATGAAAGGGCCTAATCGCTCAATTTGGTCAAATGCAGAGTTCAATCTGAAATTTAAGAATGGGTGTATTGGCTCCTTGACTGGTAGCTACGATATTCAAAGAGGGCATCCAATGGAGAGATGTGAGTTTGCAGGAATTAATGGAAGAGTCGTGATTGAAGACATGTACAGAGAGGCGACTCTTTACCCTGCAGGTGACCTCGTTAAATCGGTCTACACGAATCCTATCTTTGGAGGTATGGAGAGTTTTACTGATACCTTTGTCAATCGCATTAACCATCTTGTGGATGAAATTGATAGAAATGTTGCGCCTCAAGATATCGATGGGAGTGGTTTGGATGGATTGAAAGCACAGATCGCTTTGGAAGCCGCTGTGCAGTCAATTCTCCAAGAAAAAGTTTTACGAACGGATGATGTTTTCAAAATATAATCAAGTAAATGTTTATGGCTACAAAGGATCTATTATCTGACCATCAAGTTTACCTTTTCAAAAAAAATGGATTCGTGAACGCCGGCCCATTGATATCTGAAGCAGACGCAGATGAGTTGGCTAATGAGATTTTTTCAATCGTTGACCATAGAGAGGATCGAACACGACCTCAACCCATTCGAGTTGCAAATCTTTCACGAGATGACCAAACACCAATTTGGCAAATCGTTAATATTTGGCAAGGATCAGAAGCTTTTAACCAGCTTTTGAAAAATTCGCAGCTTAAATACTACATCTCGAAGTTGACAGGAAAATCAGATTTTAAAATTTGGCATGATCAGGTGCAGTATAAACCAAGCCATGTTGGAGGGCGTCTTTCTTGGCATCAGGATTTACCAAAGTGGCCTGTAATGAAGGGCGGTACCCAATTGACAGCATGGGTCGCATTGGATGATGCTGGTCCTCAGAATGGTTGCATGGTGATGGTGCCAGGATCACATTTGAGGGGCAATCAGAATGAATGGTTGCATCAACATGATGGAGGCTGGCAGCTTGGACACAATGAAAGCTTCAAGAGTG
This sequence comes from SAR324 cluster bacterium JCVI-SC AAA005, assembly GCA_000224765.2. Taxonomy (GTDB): domain Bacteria; phylum SAR324; class SAR324; order SAR324; family NAC60-12; genus JCVI-SCAAA005. The sequence goes on along the minus strand of AGAU01000020.1, from coordinate 2,370 downwards.
AACCGACTCAGGTGCTATGCCCAGTTCAAAAAGGTCATGTTCATTTTCACGATTCACTCACTTGGCATAGTTCAGGCCCAAACCTTTCAGGTCAGCCTAGAAGAGCGATAGCAATGCACTTCATGGATTCTGAGACCCTGTTCAATTCTAGAGGTGATCACATAATGAAAGAGTATATTGCCAGTGCAGATGGTCAACCCATCCAAGGGAATCCATTTTTACCAATCTAGATTTCTACAATTTGCTCCAAAGCAAAACCCAAATAAAAATCTTCAAATGCTATAGGCAACAATGAAACTTGGTTTTAACTCAGTTCTGTTTGGTAATTTTGATCCTGAAAAAGCGTTTATAGCTGCCAGTGAAATCGGTTATTCAGGAATTGAACTTTCTGCTCTAGATCCAGCAATGAGCGAACACATCAATGAGTCTGATCCAGTCAGCCAAAACATTTCTCTGATCTCAGGGCTGATCGATAAATATAATGTACCAGTGACAGCGATTGAACGCGCAAAGCATGACCTCAATTCATGGGAATACATCGTTCAGTTGGCGGACGGTATTGGATGTCCTATCATCAATCTTGGGCCAGGTGGTAGTATTGATCCTAATGGCGTACCCATTTCTGGTGGGTCCTTTGATTATGCAATTGAGAGTCTTAAGAGGCATAGTGAAATCTCAAATAAATACAATATTACGACCTGTTTTAAGGCTCACTACAATACTTGTATCGATAACACTGAACTTTCCAAAAAAGCAGTTCAATTACTTGAGAACCATAATGTACGATTAGACTTTGACCCAAGTCATATATTTAGAGTCCCAGAAGATCCAGTAAGTGGATTCAAAGAGGTTTTACCTTGGATCAGCCACGTTCATATCAGAGATTGTATCGCTCAGGATATCAAAGGGCCTGGTTCGCCACTTGAGCAGATATGTGGTCGTGGAAAAATTGATCTTAATGGAATCCTTAAACTGTTCAAACAATCAAATTATAGTGGGCCTGTAAATCTTGAAGTTATTGGGGCAAAACAAGGGAATCTTTCGCTTCCATCCTGTACAGTAATTGCCGCAGAATCAAAGGGATGGCTGAATTGTGCTCTTTCCTCTATCTAAAAATAAACTATGACAAAAATTAAGGCTGCAGTAGTTGGAGTTGGTAATATTGGTTCCATTCACGCAGATATCTACTCAACATTAGAAAGTGTAGATCTTACTGCTGTTTGTGACACGGACAAAGAAAAAGCGGATAAGGCAGCGTCGAAATTCAATTGTAAGGCATTCTATAGTGTTGAATCATTATTGGCTGAGTTGCCAATGGAGCTCGCAAGTGTTTGTACAAAAGGAGAAGAAAATGGCGGTGATCACTACATACCCACAATTCAACTTTTGGATGCAGGTATACACGTACTCGGAGAAAAACCGATCTCAAATAATATCGAGCATGCTCGATCAATGCAAAAGCGGGCTGAGGAGAAAAGAGTAAGATACGGAATAAATCTCAATCACCGATTTACTCCGTCAGCAGTCAAAGCGAAAGAATGGATTACTAACGGACGAATTGGTTCAATTCACATGATTGATCTTACAATGTGGATTGATAATCCAGTGGAGTCTTCTCCGTGGTTCCATCTTCGTGCACTACACCCCCATTCATTCAATATCCTCAACTATTTTGTGGGACCAGTCAAAAAAGTCCATTGTTTCTTAAACAAAGGAGAAGGTAGAAAAATTTGGACGAATGCCCAAATAAATCTTTTGTTTGCCAACGGTGTGATTGGTCATTTAAGAGGAAGCTATGATGGTGACTTCCCCTCGGGTTCGTTTGGTATAGAAAACTTAGAAATTGTTGGATCCAAAGGCAGGATTGTCATTGAGAACGCGTGTGAGTCTCTATGTTATTTCCCCAGGAGGAGTAAGAGTATGGAGAAGTTTGACTGTTATGGTGGGATGAACCATTTTCAAGAAACTTTTAAATCAAGAATTGAGGCTTGGGTCCAAGATAATATTAACCAAGTTCTTCCTGCTGAAGTAAATGGTTCTGGCCAGGAAGGGTTAGCAGCTCAGGAAACTATTGAAGCCGCTATCAAATCCTTTGAAACTGACACCGTTGTTGAATTGTGATTTCGAAATTCAGATCGACATCAATCCTTAAGCCCATATAAAATTGTGGAAAAAATCGCTTTTAAGATGTTTTTAAACCCTGGTCAAGCCGATCTATACAAAAAGCGCCATGATGAGATTTGGGTAGAACTTGTAAGGATTTTAAAAGATGCTGGAATCTCTGACTATAGTATTTTCTTAGACTCTGAAACAAATACTCTTTTTGCTATCTTAAGACGGATTGACGGGCATCAGATGGATCAATTGCCT
>AGAU01000021.1 GCA_000224765.2 SAR324 cluster bacterium JCVI-SC AAA005 | reverse complement strand
AGATTTTGGAATCGATTTCCTTGCTGAAACCTATGATAAGCAAACTTGGTCTATTCAATCCAAGCAAAGTTCAGATGAGATGGAAGCAAGAGGTACAGTGATTGGTTAATTAAAATAAGACTGCTTTCCAGATCGGGCATAGCTTTGGTTGAGTTTGACTAATGATATTCTTTGTCAGTAAGGAACAAGTCCGATACTAAGATGACAATTTAACTGTTCATTAATGCAGGTATAATATTATTTTCTATCTACTAATTGATTACTTTTAGAGTATGCTAATCTGAGATAATTTAACGAATGAGTGCTACTTTATGAAGATATTCAGAACCACACTTTATTCACTAGTTTTAACGTTGCTTATTTCCTCTAAATCCTACTCCCAGGAGCCATTCATAATTTCCTCCGATTCATTAGAAACTATACCTAATAATTATTTGAGCTTTTTAGAAGGTTTTAATGAGAGCGTTTCTTTTGAAACTCTTGAAAGCGAAAATTGGTCTGAGGAGATACTAAATGCACAATCGATGGTTGATGGGTATTGGGTACGCCTGACAGTAATAAATAATTTATCAACAAATCTAATCGGCTTAGCCCATAATGTTAACTTGGAAAAGAAGATATTTGTAAAAAATTCAAGAGGTATCAAAGAATTCCCCTTCTGGAAGCAAGGTGTAACTAAACAGATAGAAGACGATCATTTTGGACCAAATTTTCGGATCGTGGCACCTCAAAATGATGCAACAACCATATATAATTTTTTTAGGAGTAAGCCTTTCAATCGTTTTATGGATACAAATAATTATCACCGTATGTCAATTGGAACTTGGGAAAACTTACGGATACTTCATATTACAACAATTGTGATTATTGTCAGTTTATTTACTTCATCCTCGTTATTAGGGTTTTATTACTTTTTTATTTATCTCATAGCTGGAGGCAGCTATATCTGGCTATCTTTAGCATTATTATCAATTTGTCTTATACTAATGACTCCTATATCTCTGTCGACTGGTGTAGATTTAATTCTAAGTCAGGAAAGTCTTTTTTTGTTTTTTCCATTGTTATTTTTATCACTTACCCAATTCTTCAAAAAATCACTTTTTTTAGAAGAGTACTACCCAAATGTAAGTAAGATTTTCGTTGTTGGTATTATATTCTTTATTTCTGTTATTGCCTTAAATCTAATACTAATTTCTGAATATCCAAATGAAAATCAATTAAACCTGACTAAATATCCGCCTGATAAAATGGGTTTTGGTATCATCAAACTACATCATAATTTAATAGCCTTTGGTATTCTCCTCTCAATATCAATAATTGTTTCTTTTAAATCTTGGCAAGAAGGCAGTTCTTCATCTGGTTACCTTTGCCTGTCTTTTATTTTACCTTTCCTAATATTTCCGATTGGATTTTTATCGTACTATGTACTCGACGGATTTAATTCTTATTTCTGGTCAATCCTTCTACCTGTTGCTGGAGTCTTAACTCTTGGAATGTTTGTGACATTTGGATTTTCTGTAGCTCAAGGAATGAATGATCTCAAACAAGAGTACATAGACAAACAACTGGAATTAAATAACGAGCTGGAATCAAAGGTTGAAGCTCGAACAGCAGATTTGAAGAAGGCTTCTGAAAAACTCATTACAACC
>AGAU01000022.1 GCA_000224765.2 SAR324 cluster bacterium JCVI-SC AAA005 | reverse complement strand
TATTGGTTCATGGCTGTTGCCATCTTTCCGGGTTGGACCATGAAAAGTCCAAAGATGAAGAGCTAGAAATGCTAGCCTTGGAGGAACAATTGCTGACACAGCTTGGCTTACCTGGTTTGTACGTTAACTCTTAGCTCTCCTAGAAACTTCATTTTCTGCACTTTTCAGCAGGACTTTCATCGTTAACCTTGCTAGCTTTAGGTGTTTTTTGTCCGTTAATTGTTCTTGGGAAGGCTCTTGGGCAACTTTGTGGTACAGTTTTTAGAAATCGAATTTTGTAGAGTGGAGGCTTGTTATGGCAGAGACGAGCGCAACAGAAATATACGATGTTCCTCCCAACTTTAGGGATGCCCTGATAAATGAGGAACAATACCAACAAATGTATCAGGAATCTGTTGAGAATTCTGAGAGCTTTTGGGCCAAGCAAGCAGAACGAATGCATTGGTTCAAAAGGTGGGACAAGGTAAAAGAAGTTGATTTCAACACAGCGAGTATCAAATGGTATTTAGGTGGGAAAATCAATGTTTCCTACAACTGTCTTGATAGGCATCTTGACAGTCCAAGAAAGAATCAGGCTGCTCTCATCTGGGAATCTGATGATCCTACAAAATGTCGTACATATACCTACCAGCAACTTTATAGAGAAGTCTGCCGTTTTGCCAATGTATTGAAAAAACATGGGGTTCAAAAAGGTGATCGGGTTGTCTTATATATGCCCATGATTCCAGAACTCCCAATCGCAATGCTTGCTTGCACGAGAATCGGTGCCGTCCATTCGATTGTTTTTGGAGGATTTAGTGCTGATGCCTTAAGAAACCGAATTGACGATTGTGCACCTACGGCTGTGGTGACAGCAGATGGAGGTTTCCGAGGAAATAAACCTGTCCCCCTGAAGAGAAACTGTGATCAGGCAATGGAGGGATTTAACTACATTAAGAGTTGCATCGTTGTTAATCACTCAGGCACTACTGTAGAGATGAATTCCAATCGTGACCACTGGTGGCATACCGAGATCAATGGAACAGATATTTCTAGTGTCTGCTCTGCTGCAGAAATGGATTCCGAAGATCCTCTCTTCATTCTTTATACATCTGGGTCTACGGGGAAACCAAAGGGAGTGATGCACACCACTGGTGGTTACATTACCTACGCTTCCATGACTCACAAATATGTTTTTGACTACCGTGATGGAGAAACCTACTGGTGTACAGCAGATATTGGCTGGGTAACTGGCCACTCATACATCGTCTATGGTCCTCTTGCCAATGGTGCCAGTTCACTGATGTATGAAGGTGTGCCGAACTATCCGGACTGGGGCCGTTTTTGGGATGTTGTCGAAAAACACCAAGTAAACATCTTCTACACTGCTCCAACAGCGATTCGGGCCATAGCGAAGGAAGGTGATGATTTTGTCAATAAACGTGACCTCCGTTCATTGCGCCTGCTTGGTACTGTAGGAGAGCCTATTAACCCAGAAGCATGGCAATGGTATCATCGTGTCGTAGGAAAAGAGCGCTGTCCAATTGTGGATACCTGGTGGCAGACAGAAACAGGTGGGATCTTAATTACCCCATTGCCAGGTGCTACGAAGCTAAAACCTGGTTCCGCGACGAAGCCTTTCTTCGGGATCCAGCCTGTGATTGTTGATCCTCAAACAGGAACTGAGCTGGAGGATGCAGCCGAAGGAGCTCTCTGTATCAAGGATTCATGGCCTGGGCAAATGCGCGGTGTTTATGGAGATCCTGAGCGCTTCTTCAATACCTACTTTGTTCAATATACTGGGATGTACTTCACAGGTGATGGAGTAAGGCGTGACGAAGACGGCTACTATTGGATTACTGGTCGAATTGATGACGTGATCAATGTTTCTGGTCACAGAATGGGGACAGCGGAAGTAGAATCCGCTCTTGTACTACATCATGATGTAGCAGAAGCAGCTGTTGTGGGCTTTCCACATGAAATCAAAGGGCAGGGAATCTATGCCTACGTTACTCTCAACAGTGGAGTTGAGACGACTGATAATCTGCGGACTGATTTGGTCAAGCTGGTCCGCAAGGAAATTGGCCCAATTGCAACGATTGATGTGATCCAGTGGGCTCCAGGTCTTCCAAAAACCAGAAGTGGAAAAATTATGAGGAGAATCCTACGTAAAATTGCTGAAAATCAAGTCTCCAGTATTGGTGACACCTCCACTCTTGCAGATCCCTCAGTTGTAGAAAACTTGATTGAGAATCGAGTTTCTACAGAAAAATAATAGAATTGTAACTTTAGTTGCTTTCTATTATTTGTATTGTTATTTCCTTCCTTTCTACGTCTCCCTCAGGGAGACGTATCCTGATCCAGCCTGAATTCAAGTCCAGGAGAATTACATGGGGGAGAGTGTAGTTATTGTTGCTGCCACAAGAACGGCAATTGGTAGTTTCAATGGTAGCCTTGCTGGAATCAGTGCTACCGACTTGGGTGCGATTGTGATTCGTGATCTCTTGAAAAAGACAAACCTTGCTCCAGAAGCCATTGATGAAGTCATTCTTGGTCAAGTACTAACGGCAGGTATGGGCCAAAATCCAGCTCGACAAACTGTGATCAAAGCTGGATTACCACAGACAACACCTGCTTTGACAATTAACAAAGTTTGTGGGAGCGGCTTGAAAGCAGTCCACTTGGCTGCACAAGCAATCAAGTGTGGAGATGCTAATGTTATCATTGCCGGGGGCAAGAAAATATGAGCCAAGCCCCACACGCTCTACATAACTCAAGAAATGGTCAGAGGATGGGTGATTGGCAAATGACAGATACAATGATTAAAGATGGACTTTGGTGCGCATTTAACGACTACCACATGGGAATAACTGCAGAAAATGTCGCAGATCATTATGGAATCGGTAGAGGTGAGCAGGATACGTTTGCATTGCGGTCTCAAAATTTCGCTGAAGAAGCACAAGCTACTGGTCGATTTCAAGAAGAGATTGTTCCTGTGAAAATTCCTCAGCGGAAAGGAGACCCGATTGTTTTCCAGGACGACGAATTCATTCGTAAGGGAGCTACCATTGAAGGCATCCAAAAAGTTCGACCAGCTTTTAAAAAGGATGGTTCAGTTACGGCTGCTAATGCTTCGGGAATTAATGATGGTGCAGCCGCCGTAGTCGTAATGTCAGCTAGAAAAGCTAAGGAACTTGGACAAACTCCCCTAGCAACTGTAAAAGCCTATGCGAGCGCAGGGGTTGACCCAGCAATCATGGGAACTGGTCCAGTTCCATCTACACAAAAGTGTCTTGAGAAGGCCGGTTGGACAATTGATGACTTAGATTTGATTGAAGCAAACGAGGCTTTTGCTGCACAAGCACTGGGAGTTGCTAAAGAGCTCAATTGGGATGATAGTAAAGTTAACGTAAATGGGGGGCAATTGCTATTGGACATCCAATTGGTGCTTCAGGTTGCAGAGTGCTGGTTACACTGCTTCACGAAATGAACCGTAGAGACGCCAAAAGAGGATTAGCGACCTTGTGTATTGGAGGGGGCCTTGGCGTCGCATAGGCAGTAGAACGCTGAATAAACTTTTCAAAGAAAATTGAGATTGATTAAAAGAGCTAATTTAAAAACGAGGTTGTGTGAATCTAGAACGTAAAGTCATTGTAATCACAGGTGGTGGACGAGGTTTAGGACGTACATTTGCTTCAGCGCTTGCAGACAAAGGAGCAAACTTAGCTCTGGTTGACTTGAACAAAGATGATTTAAATGTCACGAAAGAAATTGCCTTTAGGAAAGGAGTTGAAGTTCAAACCTACATCACTAATGTAGCCAAAGAAGATGAGGTCATATCCCTTTTTAATCAAATCATAAAAGATTTTGGTCAAGTTGATGGGATCATAAACAATGCTGGGATCACACGAGATGGACTTATTGTTCGTAAGAAAAAGATTAAAGATGAAGCTGGTAACGTCACAGGTGAAGAAATTCAAAAGATGTCCTTACAAAATTGGCAATTAGTCATTGACGTAAACCTAACAGGAGTTTTTCTCTGCGCCCGTGAGTTCTTTGAAAAGCAACTTCAATTGGGTAGCAAAGGTGTTTGCATCAACATTTCCAGTATTTCAAGAAACGGGAATATGGGCCAGACTAACTACACAGCAACAAAAGCTGGTGTGGCTGCAATGACCGTGACATGGGCCAAGGAAATGGCTCAACATGGAGTACGCTGTGCTGCGATTGCCCCAGGTTACATCAACACAGAAATGGTTGCTACGATCCGTGAAGACTTGAAACAGAAAATTATTGATCAAGTGCCAATCCGTAGACTTGGCGAGCCCGCAGAAATCGCAAGCACAGCTGTCTTCATCCTAGAAAATGATTACATCACAGGGAGGATTATTGAGGTTGATGGTGGATTAAGAATCTGATTTCCAGCAATAAAAAAGTTCTGCACTCTCAACTAAGTCGAGAGTGTGAAAATCAAGTATTACAGCTAAGCAACTAATTATAGGAGCTGTTCGATGGATACTCAAACTCAAGGGATCAACCAGGAAAGAATGCAGGAGTTTTTCGGAAGTATGATTTCCAAGATGAACGAGCAAGGCTCTGATGTGGATCCATTCGGAGCACTGAAATCCCTAAAACAAGTTGCCGAAGCTTGGGCGAAAAATCCGCAAGAACTGAATCAGTCCATGCAGAATTGGAGTCAGAAGATCGGCGAAGTAAATATGAAAGTTTGGGAAGATTTCGTAAACAAATCCAAAGAATCTGTTGAGAAAGGGGAGTTCGGTAAGATTCCGAAACTGGAAGAGTTACCTCATTTCAGATGGATCCAGGAATACCACAAGCTTTACGCTGAATTCCTCCAAGAAAGCATTCAGAAAACACCTAATGTCTCAGACCGGACGAAAGACAAGGCCAGGTTCTGGACAGAACAAATGGTAAGTGCGATATCTCCAAACAATTACTTCTGGACCAATCCAGGAGCTATTCGTGAATTCATTGATACAGAAGGGAAAAGCCTAGTCAACGGATTTGAAAATTGGGTGAACGACTTCCAAGATCAAATGCCACAAATGGTAGACAAGTCACCTTTTGAAGTCGGTAAAAATTTGGCGAACACCCCTGGTAAGGTCGTTTATAGAAACGACCTAATGGAATTGATCCAGTATGAAGCTAAAACTGATCAAGTACACCAGACCCCAGTACTGATAACCCCACCCTGGATCAATAAGTTCTATATTCTTGACTAAACGAAAAAAAAGAGCTTTGTACGTAATTTAGTGAACAATGGCTTCACAGTTTTCATGATTAGTTGGAAGAATCCAACGACAGAACTACGTAACACAAGTCTTGACGACTATATGATGATGGGACCTGTTAAGGGAATGACCGTTGTTCAGGAAATCACTGGAGCAGAAAATATTCACGCCGTGGGGTACTGTATTGGTGGTTCTTTACTGGCAACCACTATGGGCTGGCTGAAAGGTCCACAGAAAAAGGTAAGGAATCTTTTTACAAGTTTCACATTACTGACTACTTTGGTAGATTTCTCAAAACCCGGAGATCTTGGGCTCTTCGTAGATGAAGACTCAATGAAATTTGTTGAGAAGATGATGGCTGAGAAAGGATACTTAGACGGCAAGCAGATGGGTACTACCTATCGAATGATGAAAGCAGATGGGCTAATTTGGAATTACGTGGTAAACAACTATCTTTATGGCAAAACTCCTCCTCCAATTGATATGCTCTTCTGGAATGAAGACTCCACAAGACTACCTGAAAAAGCTCACTCCTTTTACTTGCGAGAGTTCTACATCAACAACCATCTTTGCCAAGGCAAACTAGAATTGGCAGGTCAGAAGATCAACCTTGGTGCAATCAATCAACCGCTGTATTCAGTTGCGGCTGAAAAAGATCACATTACCCCATGGGATCAGGTATTTAAAACGGGACTCAATACAGGTGGGCAAGTACGTTTTGCCTTATCAACATCCGGGCACATCGCTGGAGTAGTTAATCCCCCTCTCAATCCTCCCAAACGAGCTTACTGGGCTGGACCTGTCACTGAAACCGATCAAGATCCAATGATTTGGCAGAAAAACATCCAACAAATTCCGGGAAGCTGGTGGCAGGACTGGATCCCTTGGCTGCAAGGTCAATGTGGTGATAAAGCAGATGTACCTACGATGGGCAGTAAAAAGTATAAGTCGCTTGGAGATGCCCCCGGTTCGTACGTAAAAGAGAAGTGATCTAATCATCATAGAGGAACAATTTCTTGGTTGAAATGGTCCCTGTGACTACTAACAAATGTTTTAGCTAAGCAACCGTGCGCGTTCTTTCAAAAATTTTTATCATATTATTTCTAAATTCGGGGATAGTTCTCTCAAGTGATGAGGCCTCAGTATCTAATTCCCAAATGGATTTTCTCAAGCACTATCGCGAGGCTCATTACAACTTAAGACTGATTGATTTAGAATCTCAAATTAATGATAAACTTAAATTAGTTCAACAACCTGAGCGAAGTGCTATGGAAGCACTAGTCTCTTACAGTAAATTTGTAATGAATTTAGAGAGAAATATTGATGAGAAACACTATAAAGAATTTATTGAGAACCTAAATGTAGCGATTGAATCTCTGGAGGCTTTTTCAAGCCAAAAACCAAACAACATAAGTTCGAAGCTTAATCTTGGATTACTGTACGGACTCAAAGGAGGTGTGGCACTAGGTTACAAAAAAGACTATTTTGATGCTTACAGATTTGGTGTCAAAGGGGTCCAGTTGCTTGATGAGGTTTATAAGAATAATCCACAACTTGTAGATTTAGAGTTAAGTAAGGGGATTCTTAAACTGATGATTGCTCAGTCGACATGGTATGTTCAATGGCTAGCTCCGCTAATTGTTGAATCTGGTTCAATTGCAGGAGGTATTAACCATTTAGATAAGGTGATTAAAGATGGTGAATATGTTTCAGATGAGGCATTACTGGCATATGTATTATTGTTGTGGGGAGAAGTTAATAAAGATTATTTAAGCAAATCTCTGTCAGCACTAGAAAAATTTACTGAAAATTATCCCGATAGTATCCAAATTTATATTGCACTTGCGAGAGGTTTTTGGCTAGCTGATGAATATGAGAAATCAAATTTCTATGCACTTCAAGGAATAATCAGAATTCAAAGACATAAAAGTGCTTTCATCCGTAAACATGGGATAATAACAAAATCTTTTCTCCTATATTGGCATTATAGATATCTCACAGAAAAAAAA
>AGAU01000023.1 GCA_000224765.2 SAR324 cluster bacterium JCVI-SC AAA005 | reverse complement strand
TTTTTTTAATTGGTGTAAAGTCGCACATCCGCGCTTTGAGATCATTCCAAAACAAAGAACAGATGTAATGGCGCTAGGCAGCTTGGGATGCATGGGGACAACCTTATCACTTTGGCCATTAACTACCTATCAGATGGTAATTTTTAGTCAATTAAACAATGTTAGATCCATGGATTCTTAATCAGTCATTGGGTTGTTGCAGGACTGAGTAGGCTGACTCCACGATATAGTTCAAGTGGAGTCAATATTGAGTTGTCGGTCAGAACGATTCTGCTACGGCAAATCGGATGACTGCAGCT
>AGAU01000024.1 GCA_000224765.2 SAR324 cluster bacterium JCVI-SC AAA005 | reverse complement strand
AGCTTATGCCGATATTTCCAAAAATATAGAGCGCTATCAGCCATCGTTCAGGTGGTCACAGTTTCCGGCATGTTTGCTGACTTAGTTCATTATTCTATTCACCATAAATATTATCCCACCTACTTGATTAGAACCTATCTTTCTGACAAGCACTAGAAAAGTTAGCTTTTTTCTTTTCTGCGTAACTGTACCAACAAAAGCCTACTGCAAGGCCTAATCATCTTTTTGTACTGTTCCACTAGTACTTCGTGTTTTTGATCGAGCTAGGCTACCAACCTTATTGCATCCAGAAGTACAATAACTCTCTATCCACTCCTAGCCCAATTAAATCGCTTCCACTCCTTGGTATTTTCCCATCTTGCCTCCGTGCAAAAGTTCTCAAAGGTCTGCCTCAAGCTCTCAGAAATGCAATCTGCTTGCTCAATTAGCAGATGTGTTACCAGTCAAAACCATCAGGTGATAAGCATATTCAAATACTTTTTTT
>AGAU01000025.1 GCA_000224765.2 SAR324 cluster bacterium JCVI-SC AAA005 | reverse complement strand
GGCGACCCAATGACAGAATAAGAATTCATCATTACCAATCCATTTCTGCATATTTCTGGCGTATTTGCCTCCAGAAGTCGCCTCAGCCCACTCACGTTCTGTTTTTCTTTTACTCGAAGGATTCCTTTTTTCTGGTGGAGTAAGACTCTGCTTTCGTTTTTCATCCGTGGTAAAGGTGTGTACCACTAAGAAATGTTTCTCTTCCATTTTGACTACCTCTAATTT
>AGAU01000026.1 GCA_000224765.2 SAR324 cluster bacterium JCVI-SC AAA005 | reverse complement strand
GTATTAGAATTTCTCTGGAAGTTCCTTGCCTTTCATTGAGCCAAGCTTGGGGACTGCATTGATTAGTCTTTTGGTATATTCATGGGTAGGCTGATAAAAGATTTCTTTGACCGGCCCCTCCTCAACAATATTACCTTCATACATTACAATAACTCTATCGGCTACTTCAGCGACAACGCCCATATCATGAGTGATAAAAAGAACAGCCATTCCTACCTCATTCTGCAATAATCTAATCAGATCAATTATCTGGGCCTGGATAGTGACATCAAGCGCTGTACTGGGCTCATCAGCAATTAACAATTTGGGCTTACATGACAAAGCCATTGCAATCATAAGACGTTGTCTCATACCTCCCGAAAAATGATGCGGGTACTGATTGAGCTGTTTAGCTGGCTCTGGAATCCGAACTAAATTTAACAAATTTACAGCTATTTCTTTTCCTTTTAGTATAATCAACATTTTGATGTAGAATAATGGATTCAATTATTTGTAAGCCAATTGTGAGAACTGGATTCAATGAAGACATAGGCTCCTGAAATATCATTGCTATTTCATTGCCCCTAACTTTTCTTAACTCTTGTTTATCT
>AGAU01000027.1 GCA_000224765.2 SAR324 cluster bacterium JCVI-SC AAA005 | reverse complement strand
GGGGGGCGATCTTCTCCTCTAGCAAGTTGTAAAGATTCTTGCTTTGCAGTTCTTCAAGAATCAGAGGGTAGTCAGCGTCGGTGAGACGGTTAAGAAACCACTGGGTTGAGTTGCCCTGTGGATCATTGTCCAGAAAGATGACCTTTCTTCCTGACTGTGCCAACTGTTCGGCAACCAAAAGGCTTAATGTTGATTTGCCAACTCCACCTTTTTGATTTTGAAAAGCCACCGCTCGCATGTGCCTTCCTGGCCAGTAATTAGTGCTTCAACTGATGCTCTATGATTCACCACAAGCACATGCTGTGCAAAATCTTTTCAACTGAATACCCAACCAACTGGTTGCAGCAACAAGATTCTAAGGATTTGTTTCGAATTAGATAGTTCTGCCCGATGGAGTTCGGGCTTAGAAGAAACAGGAATATCAATCGAGGGAAATGCCGGCAGATTTGGCTTTTTCAATTAGGAAGGGTATCCCCACTTTGAGGATATCTTCAGGTTTATCAGCAACCGGCCGCCAAAGAGCCAGACCACCGGCAATTTCATCATCGACATAGATAAAACTTTCTAAAGTCATCGTACATTGAAAATCAACTGCCTTTAATCCGGCAAAGGTATCTTCCCATTTCAAACAACCTTGCCCTGGCACCCCCCTGTTCGATTCAGAGAGGTGAATATATTCGAGTCGATTACTTGCATCTTGACAACCTTGGGACATGCTAACCTCTTCAATGTTCATGTGGTAGGTATCTAAGTGAACAAAGGTATTGTCTGCTCCGATTCTATCCAAGGCTTCAATTGTTTGCTTTGCTGTATTCAAAAGATGAGTTTCATAACGATTACATGGTTCTAAACCCAATCTTAAATTCAGAGATTTTGCAGTACTTGCAGCATGTGAAATCATCATGCACATTGCATCGTATTCAGCATCAGTCCTAGGGGCTCCCGAAGTTTTTCCAATAGAACCAAAAGTTACCCCAGAGAGAATTTTTGAACCCGCTTCTGCTGCCACATTAAGCGCAAGATCCAAAAAGTCTGTACAGGCCTTGAGATCCTTGGTTGGATCAAGATGATGAGGAAGTCCCAAGGAACAGGTCACCGCCATGTCATGTTTCTCAAAGGCTTGGCGAGTCCCTTTTGCGTCAAATTTTGCTGGTCTCAGCAAGGGTAGTTCCACCACACCAATTCCTAATTTTTTAAGGAGTGGCAATATATCGTCAGCATGTTTAGCTTCCCAACCAGGTGTGAAGCAGAAAGCATGAATTCCCAACTTAGCCATATTTTTATCCTAAAAATTATCCGTGTGCCCCGACAATGTAAGAGACCACCTCGTTCATGTCGGTAGCTTCCTGTTGAAGATCTGCGATCACACTGCCACGACGGAGAACAACAATCCGTTGACAAGCTGCAAAAATATCATTCAATCGATGACTGATGAGAATGACAGCTATGCCAGAATTCTGCATCTGATCAATCAGTTTCAGAACCCCCTCGACTTCCCTGACAGCTAAGGCAGCAGTTGGTTCGTCCATGATAACTAATTTGGGATCAAATGTTAAAGCCCTTGCGATGGCAACCGTTTGTTGCTGTCCGCCAGAAAGTCTGCCAACTGGAACATGGATTGATGGGATTTGTGCTCCCAGTCGATCAATCATTGAGAGCGCTTCGGCATCAATCTTATTTTTATCTACAAAACTTGGCAGAACTCCCCAAAGTTTTTTGGTGGGTTCTCGTCCCAAAAAAATATTGTTGGCAATATCCTGTTGGGGAGCTAATGCCAGATCCTGGTAGATCATCTCAATACCCCGGGCTCTCCTATCACCTGGCGCTAGTGAGGTGATATTCTGATCTTCAAAGCGAATGTTGCCTTCATCCAACGAATATACCCCAGTGATTGATTTCATCAAAGTTGATTTACCTGCACCATTATCTCCAACCAAACCAACAACTTCAGAAGGGTTAATCTCCAAGTCAATCCCTCTCAAGACTTCAATTGAGCCAAAGGACTTTTTCAGTCCCGACATAGTTAGCAACGCCATTAGGATCTCCTCTGATCACGGACCTGGTCCAACCAAACCGCCGCAATCAATACGATGCCGATCGCCATTTGCTGATAGTAGGCTTGGACTGCCAACAGATTTAGGCCATTTTGTAGGACTCCCATGATTAGAGCGCCAATCATTGTGCCCAAGATAGAGCCTCGGCCTCCGAAGAGATTCGTCCCCCCAATGATCGCAGCTGTTATTGCCAACAACTCATAATTTAGTCCAGCCGTGGGATCCCCAGTATTCACTCGGGCTGTAAAAATTAGTCCTGCGATTCCTGCCATTAATCCTGAGAGCATGTAAAGTAGCATACGCTGACGGCTGATATCGATACCAGTTGCTTTGGCTGCTGCTTCATTATCACCAAGCGCTAGCGTGTGATGACCGAATCGCGTATGAGCCAGGATGTAATGAGATATGATGGCAACTATGGCAAGAATAAAAACAGGTGTGGGGACACCTAATGGCCTAGCTTGACCAAGAAATAGTATTTCATTAGGAAGTCCATAAATTCCCCTACCACCTGAGATAATTAGTGCAAGACCCCTTGCTATTCCTAGCATTCCCAAGGTAACGATAAACGCGGGAACTAAACCCCTTGTAACAATGAATCCATTCACTGCTCCTGCCATTGTTCCTGCGAACAGAGAACCAATAATCGCAAAATACCAGGGCCACTCAAGAGTGACTACCAGAGCAGCTCCAACGACTGAAGAGAGACCCAGCACTGATCCCAAGGAAAGGTCAAGCCCAGCAGAGCTTATAACGAAGGTAGCTCCGATTGCCAAAACGCCAAAAGTTGCTGTGGCAAGGATTATGTTGAAGAGGTTGTTAACAGAGAGAAATACTGGCGAGAGCATTGCCATTATGGCAGATAGCACAATCAAAACGATCAGAGATTCAAGGCGGATATGTAAACGGGACAGCAAAACAAATTCCTCAGAAGGATTCGTAGATACGGGCCAAGCGGCCCGTATTAAAGATACTTACTTCACATACTGAAGCATTGAGTCAGTGCCCTTGTCGAGAATATCTTTTGTCAACACCATGGTTGGTACAAAGATAAACTTTTCCACACTGGCTCCCTTCTTCATGCCAGCCACTTTTTCAACCGCTTGTTTACCAACAAGGTAGGGCAACTGAGCAACGGATGCGTTCAATCGTCCACTCTTAATTGATTTAACAGCATCAGAGTTGCCATCAACACCAATTACTGTCACCTGGTTTTGTTTACCAGCAGCGTAAACCGTTTCAATAGCACCAAGAGCCATTCCATCGTTTGCCGCAAAAATCCCGACAAGATCAGGGTTGGCGGTTAATGTGTCGTTTGTGATGTTAGCAGCCTTGCCACGGTCCCAATCACCAGGAAGTGAAGCAACCACCTTTAAGCCCGGAGCCAACTGAGTCAGTCTCTCTGAAAAACCCCGTGCTCTCTTTTGACCGGTGATGTTTCCGGAAAGGCCCTCAATTACTAGAACGGGGCCTTTAGCTCCTTTGCCAAGCTTGCTAACTAAGTATTCAGCACCCTGGGCACCTGCGGCTTCGTTGTCAGATCCAATTGAAAAGGAGATGCTGACACCGGCATCGGCAGCAATCTTATGATCTAAGTTACCATCAAGGTCGACTACTGGGATACCCATGCTGTTCGCTCTTTTCAAACATGGAAGCAAAATTGTGGAGTTGATTGCTGCTGTAATCATCGCATCAGGTTTGCGCTCTAACATCGTGTTGCAGACGTTCAACTGAGGCTCTGCGGCTTGATCACTTTCTACAGCTTGTAGGTAATACTCCACACCAGCTTCCTGAGCTCCTTCACGAACACCCAGTTCCATGGCACCCCAAAATGGGTTTGAGAGAGTTTTCATCAAAACTCCATAGGTTTCAGCTTGAGCTGGCATTGCGAATGAGCTAGCCAGTAACATCGCAACAGCTAATTTTTTTATCATCTTTAAGCTCACAATTTAGGGGTTAGTATTGTCTGGATTAACTCATTACAATGTTTGAATTTTCCAGATTTTGCAGAACCGGTTGCAGAGTTCACTACAATCTTCAGCAATAATCAATACTCTGGTATATTCGTGGCTAAATTGATTTGAACTGCCTGATTACCACCCATTCAAAATCTTGCTATTGAAACCCCATAAATTCCCATACCAGCAAACCTGAATTTGGTAATCCAGTAATCATAGTTAAAGCAAAAAAATGAAAATTCCTTATGATCCTCGGACCCAGCACAACTGATGAAATTTTCTTAGAAAACGATCAAAAACGCTCTTCAATAAATATGAAAATTTTGTGATAGATGGAGA
>AGAU01000028.1 GCA_000224765.2 SAR324 cluster bacterium JCVI-SC AAA005 | reverse complement strand
CCCCCCCCAATATAGAGTGATTCCAAGTCGTTAATAGTGTTAACGTGGATTCGACGTCTAGTTTCAAGTAGAACGGCCTCTAGGTATTCTCTATGAACACTTGGTCTATTTTTCCGTACTGCGAAAGAACAGAAGGGGCAAATCCGATGGCAGAATGGAATGTGAACATATAGAGCGTTAATTGCAGGATTCGACATGGCAATGCAGGACGATATTCAGCAATTTGGTAAAGAACTTATTCAGTGGCAGGGTCCTCAAGTTTTAGGTTTCGAGCAAACTCTTGATCTATTGCAGTTTGATCAACGACAGATCCGCATGTGGGCTGTTTATCAACTGATTGAGTGTTGGCAGGAACGTGCAGCGGATTTTGTTCATCTGTTATTGGAATCAGATATTGCTGAGAGTCGGGAAGCGGCAATTTATCTTGTGGGGCGATATCACCTTAAGCAGTTTGCTTTTCCAATTTTTGGGTTATTCAATCGTTCCAAGGGTCCGCTGAAACATTCCAGTGCTGTTGCACTTGTAGAATTAAAGTATACAGCATTCAAACCTGCGCTGACGCAATGGTTCCGTCAGTTATGGAAATCTGAAGAACTTCATTTAGCCGATCTTCAGTGCGCGATCAAGTGTCTTGTGCAAAGCCTAGATACAGAAACTTGGGATGAACTAGAGGATGCACTTTGGGAACAACGTGAAAATCACATGAAGGCACTATGCTTGTTTGGTTATCTTTGCCAAAGCGTTCAAGGTTCCGACCGGATTGAACGCTTGATGTGTCATTATCGGTTTTTCCGGGTTCATTTCACTGACCCTCAATTTTTTCAGCATTTAGCCAGCATTTTCGATTGTGCTGAATTGATCAGATGGTTCCAAGCTCAATTGCAATTCGGTAAGTCTGTCCAGGAACTCTACCCAGAGTGTCTTTACGGTTTGTCGATGCAAATCGACGTTGAATTATCGGAGTTGCTGGCTCGCTTGGATTTACTTCGCCGACAGCAAGAGATTACCTCTCTATTGCAAGCATTGGAAGATCTAATGTGCCTTTCATTGGATCATCCTGAATTGACCTCAGAATGGCCCTGTCTCCAGGAATTCAAGGAACTCGTTGCGACTGACTGGGATTCGACAATCCTGAAGATTCAGGACCAAGAATTCTTGCTTCTTCTCTGCTTGCCTGTTTCTGCTTGGCTTAGTCTGCGTGAAACAGAATTTTTGGAGAACTCAAGAGATCACATGGCATCCAGCCTGCGCTTATATCAGTCTCCTTTGCTTCGTGAAAACTGGATGAGGATGTTTCTCAGAGATTTGTTATTGCAGCCAAAGGAGCTTCGACAATTCGCTGCAGATGCCTCAATGAGTCCCGTTCCAGCAGATCCCCGACAGGCTCTGTTACGCTTGGCTGGTGCGGCTTCAATAGAGCGCTTCTACCCATTTCCGCTCATACTTCCGAGACCTTGGCAGTATCGGCTTACAGAATTGATGGAACAATTGACAGCAATCTATGAAAAATGGTTTCCTGACTTGGTTCGGTCTCGGCAGCATGAGCACTTGGATTACGCTTTGGAACTCTTCATTCGCTACCCAACATCACTTTTGATTAATCAGGTAGTAGAGCATTTCCCACTTTTGATCCATCATCATTTTGATCAACTACTCAATTTGATTGAAAAGGTGCCTGACGAAAGATTTTTGGAAAAGTTGCTGGGTTACTATCGAAAAGGTGAAAATTCAGTTCGCCAGCTTTTGTGCTTACTATGTCTTCTTCATGGCAAAGAGCATCTGATGCCTTCGGATGAAGAGGTTGTTTTCCGCCAAGAAGTTGTTCCGCATGTTAGGATCTTCTGCCAGAAGTGCCAATCGGCATATCATTACCCTATACAAAAACTATATATTGATGCTGAATTAGTAGAGCAGAGACGCCTCTTGCAAGATCAGGATCTTTGGATGCCTGACAAACTGAATTGCAAAAATTGCAATGAACAACTCGAGTTCAGAACGGATTCTCGCTTCCGATCCACTTTGTTTTCGGAAGTGCTGACAGCAAAGATGCTAAAGTTGACAGATGAAGAAGCCGAGCGAATGCAGGCTTTTCAACTTTTGGAGTTTCCACGCCTGAGCAACAGGAAGTGCAATCCTCAAACTTTTCTCAATCATTTGGACCGATTGTTAGAACAATCTCAGATCACCGCAGTTGAAAAAGCACGACTACTTTTAGAAGCGGGTAAGCTGTATCTGAGTCTCGAATGGTTACCTAAAGCGAAAGAGGCCTTACGGAGAAGCTTGGAACTTCAGGGAGACCAGCCGAGGGCCCTGTATCATCTAGGGGAACTTGCCTACAGGGAGCGCAATCTTTTCGATGCTCGTTTATATTTTTCTCAACTCTTACAAGTGTGTACTCCAGATGACTTTTTGCTTGAAGATGATAATCTTTATCAACTTGCTTCTCACTATCTGGAAATCCTAGATCGACGTGAATATAAGCGAGGAAGTTTTAAACTTGTCGTTAATTTGCAGGAAACTTGACAAGGCGTAACGCTTTACGTACCTCAAATCTATTATGTTTTGCATTCATCCTCACTAATACATGATTCGAACCTGGAATCACTTCCTTAATCACCCAACTAAAATTAGATCTAACATGCGAGAACTCCTCTTCACATCAGAAAGTGTGACTGAAGGCCACCCTGATAAAATTGCTGACAATATCTCTGATGCGATTTTGGATGCAATGCTGACGGAAGATCCCAATAGTCGAGTGGCTTGTGAAACTCTGGTTACAACGGGAATGGTTGTCGTTGCTGGAGAGGTGAGAACAACGGCACAAGTTGATTTCCAGAGGGTAGTTAGGCAAACAATCAAAGAGATTGGCTACACAAATTCAGCCATGGGATTTGACTGCGATACCTGTGCAGTTTTGATAGCTTTAGACCAGCAATCTGTAGATATTGCACAAGGTGTCGATGAAAGTGATGGCAAAGAGCAAGGAGCAGGTGACCAAGGATTGATGTTTGGGTATGCTTGTGACGAAACTCCCGAATTGATGCCGCTCCCGATTTCCCTGGCACATCAATTGGCAGCAAGGCTTACAGAGGCAAGAAAAAACGGTGCTATGCCCTATCTACGTCCAGACGGGAAATCCCAAGTTACAGTACGTTATATTGAAAATAAGGCAGTAGAGGTCAACGCCATTGTGATTAGTACACAGCATGCTCCAGAGATTGATCAGTCTCGTTTACACGATGATTTGAAGAGGGAAGTGATTGCGAAGGTAATTCCACCCCAATTTGACAAAGGTAACATTCAATATCATCTAAACCCAACAGGAAGATTTGTGATCGGAGGTCCTCAAGGTGATGCAGGATTGACTGGTAGGAAAATTATTGTTGATACCTATGGCGGTATGGGTCGGCATGGTGGTGGTGCCTTCTCAGGAAAGGATCCATCCAAGGTAGATCGATCAGCAGCATATTTGGCCAGATATATCGCTAAAAATGTAGTAGCTGCAGCCCTTGCGCAGAGATGCGAAGTTCAGTTGGCATATGCAATTGGGGTAGCTGAACCAGTCTCGGTATCTGTGGATACATTTGGGACGAATAAAATTGGTGAAGAGCAAATTGCAGAGTTGATTAGGAATAATTTTGAGATGAAACCAGGGCGTTTTGTCAAAAAACTCAATTTGCTTCAGCCAATTTTTAGAAAAACAGCGGCTTATGGGCATTTCGGGAGGGAGCTGAAAGAGTTTTCTTGGGAAAAAACAGACAAGGCTGCTGTTTTGCGTGAACAGGCAGGAATTTGAGAGATGGTTTCTCAAGATGTTGAAATCATCAATAGATTAGGTTTGCACGCACGGGCAGCTGCTCAATTAGTTAAGCTGACAACTCAGTTCCAGTCAAAGGTGTTTCTAAAAAAAAATGGTCAGTCCGCCAACGCGAAAACCATTATGGATGTATTGATGCTTGCTGCTACTCAAGGTACTCAAATCACCATTGAATCAACCGGAGAGGATGAGCAAGAAGCACTTGACGCAATTGTAAAATTGATCACTACGCGATTCCATGAGAGCGAGTAAATGGTTCAAGGGACAACTCAAATATACGGTGTAATAGGCGATCCAATTTCTCACTCTTTATCTCCTTCGCTCCACAATCCAGCTTTTGCTGCCTTGGGAATAGATGCTGTTTATGTGACTTTCCGCGTTTCGCCCTCTTCTTTGGAGGATGCCTTGCGAGGTCTACTTGCGCTGAATGTTCAGGGAATCAATGTCACTGTTCCTCACAAGAGTGAAGTGTTTCAGTATGTAGACGAAGTTACTGATACAGCTCGCAGGATTGGTGCTATCAACACTCTACGAAATGACTCAGGACACTGGATTGGAGAAAATACTGATGCGACGGGTTTCATTCGTTCATTGGAACCGTTGGGATTGAGCTTGCCAGGTAGTTCAGTTGGAATGCTTGGGGCTGGTGGCGCTGCAAAAGGAGTCGCGGTGGGGCTATTGGAAGCTGGAGTTAGTCGATTATTTATTACTAATCGGAGTTACGACCGAGCAACTGTTCTTGCAGAGCTTCTCAAAGCATCATTTGGTCAGCAGAGTGTAAGCGCTGTGTCCTTGGAAGAACTCGAGAAAAAAGAGCTAAATTTATTGGTTAATACAACCACTGTAGGAAGTGAGGGGCATTCTAGCCCAGCTAAACTCAGTAGGTTTGATAAATTGGGAGCCGTTACAGATATAATTTACCGACCTTCACGAACTCCTTTGCTCCTTGAAGCAGAGAAGCTAGGTTTGCCAAATCTAAATGGTGGAGGAATGCTGCTATACCAAGGAATATCAGCATTTTCATTCTGGACAAGAAGAACGGCACCTGAAATCATTATGCGCAAAGCTCTAGATGAATATCTTTCAAAGCTCTGATGAAGTCAGAGTTAGCTATATTGCAAGAGACCTTTTCCCTTCATCAATCATAAGAAGCGTTCAAAAGTACTAATTTTACATTATAATTTGATGATATCTAATCGGATTTACTGGATTCTCATCTTATTTTTCACATTATTGGGGATAAATGAGATTCTTGCATTTGATAAAGGGCATCTCGAGATTTTTAAGAGAGAGAAAATTTGCGAAGAGTGCGGTTTGACCAAAGCAAAACTATCAAAAATGGAACTTCAAGGAGCAAATTTACGAGGATCGAATTTATTTCGTACAAACTTCTACAAGAGTGATCTGACCGATGCAAATCTGAGTGAAACGAACTTGGTGAGGAGCAATTTGAAACAAACTATTCTTCAAGGTGCCAACCTGCAGGGAGCAGATCTAACTAGAACCGATTTGAGAAAAGCAATTTTATTTGAAGCCAATTTGACTGGAGCTTTAATCAAAGATACCAAGTTGACCGGAACGGTTTTGAAAGGAGCTATCTGGACCAACGGTCATGTGTGTAAAGATGGATCCCTCGGCAAATGTATACAATAATTTCTTCTTTTAAGCTTTGAACATTCATCAATTTTGTTTAAATTTAACAAATATTCTAGTCTTCTCAATTCCCCACCATCTTAAATTTTCTGAAGCCAATGCAATATGTTCTTTCTGTAATTCTATTTTTCTGCATGATCTCTAATTCACACGCCCTAGACATTGGAGTTGTTGACCTTAATCGAGCTCTCAATGAGTCGGAAGAAGGTATGCGTTCAAAAAACCTGTTGGAAAGTCGTGGGAGACAAAAGCAGCAGGAATTTAAGGTAGAAGAAGAGGAGTTGATGCAGATTGCTGAAGACCTGCGTAACAACCCTTTGCTTACACCCAAAGCAAAACAGGAGAAAGAGCAAGAACTCCAAAATAGGCAACGAATTCTTAGAGAGAAAGCTAGACAGTTTGAACAGGAACTTAGATTAGAGGAACGAAAACTCACAGAAGCAATTTTTAAAGACTTGAAGGCAGCGATTAGAACAGTTTCTCAGAGAAACGAATATGATTTAGTTTTAGAAAAAAACGCAGCTCAGGTGATTCTATATATGAAAGAGGAGACAACAGATCTCACTCAGAAGATTATTGATTACTACAATTCATTAAAGCATCAAAACAGCGAGTGATTAAGTTTACAATCAATTCAAACACAACTGAATTAACATGATGAATTTACAGGAAATAAAGCGAATTCTTCCACACCGCTATCCTATGCTGCTTATTGACAGAGTCATAGAGTTGGATCCTGGCAATTCCTGCAAAGCAATCAAAAACATCACCGCCAATGAGCCGGTTTTTCAGGGGCATTTCCCGCAAATGTCAGTCATGCCTGGCGTAATGATTGTGGAGGCCATGGCACAGGTCGGAGGAATTGTAATTCACTCAGTAACTTCTGAGGAAGTTGTTAAGCAATCACTTGTTTTTTTTGCAGGGATCGAAAAGTCTCGGTTTCGTTATCCTGTAGTCCCTGGAGACCAAGTAATTTTGACTACAATGGCAAAAGCAAATCGCAAAAATCTTTGGGTATTAGATGGCAAAGCTCATGTTGAGGGAAAGTTAGTGGCACAAGCAGAAATCAAACTAATGCTACAGCCTGTTTTTGCAGAGAATCCCACAAATGTTTGAGGCTAAGGATGTGAGGAAAATTGCTGCTCTCTCTTCACTTGAATTGACAGATGAAGAAGTTGGAAAGTTTGCAGAGCAATTCACAGTCATTTTGAAATATTTTGAAAAGCTTAAAGAGATAGACGTCGTTGATTTAGCCGACCGCGATGATCAACTACAGGTGAGCGGCCGTGATGATATATGTGCAGACTCAGGAGTCTCCCCGGATCAATTCAGTCCTTATTTGGATAGAAAATTTTTCAAAGTCCCAAGAGTGATTGAACAAAACTGATCAACGCAAAAATTTAAAATTTAATATCAATAACTTGGAAATAATAATTTTGATTATTTCCATCTTCACTCACATCCTCTTTCTTTCCCATCTAAATTTATTAAGAGAATATCCCACTCGCTTCGTTAGCTCCGTTCAAATTCGGCTGACAAGAAATGCAGTTCCTCCTGGCAAGCAAGTTCATTTGTCTTCCATAATTCAACTCCCTGAAAAATCAGGAGAAGATCAGCAAATAGTTGATTTAGAAGATTTCATTAAGCTTGAATTTGACATGATTGAAATTTCCACAGAAAGCGTCGTGCTGGCTGACGACGAAGTTGCATTAGACCTGGAAAAATTAATCCAGCAACCAGAGAGCGAGTTTAGTTTGCTCCCAATGCTAAGTGCTCCCTTGCCAAAGGATGACCCAAACAGTGCACCAGTTTTAACAGCTTTGAATTCAACTTTGTCAGGAGTTGCAGATCAAGAAAAACTGAATGTTGAAAAGACGAATACTCCGTCATTTTTGAAGAAAAAAATGCATGATGAAGAGTTTCCTGAGCAAATTCCTAAGCAGGAGCGTGGAATTCAATTAGAAATTCAACGTTCTGAAAATCCTAGTATTTTGAGAAAGAAAGCCAACCTAAATTTGCCCGAAGGCTACTTCTTGAATAAATCTATAACTGATAGAGAGGCTTCAGAATTAAATAGGAAATTGGGTAATTTGACAAAGCGTATTTGGGAAGTACCAGCTAATTCGGTTAGTAACGGTCAAGAAGGGTTATTGGGTTTTGAAGGTAACAGTTTTTTTAAGTTGAGTAATTATCAATGGTCTTACGAATCCTATATGGGGCGATGGGCAAAACATTTACATTATGCGTGGAATTCTCAACCACCCGAGGACTACATTCAGGGATCACAACCGAATGGTGGAGATGTTGTTATTCAAGTCCAGTTAAATCGACAAGGTGACTTAGAGAGTTTTGAAATGATTAGTAGTTTTGGTTCATCAATTCAGATGAAGGAATCAGTGGTCAATGCTATTTTGTCAGTTTCGCAACTTCCACCTATCCCGGATACTTTTCAAGATGAGAACTTGATAGTTCGTTTTAAATTTATTTACCCAGCATATTAATGTCGGCATTATCAGCAAGAAATTGAGCATAGCGTCGCCCCATTTTTGTAAGGACCAAATTTTCTGAATCTCCGTTCATAAACTTTTGTTTGTTTCGCATCTCGTGGAGTATTCTGTCTTTTGTGAATGAATTTTCTGGCCATGAAATTGTTGGGGAGGCTTTGAGAAGTTCAACCATGATCTGTGCTTCTGCCCGATACCAAGTGGAATTTTTGTTTTTACAATGACAAAGAAGGTGCCAATGAATTTCTCTAGAAAGTTCATTTAAAACTTCATCAGAAATTCCGTTACCTTGAATGCATAATGAGAGTTTGTCCTCAGTACCTGAATTTCTAATGAAAATTGAAATCTTCAGAGTATCTCTGTCCTTTAGTTGTAGCATTAATAGCTCAGCGTCCTCCGGAAGATCGGTCCAGTATTGAATAAATCCTGGAAAAAGCTTTCCAGCTCTCTCTTGGATGATCTTACAGAGTTCATCCCTAAATCCAGGCTCTAATAGTTTTTCTTTAAGTACATAGTAAATTGGTAAAGTGGTTTGAGTTCCCTCAGGCTGGAGTACTTCAATATTTTTGAAAAATTCTGCAGGATTATGTAACCAAAGCTTGTGAAGAATTTTGGTTGCTTTGAAAGCCACTAATAGAGCGTTACCCAGGAAAACCAGTTGCTTGCTGTGAGTTGCTGGTAAAATGATATGGCCCGATTCCTCACCCCCCAAAAAGAAATCAGTAGGCATTTGATCCGCTTCTGGTATCTTCTTGACCAAATTTCCCCACAATCGAGTCAGTTCAAGTGCGTTAGGCCTTCCAATATCTCTCATTTCTACATAGGCATTTTGAATATCATCGATGAGAGCCTTGTTCGCTTCAGAAAACTTTGGGACGTGTTCTTTTAAAGTTTTGATTCGGGAATCGAAGGCCTCCAGTAGCAGCCACTTATCTCCGACAGGACACTGGCCAAGATTGAATTTCTTACCCAAAATACGACCGGAAGCCTCCAAATCACTTTCAATTGTATTGAAAATAAAATTATTTTGGGTTTGCAATTCAGACTCTGAGCATATCAGCAGCATCAGAGCATCGCCTGAAAGAATATGAATACCCTGTCGATTTGGATCGCCAATTAAAATAAAGCAACGATCTCCGTCACCATCAAAGATCCATGATAATTGAAGAATTTCCGGATTTTTTTGTAGATTCTGAAAAAGTTGATGTAATGCTGCATAATCTTTCCACGGAACTTTTTTTAAGCTCTGATAGCTTAACCAGCGAGTTCCTTCGAGGTCAGCTACGCCACTGAAACGATTGATCTCTTGCGAAAAATCTGCGTTGTAGTGCTGAAATATCCTCCAGTTTTTAGGGAAACGTTGCACAATTACTTGGCAAGCACCAAAAGCCGAGTCAGTAATGATATTGATAGATTCTAGTTGATCTAGTATCATGTCGTTATCTTGGTTTTGAATTAGGTGCTTCATAAAGTTTTTTTGGGCTGCTGCAGATTCATCCTTGGCGTCAAAAAAATTATTAGAGCCCAGCAAAGGCCAAGGTTGTTTTAGGAGAAATTCTGTCAATACTTCGTCGTCTGATGGAAATAATTTTAAGCCAGAAGAACCCAAAAAGATTTTTATACCATTTTGGTCTGCAGGGTTGTGGGAAGCTGTAAGAACTATTGCAGCACTTGCTTGGATTGTTAGCATGTGAAGGGCAACTGCTGGTGTCGGTAAAATTCCCACAGAACATGGTGCCAGCCCTGCTTGCAAAATACCCAGTATTGCTGCATTGTTAAAAGTGCCACTAAAATCTCGGGAATCCCAACCAACAACAATAATGTTGCTGACTTCAGTCAGTCCAAATTTTTGGAGTAAACAGCAGATAGAATATGTATAGAGTTGGAAAAATTCGGGTGTTATTTCGCCGCTTTGCATATACCACTGTACTGGGTGCTGGCTTGGTGGAAGGTGTTGTTGAATTGGTCCTCGGATGCCATCTGTGCCTTGAAGGCGAGTTCCCATCGTAATTCTCCTAAAGATTTTAGATTCTCTTGTTTTTTGAGAAGCACTGTTTTCTGTCAATCTTTGCTTTTCAATTTTAAATAGAAATTCTGAAATATAAACGGTTTCCTCAGAAAGTGGCCCTGAAATTGCTGCTTTGAAACTGGTGGCCCTGCTGATTGCAGGGTTTGGCCATGGAATAGGTCTAACTGAGGTGAGATCGCTCTCGAACAGAATAATTCATAAAAACCTCACTCAACACTGCGGAGTACGCACTATGAAGGTATGGAAACAGAAACTGGCCGCTGCCGTGCTGGCGGGAATGTTATTAGGTGCAGGGTGCACCGAAGAACTCGACCCGCGTCCACCTAGTGCAGAACTAACTGAGGAAGAACTCCTAGAAATTCAACAAAACGCTGCTGCTGCTGAAGAGATTGCTAAAAAGGTTGATGACGCAACTGAACGGGCTCGTTCAATTGGTGCAGATGAAGCTACTGCTGAAATTGTGCAGAGAGCTCAAGAAAAAGTAGAAGTAGCAGAAGCCAAAATCAATTCTGCTACTAACAGGGTTGAACGTCAAGAAGCCAAGCGATCATTGACTGCCGCCGAAGATGCAATTAGACAAGCTGAGGAGGCTCTTACTAAGGCAGAGCAAGACGCTGTCGCTGCGCAAGAGAAATTGAAAAGATCTCTTACCGAAGATGCTCAAGCAGCTGTCGAGGAAGCCAGAGCATTGGCAGAAGAAACCCAAATCATGGTTGAGCAGGCTTCAGCTGACAGGATGGCGGAGACAGAGAGACTTCAAGAACAATCAGAAATAATAGCCGACAAAGCAGAGGAAGCTCGACGGAGAGCAGCCATTGCAGAAGCGAGGCTACGGAAAGCTGAAGAGAGGCTGAAAAATGCTCAAACACCGGAAGAACGTGCAGCTGCTGAAAGAGAGCTTGCTGCTGCTCAGCTAGAGTATGACCGAGCTAAAGAACTACTTGCTGAGGCTGAGGAAGAAATTAATCAGCTTGAAGAGCAAGTGGTTTCGATGCGGGGCGACATGCAACCAGGCGGCGATAAAGCGGCTCCTGAAACCCGTAGATACGAACTTCTACCAGCACCTGCCGAAACTGAGTCAAACAGAATTCAAGATCTAAACGTTGTCTACTTTGATTTTGATCAAAGTTCGATTAGATCAGAGTTTGAAACTCAACTCAGAGACAATTTTCGCTGGTTACAGCAAAATCCTGGCATCAAAATACAGTTGGAAGGACATTGCGATGAACGTGGTACCAACGAATACAATCTCGCGTTGGGTGAAAGAAGAGCGAGAGCTGTTCTGAGTTACATGATTGATAGACTCGGCGCGGATCCCAACAGATTCACCATTGTAAGTTTTGGTGAAGAACGGCCTGCTCAAACGGGAAAAACCGAAGAATCATGGAGTCTTAATCGACGCGTTGTATTCACAAGACTCTAAGACTTACTAGGCTCTTTGAATGAATTCAGTACTGGCTCGGTTAACTGATGGGCAAAGCCTTTTACAAGTAGTCCTTGAGGGTACGCTCATTGGACAGCTAGTGCTGGTGTCACTCCTCCTTTTATCTTCCCTTTCATGGGCTGTAATTATTTTAAAAGGATTACAGTTCTACAGGTTTCAGAAAGATGATCAGAATTTTCTTCTTCTTTTTAGAGAATCTTCCCTTGATCAAACCTATAAACAAATTGAATCATTCCCTCAGTCCTCCCTAGCATATATTTTCCGTAAAGCTTACCAAGAGATCAATCAGACATATCGTCGCCTGCAAAAACCAAGTTCCCAACATAGCGAAGCAACGGTAGGGTTGCTTAACGAACGCCTTCAGAGAGTGATGGAACGCTCCTACAACGAACGCTATTCTTACTCTGAACATCGTTTAAATATACTAGCTTCTGTTTCGGGCGCCTCCCCTTACATAGGTCTATTTGGTACTGTTCTTGGTGTGATAGATGCCTTTCAGGGTATTGGAATTTCAGGCATCACGAGCCTTGCAGCTGTTGCTCCTGGTATATCGGAAGCGCTCATTGCGACCGCAGCTGGTCTTCTTGCAGCAATACCAGCGTTGATGGCGTTCAACCATTATCGAAATAGAGCTAGAAACCTGAGTAGTCAAATGAGAGATTTTACTCTTGAACTGACCAACCGAATTGAATGGGTTCTTTATGAGCAGCTGGCACAGTCAGGAAAATGAATCTATCAGTGATATCAACATGACTCCATTCGTGGATGTCTTGTTAGTACTATTGGTAATTTTTATGGTGACTGCACCTATAATAAATCAAGCAATTCAAATCGAACTTCCCAAAGATAGCTATAAAGATGATCAAGCTCAGGAATTAGATCCCCTCCGTGTTGTAATCAACTCTGACAAAGAGATTTTTGTTGGCGACAGTAAAATTGGAGATTTAAATCGGAAAGATTGGGTGGAAGGCTTCCAGACAAAAGTTGGGGCCTGGAAGCAAGGAAGTGGGCCTTGGTTTGCTGACGTTGAAGCTGATGAAAACGTAGCTTACGGGGTTTTAATTCCCATAATCGCAAGGTTAAAAGAAATGGAAGTGAACTTAAATTTAGTCATTCAACCTGAATTAAATTAACTAACGCCTTCTTTTTCTTTTGAAGATCCCTCA
>AGAU01000029.1 GCA_000224765.2 SAR324 cluster bacterium JCVI-SC AAA005 | reverse complement strand
GGGGGGGATGTAACAATCGGCCTCAAAGCTGACAAGCTAACTTTTAAATATAATGGAACAAATATTTCAAAAGTTACTATTTAGAGAAAAAAAATAAAATTCTAAAGCTTTCGAAGAATCAGCACTACGTGTGTTGAACTTTTCTCTCTTTTTTGAGATCTTCAAACGCAACATTACCCGTCCGCCTCCTTCCGCACTCAGGCAGGAAGCCAGATTGCCTCTTACAAAGGAGTCTACGATGTCTCAGCATCTTCGCTCTACTCTCATCACCATTGCTGAAACCGAACAGCAGGGTCTCGCTCTTAAACAACAGTTGAGACGCTTCGAAAAAGAAATTGCTGACGTACATGAGTTAGTCGTTCCTATCAAAATGGCTTTTCAAAACCTTCAGTCAGAGAAAACAACATTGATCAGCCAACAGCAGCAAATGGAGAATGAACTTGAAGAACAACGCATTCTAATCGAAAAACTCGAACAGCATGTTCCAAGAATCCGGAATGAAAAAGAGTTTGAAGCCAGCAAAAAACAACTAGAATTATCTCGCAAGCATCGCTCAATTTTAGAAGAAAACTTGCTAGAAGTTGCGATTAAATTAGAAGATTTAGATCCTAAGCTGACTGAACAGGAAGCTGAATTGGAAAAAGGGAAAGAGGAAGCTGAAAAAGCACTAGAACAAACAGTTCTAGCTCAAAAGCAAACTATTCTGGCGATACAAGAATTGGAAAATCACTTCCAAAAATCTTTTGAAAGTGCACCAAGGCCAATTCAGCAATTCTACAAACGTTGCCAGCAAAACGGACTACATCGACCAATTACACCAGTTTTGGATAAAACCTGTGGGGGATGTAACATTCGACTTCAACCTCAATTTGTAAACGAGTTTCTCACCGAACCGGATTTATATCGAAACTGCCCTCACTGCAACCGCATTCTTTATATGCCTTTAAGTGAAGAGGAGACTGCAATCGACATCTGAATCCTTCCCTTTACATGAAAATCCTGCTAATACTCGCTTTTTGCCCACTACTGGCTGGATGTGACCCGAGCTATTATTGGCAAGCGACACAAGGTCACATAGATCTGCTCCAGCGTAAGCAGAAAATCCAGGATCTGCTATTAGATAATACGACTGACCCGGTGCTCAGAAAAAAATTTCAGCTTCTTTCTAAAGTTCGCCACTTCGCTTCCAAAGAATTAAATCTGCCCTCCGGCAACGGCTACAAAAGTTACGTAGAGTTACCAAATTCCTATGTAAGTGTCCTCGTCTCTGCAGCGCCACCCTTTTCCCTAAACCCAAAACAGTGGTGCTATGCTATTATTGGCTGCCAAAGCTATCGTGGATATTTCGATATTGCAGATGCTGAACAGTTGGCAAATGAGTTGAGAAAGAGCGGTTTTGACGTATCTCTGTCTTACGCAAGTGCTTATTCTACATTGGGTTATCTGAATCAGAGCTGGTTACCCGATTATTTTGCAGATCCAGTACTAAGTACTTTTCTTCAGCGTTCTGACAGGGAGCTTATCGCAACCCTCATACACGAGATGGCCCATCAAGTTGTTTATGTCGCTGGTGATACATCTTTCAATGAATCCTACGCCACCTTTGTAGAACAGGAAGGTACATTGCAGTACCTTAGAGCAAGTAATCTGGGGTATAAAATGGAAAAAATTCAGCTAAACTATGAGGACCGTTTGTTGTTTCGAAGTTGGATTGATGAAACTATAAAAGAATTAAACGACCTCTATTCAACTTCATTAGACGAAGATAGGAAAAGACTGCGGAAACAATTGATTTTTGAAAGATTGAAACAGCGTTATCAACAAAACCAAACCCAATTTCAGTTCTTGAATTACAGTCGATGGTTTGCTCAAGATTTGAACAATTCACATTTATTGGGTGTCAAGCGCTATAATAATTTTGTATCTGCTTTTGAGGAGTTGTTTAGGCGTGCAGAACGCAATTGGGGGGATTTTCACAAGAAAGTTGAAGAGCTTGCTCGGTTCCCAAAAGAAGATAGAGATAAGTGGCTGAATCAATTGACTCTATCAAATACCAACTGATGAAAAAGTTCCTTCTGATAAGTGGGAAATTGGCTCTTGTAATTGGAATTCTGCATTACTTGATAAGTAGTGATCGTCTAAACTTAGAGCGACTATTTTTACTGAAAGATTCACCCGATTTGTTAATGTTGATTCTTTTTGTTCTTATTGTGTTAGTGATCCCGTTAGCAGCTTTACGTTGGTGGCTACTGCTAAGAGCGCTGGGTCTTCAAATTTCTCCCCGCAGAACTTTTCTTCTTACTTGGATAGGTAACTTCTTCAACAGCACTCTCCCCGGAGCTGTCACCGGTGACTTTGTAAAAGGCTATTACATAATAAAGACCAATGCTGAAGAAAGCCGAACCAATGCTTTCATGACTGTTCTGATCGATCGATTCGTAGGTTTATTCGGCCTGATTGTTATCTCTTTTTTTTCCCTAATTGCAAACTTATCTATCTTTCTCGAAAATCCACGACTGCATGGTTTGATCTGGATGATCTGTTTATCCTTTTTCGCTACAACTTGCTTTTACAGCTTGGTCATCTGGCCATTTCATAATGGTAAAGACCCCTTCCTAGAAGTTTTCGAAAGACTCCCCGCTAAAAAGTTTACAACTAAAATTTATCTCTCTTTCAAAAGCTACCAAAATCAGAAGCCAATATTGCTTTCAACATTGCTGATAGCAGTTCTCATTCATTGCCTGGTGGCGTTCTTATTTTTGGAAATTGCCCTCTTGGTAACTGCTACTGAAATAGGCCTGGGAACTCAATTATTTCTTATGCCAATTGGACTTATATCCACTGCTATTCCACTTGCACCTGGTGGAATTGGAATTGGCCATGTTGCATTTGAATCGCTATATCAATTAGTTGGGGTAACTGGTGGAGCGGATATTTTCAATATGTATATCATCATGCAATTGGCAGTATATCTACTGGGGGGAA
>AGAU01000030.1 GCA_000224765.2 SAR324 cluster bacterium JCVI-SC AAA005 | reverse complement strand
TTTTTTTGTATCATCAAATTCTTTACTTTTAACTAGTTGTTACAAGATGAATCTTGTCTTAGATCTGATTGTTAAGAATCTTTAGTAAATTAATTATAATTTACGAGTAAGGATCTTAGTATTTCAAAAAAATATGCAAAGAATTCCAAAATAAATAGAAAATATTTGGTGTAGGTTCAATGTAGACTTAAATAAAAGAATTTATTTTTATTGAATTTTTTTCTTTCCAATTTAAATTTTATTAAATATTGTTTAGAAATGGCTAATTACTTTTTCGTAAATTTTTTTCAGATACTTAGCTGTTCGACACTAATTTGGCTGTTTTATGCATAATTTTTACATTTTATCTTCCAGAAAAAATTTTCAGAATATTTCCAAAATATTACCTCTATACCATCCGAATAAATTTGGCCAAATCTATTTTATTCAAAGCTTGAATTCAATCAAGAAAGATTTACCAAATTTTAAATCTGAAGTACTTTTCCTAGATGATGTAATTCGCGAACCTGTTTTTAGTGATTCTTACTTACTTGGAAATTTTTCACTGATTTTTATACCCTTCTCTATTTACGATAAACAAAAGGATGTTCTACTTGGTCTTAATGATGAAATCAAAAATAACATCCATGTTTATCTTGAATGGCGTTACACCTGTTATCTCAAAAATACCTTAGATCTTTTAAGGACCGGTAATTTCGGGCATTGTGGTATCAATCGTTTGCATATATGGATGAACAAAAGTTATTGTTCTTCAGTAGTTTCTGAATCCAACATTTATAGATTGATTGATATTGCAAATTCAATTTCAATTTCGAAAGCGCGATCCTTTTTAGTAATGAAATCTAAAATAGAAAAAAATTTTCTCCAGATTCATTGCCTACACGAAGATCATTCAACTTCCCTGATAAGCAACTTCGTTTCAGATTCTCAATACAGTAATTATTTTTCACTAACAATTGTCGGTAGCGATGGAGCAATTTATGCTGACGATCACCAAAATATGCATTTAGTATCAACTAATTACGGTTCAAATTTTGAAGTTCAATCTCCTTTTAACGAGTATGATCTTCTCGATGTTTTTAACGATTTATCTCTTTTCCCAAATAACATGGGTTCAAGGATCATCCCCCTGATCAATTTACCTAATCTTGAAAAGTCTTTTTTAGCCAAAGAATTAACTTTGAGTCCCATTAATGTCTACTGAAAAATTCTACAACTGCATTGTTCTGAGCATGGTAAAACACGATTACATTGGTTTGGCCATTGAAGCCCATCCTCGTACAAAATTAGTTGCTGTTGCGGATGACGCTGATAATCCCTCTTGGGTTCATGAAAGGAATTTAGAATTTGCTCAGCGTCATAACATTCCATACATCATGGATGTCGAGAAAGCTTTCCAAGATTATGGTGCTGATTTTGTTGTGATTTGTTCTGAAGCCGAAAGGCATTGCGATCT
This sequence comes from SAR324 cluster bacterium JCVI-SC AAA005, assembly GCA_000224765.2. GTDB lineage: Bacteria > SAR324 > SAR324 > SAR324 > NAC60-12 > JCVI-SCAAA005. The sequence continues at coordinate 1,065 of AGAU01000030.1, read as the reverse complement.
CGCTGTTCGTGCCGCCAATTTTGGTTTAAGCATAATTTCTGACAAACCAATGTCTAATCGACTTTCTGAATGCGAACGTCTTTTTCATAGTGTTAAAACTAATAAAGTAAAGTATATGCTTTGGAACAGAAATTATTTACCTGCTTTACTGAAGACTAAGCAAATTTTAACTGACAGGAATTTAGGACCTATAAACTCTTTCCACGTTGACTTCTTTTTCTCTAAAGATTCGGGTCCCCCCAAATCTTCCAGTAATCAATCAGGTGAAAAAATTGATTGGCTTTCTCGTCAAATTGAAGCTCATGCTGACGGTTCCGATGGGGGTGTTGGCAACGAACCTATGGGTGAACTAATGATTGAAGGCTGCTATCCTCTAGGTTATTTTCATTTTATTACTAATGATTCAGTCAAATCTGTCTTTTGCTCAAGCCTCACGCACTTTCATCAAGTAAATTTTGACAATGGGGTTGAAGACTTGGCAGCTCTTTCGTTTGAGTCGGTTGGTGGAATATTGGGAAGTGTTGCGATAGGTAGGATCGGCGCTCATTCACATCCAAATATTGGGGAAATTAGATTACATATCACTTGTCAAAATGGAAGCATTGTAATTGCCGAACCTAGGCCTGAAATTGCACAATTCTATAGAAATCAGCCGATTAGTGATTACAAAAATTTACGTATCGAAAATTTTAATGATCTTTTGCTCGTCAGTAATTTTATCGGGTGCATCGAAGGTTCTGAAACAGGTGTTCTTAATGAAGATGCTGCTTTACACATCTCTAAGGTAGTTGATGCCTGCTTGCAGTCTTCCAAAATTGGTATGCAGGTTTTAGTTTCGCAATGATTTAAAATAATGGGTGGTTTCTATTTGTTAGTGGAATTGGTAGTCTCTTGCCACTTGTTAAGTGTGACAAATACGCACCTTGGACAATCTCATTAATATATTTTACTTTATGCAGCGATGAGCGAGGTTCACATCCCTTTTCCATGCTTTCTATAAGATTATTTGCCAAGATTTTATTGCCATGTTTTATCCATGAATTATTTTCTTTTAGCTCTTTAATA
>AGAU01000031.1 GCA_000224765.2 SAR324 cluster bacterium JCVI-SC AAA005 | reverse complement strand
TCAAACTTCCTAAACCAGATCCGGACTCTGAGCGCATTGAAGTGTTGACAGATGATCAGTTCCAAAAGCTTCATGAGATCTGGGAGTCCTACCATGATCGACACATTGCCCACTTACATCAGTTCATAGGCTGGAGTGGTTCTCGCCCATCAGAAGTATTAAAGCTGCTCTGGGTAGATGTAGATCTTGCTCAACGTTTTTATATCAAGCGGGATACCAAGAGCGGTAAATCGCTTAGCTTTCCAATGAGTGCTAAGTTACATTCCATTTTGGAGCAACAACGGGAATTGCTGGATGGTTCTTCAGAGGCCATGCGAACAAGCAGCTTCGTCTTCTCAGGACCCGCTGGAGGTCAAAGAAAATTACATTCTTACATCCGACACTTCCGCCGTATGCGTGATCTTGCAGGGATACCTGAAGACTATCGACCGAATTATTGTCTGAGAGACACGGTGGCTTCACGCCTTTTATCTTCAGGTGCGACGCTGGATGAAGTCGCTTATCAATTAGGACACTCCCCCGGCTCGCCAATGACCCGACGCTATGCCCGATTCTTAGAATCTGCTCAAAGGGGGATTGCAGATCGAACTCAGAGGGTGATGGATAGGATGCTAACAACCAATATAGCAGAGAATAACTAGGATATAGGCAGTTTTTAGTTCTTAATTTTCAACTCATGTTTACAATGTCAGTCCCCTAAAAACAGAACAGGCTTTTCCCACTGTATTAAGACAACGCACCCTGTGTTTGACCAGACTGAATGAATGCTGCCCTCTGGATTCAAGACCAGCGATCCAGCAGAATAATTACCAAGTTCGTCGCTCTGCTCGCCTTCAAGAACCAGAATGGTTTCAAGCCCTTTGTGCTGGTGTTTGGGAACGGATGCACCCGGCTCATAGCGCAACAATGCCACCACCGGTTCTTTTGGAGAAAGTTTGCAGATTTCTATCCCCTCGCGAAAGGCTTCAAAATCAAATGACTTCCATCCACCCTCGATTAATCCTATCAAATGTAAAGATTGGGTTAACGACCTATTCATTCAGTGCCTCTGCAATCTCCGAAACTTTGGCGGTCCAACCGACTATGGCTCCCTGCGCGCGGATCATCTTAAGAGTAGCTTGCTTAAACTCTGGGAAATAGCTTTCCGTCGCGTCTTCTGCCAGAAGACACTCAAAACCTCGATCATTTGCTTCCCGCATGGAGGTCTGTACGCAAACCTCTGTGGTAACTCCGGCTATAATAATAAATTTGGTTCTTAGTCTGTCCAGAACTACTGATAAGTCGGTATTGTAGAAGGCACCCTTCCCTGGTTTGTTCAAGACTATTTCACCTTTGATTGGGGCGAGTTCATCCAGAATTTCGGCACCCGGTTCCCCTACAATCAGCACTCGACCCATTGGCCCGTGATCGCCAATACGAAGACCAAGAGAGTTTCTTTTCAACTTCGCAGGAGGGCAATCTGATAAATCAGGTTTGTGGCATTCGCGTGTGTGAATCACTGGCATACCCGTCTTTCTGACGAGAGTGAGAAGTCTTAAAGTCGCAGGTACGATTGATTGTAATGGGGTCACATCATTACCTAGTGCAGTGCCAAATCCGCCTGATTCAATGAAATCTCTCTGCATATCGATAACCAGCAGGACTGTCTCTAGGGGGTTGAAGGAAAATGGGTAGGGCAGCGCTTGTACAATCTCTGCCATTAGCCATGCCCTCCCATATGGTGACCGATTTCAGCAGGATCAACTTCAGTTGTTAGGCACTCATAAGTGATACGTCCCTCCAACATGACTAGAATTCGATCCGCCAGCTCAATGATTTCGTCAAGATCTTCTGATATTAGCAGGACCGCTGTTCCAGCGTTGCGCGCTGCCATTATTCGTGTCCGAATTTCAGCGACTGCAGCGAAGTCGAGTCCAAAGCAGGGATTCGCAATTACCATCAAGTCCACCTGATCAGATAATTCACGCGCAAGCACGGCCCTTTGTACATTACCACCTGAAAGTGACTCCATTGGAGCATCAAGCGAAGCAGTCTTTACTTTGAAGGACTGTACCAATTTTGCTGCATTTTCTTTCATAGAATATTTAGATAACCAAAACCTTGCTTGACTGCCCTTTAAATCAAAACTTCGAAATCCAATATTTTCGGCAACAGACATGCGCGGCACACAGGCGTTCTGAAGAGGCTCTTCTGGCAGATAACGTACGCATTTGGTCCGCGCTTCATTGCGCGTGGCAGAGTAAACGCTTCCCTTAACCAATACCTCTCCACTGGAGATAGGGCGTTGCCCTGTCAGTATTTCCATCAACTCCATTTGTCCATTGCCAGAGATACCAGCAATTCCAACAATTTCACCCGCATTTACTACAATACTGTCAATATAGATCTGCTTCAGCCCTAATCGGTCTTTTGCACCGACTCTATTGAGTTCGAGAACGGATCACCAATTTTTTTCTCGCGTGATGCAGGATAGGCAAGCTTAACGTCCCCCACCATCATCCGTGCCATGTCCGTGTGGTCCAACACTGCTACCTTTGCAGATCCAGCCAATTTGCCACGGCGCAGGATCGAAACATTGTCGGCGTATGCTGTAACTTCACGGAATTTATGCGTTATCATTAAAACTGTAATTTTTTCAGCCTGGCACATCGCCTTTACGTGACCAAGCACCTCATCTGCTTCATTCGGTGTAAGTACCGAAGTAGGTTCATCAAGGATTAGGAAGCGGCGCCCAAGAAAGATCTGTTTGAGGATTTCAAGCTTTTGTTTCTCCCCCACTGACAGTGTCTGCACAGGTCTATCTAACGGCACAGAAAAGGGCATACTCCTTATGAAAGTTTGGAGATTCTCCAATTCTCTGCGCCAGTTGATTATAGCGGGTGTGTGCTCTCGGCTAATGACCAGATTTTCAGCTGCTGTCAATGAAGGCACTAGAGTAAAATGTTGATAAACCATCCCGAGACCCAGTGCATGAGCATCCCTTGGGTTTAGTACCAGTACTTCCCGACTATCTATCATCATCGTGCCTGATGTTGCTCTGTAAAAGCCCATCATGCACTTCACCAGAGTAGACTTGCCAGCGCCGTTTTCCCCCAGCAAAGCATGGAATGTCCCTGGCGCAACTTGTATTGATACGTTATCAAGCGCTGTAAAACCGCCAAAGCGCATCGTCATGCCTATTGTCTCGATCCCAACTAGGCCCTCTACAAAACAGCCCGTTGAAGTCACGGTAGTCCATTTATAAGAGTCGAGCTGTCAGAAACTACACCAAACACCCCCCCC
>AGAU01000032.1 GCA_000224765.2 SAR324 cluster bacterium JCVI-SC AAA005 | reverse complement strand
TGGGTTTTACGTTCTGGAAAATTTTCTTAGCAAGAAGGATTTGCAGGATTGGCAGGACGATTTTGATACGATGAAGGCCAATTACCCGATAACAAGTGATGCCAAACTTGATCTTTATGGAAGGCCAGCCCTGGGTGTTAATTCTAAGGGGCCAGCCCTTTTTTGGGCTAGGCCTCTAAGTGATCCACTTGGTGGTACCCAGCATAGTGGTGGCCGCTATAGTGTAAGGATGTCCGAGCCACTGGCTGATGAATCACTGCCGGATGAGATTGTTTATATGATTATGGGGCCTTTGCGGTATTCAGATGCTCTGCTCCGAATTACGGGCCACCCTCATCTATTGGCAATTGCAGAGGCGATTTTTAGCGATGATTTTGTACCGTTTAATGAGGCATTATGGATAAAGGAAGCGGGCATTGGTTCAGCTACTGCGTGGCATCAGGACGGTGTGACTCATTGGGATCATGCCCAATGGGATCAGGATATACATGGTATGACCTTTCAGGTACAATTACATGGGTGTTCAGGGGAAAATGGCCTTGGATGTTACCCTGCAGCCATATCCAAGGCAAGATCGACATCAAGCAACTGGTAGATGAGGCAGGCAGCGACCGTATCATGGGTGCCGTACCTTACCTGTGTGGTCCGGGTGATGTAGTCATGCATAATCGTCAATTACTACATGGCTCTTTTGCCAACAATAGCAACAAGGAACGTGTGTCTTTGACTTTTGGGTTCAACCGGCGTTCTTCGATACTCAACGTTGAGGCTGGCCTGCATAATGAGAATGCAGTTTATGATGAGGCTCGTATCCTGGAGAGGTCACGGATGATTGGTTACGCCATTGATGCGCGAAGGCAGCATTACCCTCATGAAACATCTTACGACTACAAACCATTATCAGGTTTAAATGATCAGGTGGTTTGGTCAGAAGCAGTTAGGGCATCTTTAAGCAACCACAACCTGCTTGACCTAAGTATTTAACCACTGTGGTCTCCATTTACGGCGATGGGTGCCAAGCAACTGGTGCTCAATATTGTGTTATGAGTTTCAGTCTAAACACTTTTCAACTCTCACTTTGAGGTCCATTAATGACCTGAAAGTCAATGTCCTCATCCCACCCAAGGGGCGCCTTTTGATACGTAAAGCAGTCATCTTAATGTGTGTATGGAAGAGATGTTGAATGAATACCGCTGAAATAATTCAACTACCAGAGATTACACGGTAAATTCCGAAAATTGATCTCCAAGCTTATTTTAGCGTACTCCCGTCCATCTTAAATTTAGGCCATAGCGGTATTTGTCGTGCGGACTATATCCCCACGTGTTCGAGTCACATCAACGAAGGATGATTTTCATCAGTACCTTTCTGAAATACCTTTTTGTAAGAACTGTAGGACGTTTGCTGGTCGTATGGTTAGTTGGGTTTAAACATCTGTTCAACCCTGTAAGAGGGAAGCCCGGCTAGTCTCCACAAATGTCTCCTCTTGTGGCTCCAACAATGAACTCATCGCCTCCTGTGCTTTGTTGGCGATGCCTTGTTGGGCTGCTAGAATAAACTTGGCGTAACGCCGGGTCATTGGTGAGCCCAGGGCATGTCACAACTGGTGGGCAACTTCAGCTAATGTTGCCCCATTGGACAACATCATTAAGACGACCGTGTCTCTCAGGCAGTAATTCGGCCTGAATTCTTTTGGGATGCCAGAGAGATCTCTTAGTTTGCTGAAACGCTTCTTTAAACTATCTAATCTGCATAACCCACCATCGCTTCCACCAATACCCGATAATAATGTCGGTCTACAAAGGTGCGTCCAGGTTGGATTTCTTCAAAACGATGGCGCTGGTATACTCTGGAATGGGGAAGTTCAAGATATTTGCAAGTGTCCGGATTCTTTCGCATGGGAACCTCTTGGACTATTTTAGTAGCAACCGATTGTTACTCATATTCTAGATGAGAATGACGCCTATCAAAGCCATCCAAACATTCCTTGGAGAGTCGTATCCATCTTAGTGAGAACTGCAAGGAACTGATATCAAATAAAGTTATTGGACACTTTCTGATTTGTCTAGTAGCTGGAAAGGATTAGTGAGCGAGTGTAGTCTTTATGACCACTTTGTCTAAATCATGTTTGTGTTCCTATTCTTGAGTTGAAACTAAAATTAGAGTTAGTCTCGTGCCCAAAGTCAAAAAACATTGTACCCGGAAGATGTCACTTTCATTCTAAAATTTAGAACTCTAATAAAATTCTGAAGCATGAAAATTACTGATATTGAATGCCATATCGTTGTTGTACCTGATCTCAAAGAGGATGCAACTTCCTCCTCGCAAGACGATGTAGTGGTATTAGTACACACAGACGAAGGAATCACTGGAATTGGGGAAACTGATACAGGACCCTGGCTTGTCAAAGCAGCAATTGAGGCACCTGGAAGCCATACAATGGCCCAGGGAATGAAAAATCTGTTAATCGGAGAGGATCCCTTCGATACAAGCGCGCTCTGGGAAAAATTATATACCCTTACCGCAATGAGTGGTAGACGAGGAGCAGTCATCTGTGCCATTGGGGCAATTGATATGGCACTCTGGGATATTAAGGGCAAAGCATCGGGTCTACCGTGCTACAAACTTTTGGGTGGCGCGATGCGTGACTACATAATACCTTATGCTTCTTTGCAGCCCGAGGGTAATTCAGTAGAGCAATATGGCGATTCTTTAGTATCTTGGGCAAAACGCGCTCAAGAGTACGGTTTTAAAGCTGCAAAAATAGAATGTACTCTTGCTGGGCCCTACAACCATTCTGGTTTACAAGGCAGCGATGAACAGATGACCGAAATTGTTCGTGCTTGTCGAGAGACTGTAGGACCAGACTTTGCGATGATGGTTGACGTGCAGTATCGATGGTCCGATGTTCATACTTGTCTACGTACTGTTAATAAATGGGATGACTTGGATCTATTTTTTCTCGAGACTCCTCTGCAAATCGATGATTTGGATGGGTATGCTACACTATCCCGCGAAGCACCGATGCGCATAGCTGCAGGTGAATGGCAAAATACCCGTTTTGAGTTTCTAGAACTGTTGGATCGTGGTCAGGTGCAGGTCGCGCAACCAGATGTAGGACGTGTTGGAGGATTGACTGAAGCAATGAGGGTGTGCCATATGGCACAAGATCGAGGCCGATTAATCGTGCCGCATTGTTGGAAGACAGGCATAGGCATTGCCGCATCTGCACACATGGCGGCAGCTATACCGAACTGCCCTTACATTGAGTATTTACCAAGCGAATTATGTGACTCAGCTTTGCGTAGAGATTTAGTCAGTGAACCACTCGAAATGAAGGATGGAATAGTGAAATTACCTGAAAAACCTGGCTTGGGGGTCGAATTGAATATTGACGCTCTCAAAACATATTCCATCTGATATGGAAGTTTTTTGCTGTCTGAGAAATCAATGATTTAGCTTTTGAAATTCCAAACTAACGGGAGTTTCTTTTTTGTCGAAGCAGAGGATTAATTTTATTGCCATTGATTCGAACGATTCAAGAAAGATATTGAAAAGTCTTCATTTCAACCTTTCATAAATCACTCTCTGGGTTTGATCAACAATTCCTCGTTGAGCAGACTCTAGGAATCGGGCACACCGTCTAGTCATCGGGGGATCGGGGAGTGCCCCAGTTGATAGGCCATTTTATCAAGTGTTGCTCCAGAAGATAGCAACCTAGAAGCCACCGTGTCGCGTAGGCAATAGTTTGACCGGCAATCTTCAGGAATTCCTGCATGGTTACGTATCCGACGGCAGTGTCAAATGTAGGAATGTAGCTTTCTTTGACCACCTGCTGGAGTGTGTGGAAGACAAAGGTACCAGTTCGCATAGCTTCTTGGCTACTAACCAGCAATACCCTTGCTGCTGCAAAATAGAGTGTAACTTAGCACTCATTGGGAAAGTTAATGATTTGCCACTCTTGGTATCGCATTTGATATAAAAACGTCAAGTGAGTATTTAAATCTAAAATCGACAGTCTGCATAGTAAATTGTATTGAATAAATACTAATTTTCACCCAAAAGATTTTTTTTGGATATGATATTATGCTAACAAAATTTTTTTAGCATTAATAAATTTCAATAAATCATATTCTTTATCTGAAAATAGTTTTTCATCATCACTTCTATTTATTGGTAGACTAGCCATAATATATCTGTCTGGACGAATAAGGAGAGCGTTTACTGCATACTTTTTTAATATTGAATCAAGGTCAGATTTTTCTTTCGTAAAGATCACTGAATTTCCAAAATCAGCCTCAGATTTTTCGATGCTTATATTTGTTAAAATTATAGGTCTTACTGCAAAATATTGGTCGAAGGAAGAGCCATCTACTAAATTGATATTTGGAAATTTCTTACCCCTTAAAGGGTCTTGTAAATCACCCAGTCCAAAACCAAGTTTCGGCTCTATTGATTTCATCTCTGCAGTGCCATCCTTTTTCTTGAAAACAGTATTTGACACTTGAAAGCTTTCCAAAGTATTGACGAAATCACCCATGTAATTCGAAGTTTTTATGTACTCAATTACATTTGAATACCTCTCACTTTGATAGGATTCAAGCAATTCTTCACTGTGACCATTCCAGACACAAAATGACAGTTTCCACGCCAAATTAGAAACATCCCGAATTCCTGCACACATTCCCTGCCCCATGAAAGGGGGCATCAAGTGGGCAGAGTCCCCAGCTAACAACAAGCGCCCTTTTCTCCATGTTTCTGCTATTTCTGATTTAAATGTATATACAGCTTGTCTCTCTAAATTTGCCTCAGTTGGACTAATCCACCTTTCCAAGTAAGACCAAATTGCCTGAGGAAGAAGAAAATCTTGTGGATTTTCCCCTGGTAGAACTGCAAATTCCCAGCGCCTCCTCCTCCCAACATTTCTACAGTAAGTCATCGGCCTTTCTAAATTACAATATTGAATTGTACGATCGGGCAGAGACCTCTCTTGTAAGTTCAGGATCATATCAATGACTATCCATGTTTGCTTGAAGCCAAGGCTCTCCATGGAAACATTCATTAATTCTCTTGTCAAAGAACGAGCTCCGTCACAACCCACTACATATTTTGAAATTACGGTTTTCAAGTTTCTATTTTTCAGATTTTTAAATGTAGTTTTAACATTAGAACCTTGATCAGTAATATTCTGTAATTCTGCATTTTCAAAAACATCAATAAATTTTTTATTTCTTACTCTTCGACGTAAAATTCGCTCGAGATCAGGCTGATGAAACCTGTAGCTAGCATTCCAACCATTTATTGTATTACTTCTGGGTCTAGGCCAATCTAATAGAATCTGACCGTTTTTATCAATAAATTTTGTTCCACGATTTATAATTAGGTATTTTCGCAAAGTGTTTGCAATACCAATAGTTTGAAAGACTCTCATAACTTCATCATCGAAATGTACTGCTCTTGGTAAATTGTAAAGAGAGTCTTCTCGCTCAATAATACAAGTAGAAATGTTACTCAAAGCCAGCAGATTTGCTAATGTACTACCAGTCGGACCAAATCCAACTATTACAATATCGTAATCAAACACTTTTTTTGCACAATAAAATATTCAAACTGAATAAGACTTTATGATAAAAACGATTAGAAAAATCGTCCAAGTATTTTATGATTTATGAATACAACCAAGGGCAATTAATTATTGGAGGGGACTTCATACCTATAGCAGCAGTTTCTAAGCGTTTTTTGCGGAATTTTCTTCTCAATTCATCGGGTAAATGTAACCGTTCATGACCCCAGAAACTGGGACCGATATCCATTTCTTTTGGAACCCAATTCCTTGGATCAATAATTCGTCCACCCCAACCTACTTCAACTAAAAACCCTGATGGGGAATAAGTGTAGAATGATGTCATATAATCATTGGTATGCCTGCCAAGCGTGTAGGCTATTGAGTTCTCCTTACACTCTAGGAGATCATACCCCTGGCCGACGTCGTCTAAATGATTATATTCAACCATAAAGTGATGTAAGCCCGTTTTGCCTGTATTGATTAATGCAAAACTATGGTGGCGATTGTTAATATGTAGGAAATATGCAGTAACGGGAGTAAGGGTAAAATCGCTGACGCAAAACCCGAGTAGATCTCGATAAAAGGGCAATAACACTGCTAAATTATCAGTTTGGAGAACCACATGACCCATACCTAATACATCAGTTTTAAATCCCAAAATTGGCCTTCCAGGAACAAATGTAGTTTCATCTAGCATAGGCTTATAAACTAACTCAATTCTATTATTTTGTGGATCGTGGAAGTATATGAGAGATTCAACAAATCGCCTGCTGGCAATGTTTGGGCCACCTTGGTATACTAAAACGCCTGCTCTTTCTAATCGTTCAGCATAACTTTCCAAATCGTTCAGAGAATCAACCTCTAAACCAATGAAAAATTTGTAAGAATCTTTTTCATAATTTACTGATAGTCGTTGTTTTTGATTATCCATACGAAAGCTATAACTATTTTTACATTTTTCAGTTACTTGCATTCCCAAAATTTTAGTTGCAAAATCTAACCAATCTTCAGAATGCTCCGAATTTACACCTAAGTAACTCAGACAAGTAATTGCCATCTTTTCTCTCCTACGAGGAAAATTTCTGATTTAAAAGCGTTATAAAAGACTGTAATTAATTAATGTTCACCTAGTCCCAAGTAATGCTAAACAAGGGAGAATTGGAGAGATTGTTACTCCAGTTGTTGGACCTTTCGTTGCCAATGCTGTATTCGCAGCAACTGGGAAAAGAATACGAAGACTTACTATTCGCAAATCAGAACTAGTGTAGATGAATTTTGACTCATTGGCTTTTGTCTAACAACGCATCAACAATTTGATTAGACAGAGACATGAAATAGATCGTTTAGCTTTAACTATAATTGCACCTGATTAATACTGGGGAAACACTTTTCTTCAATGCAAGTTTGAGGATTTTCAAATTCTACCTTTGAGGAATATAAAATTATTGGCTTTTCCTCAAAGAATACCTCGTGAAATGTAGGGCAGTATCAGATAAGCTATATGTGCTTTTAGTGTTTATTCGTTTCCCACTAAATGATTTTTTTTGATGTGTATAACTACTATCTATTATATGAAAATAGACTCCTTTTAACATTACTTATGAGATGAATAAACCAAGCCGATGAATAAACCAAGCCAATGATATCTAGGAAGTAACGGAGAACGTCAAGGTGATGTAAATAGGGGTAAAAACCGTTTCGAGGCATAGTAACTGATGAATGAGATAGTCAAAGCTTTTCCTGCATTCATTTGGTCTGCTGTGAATTCAATGTTTTGCCTTTTGATTTCCAGAATTTCATTGCACCTCGGTGAAGTGGAGTCACGATTCCTGTCAAACTGGAATCAATACTCATATCCTTTGCCGTTGATTTAACCCTAACCAAGTAAGCCAAGCCATCAGTTGTGTAGATTGTTTCCAATATTTTTTCAACAGCATCAACTGAAACGTTTCTGCCTGCTGTTAAGAGAGTTGAGTCTTGATAAGTGACGACATCATAATCTACCCCATGATAAGTTCCTGATGGAATGATCACTTTTGAGTAGAAAGGGTGATCAGCAAAGAAATCACTTTTTTCTTCAACATCTCTATGGATAGGAAGAAGCTTGATCACTCCCATTGATGCAACACGTGTTACTGCAGAATTTGGGAACCCCGCAAAGACCCAAAGTGCATCAACTTGTTTTGCCATTAATGCCTCAGCACCTTCATTGAATCCTATATATCTAGGCTGGATTTTGCTCCAGATCTTCAATCCATCAAAGAGTCTTTGTGCTGCAGTGGCAGAACCGGAGCCCAACTTGCCGATAGCGATCCTTTTTCCGAAAGCTAAGTCAAAAATTGAGTTGATGCCAGAACTCTTCAGTACGACAAGATGTGCTGGCGCACCATACAAGTAAGACAGGGCATAGACATTTCGATATTGCCTGCTTCTCTTACCTACTAGAAATCCATTCCTTCCAAGATAAAGGTCACCAGAGTAGGTGATTCTAAGATCGGCCTCTCGGTTGTTCACTTTCTTCATGTTTTCAACAGAACCTGCTGAAGGTTCCGATCTTATTGTAATGTTCAACTTTGCATTTGAATAATCAGTGATGCCTCTTGCGAAGTATTTGAATGTCCCCCCGTCTGGTCCACCCGAGAAAACAAGTTCTCGACTCAGTGTTTCCAAGGGTGTGGTCAACATAATGAGGGGCGTGAAAAAAATCATAAAATATATTTCATATATTCCCTGTCAAACCTTAGATTTATTCAAAAAAAATACTATAAAAAAAACCATATCTGTCATGTATAATGATTAGATCAATGTAATAATAACCTTGTATTAAACAGCATGCATCGAGAAGGCAGTATCGAAAACCCATTTATCATCATATGAACAAAACAAAATCTATGAAATTTTGCACCTCAAATAACAATTCTCAAAGATCATGATTGAATTTAGTTTTATGTGAATCATTAACTGGAGTGAAGTGTACATAAGCATTTTAATAAATACTTACTATTACTAAGGGTCGGTTCTTTTAAACGCCACTTGAAAAAAATCCTTGGCTCGACATACGAAGAACAAGTATCCTTGTTGGCTGCCCTACTTACTACCACCACCTCATTCATGTCTTGCCTTCTACCAATAATAACCTCTGTAAAAACTGTGATATTTGTATTTTTGATCCTTGTCTCATTTTTTAGTCATGCGGGATCTCAAATGTCCCAGAGTTTTCGAAGCTAAATACAGACAACTCCATGTCATCTGGTTTTTTTGATTACTTGCGCAACACCCCGACGATCACGCTCACAATCAGAGATATCATCCTCAGGCTTGGTAGTCTTATTAGAAAACTAGGCTCGCCAGGAAGACCACTATACCCTTAGACTTGTATACGCGCACTTATGACTCTCCTAATGCATAATGCCAATGCAGAATCACATTCAAGCAGTTCTAAATTAGATCTTTGTCCAAGGTAAAGAAAGGCGATAGACAAAGCTAATGACTTCGAGGTTGATTACAGAATCGATAGGGTAAGATTTGGGTTAACTATCAAGGTTCACTTCGATATCGGATCGTCTTTTTTGGCGATCCTTTTTAGATCACGATCAAGTGTTGGATGTCAAAAATAAGCTCGTGATCAACATAGGTTTGGTTGCATACCACTTATATTTCCTTTCCATTTCTTCTTTCGTAGGCACTAACGGATCAGGAACATCTAAGAGCCAGCGGAGTTTCGCAAAAGCCACAATATCAACTGGATGTTTCTTTGTACTCAGGAAGCGTCACCAGCGATTACGCTCTCTCTGGCCAGGTCATCATTTGCACGCTACTGTCACCACTGTCACTAATAACATTAGCGAGAAATACGACCATCACGGCAGGCTTGGGTACAGGCACTTGATCGTTTTCCCCGCGAACCACGGTACTGCACGCAACTCCAGAAGCACTAGCCAAGTCGGCTTTTGTCCAAGGAATGTTTAAACGAAGCTCTCGTAACCACTTGCTACGTGTTGAGCTGCGGAAGAAGTTTGGATCTAAATCGACCAATGAAACTGGGGTGGACATTCGTGATTTTGCTACTTAGGGCGAAGGCAAAGTGGGTGGGACATAAAATCAAAGTGCAGTCAATATAGATATATTTGGTTCCCAATCAGGGGGGAAGCTTATAACAAAGCCACAGTGTAGTGTAATTGAGATGTCTTTAAGGCATTCCGTTTTGACTTTCATTCACAACTAATTAAGCAGGAGACCATAATTTGAAGCGGAGCATGGCAAAATCCCAAGCAATACGGTTTTCGGCTCTTTCAACCCGACACTGATTCCGATTGCTTGGTTGGGCGGTTTATCTTCTCACCTGAATGGGTGAGGCATTATTGCTGACGCTTCATCTATCGCACTCGCTCAATATACTCACCTGCACTGGCAATAGCCCGATTGATCTTCACCTACCAACACATTCTGCCTTCTGGGTATGTTCTAAAATTTCATCCAAATTTCTGTAGGCAGATAAAAACTCATGTACTTCACGAACAATTGTATTTAAAAACTGGTCTCCAAGGCTAGATTCTTCAAGTTGTTACTGGATTCAGATTCGAAACACTGGTTACTGAACAGCCGGCAATTGCATCACTGTTTATAGGACTGCTAATGAAACACAGACTCCAACGATGCAAATTGTCCAGAGTCCAATAATTAGGTTGGTTTTATCAGTTTGTCCAAACTGCATAGTGCCTCTTTGGGACTGGTTGATGGAAGCAGCGTGTTTGTGCTTCCAAGTATGTCAGCCAATCGGACAAGCTCGGAGGGTGTCGGGGGAGGGGGGGTAGATTTTGGAGGGTATTGCAAATAGTTGATGTTCTAAACCATCCCAGGAATCAAATGACGGATACCCGCATGAGGAGCGAAAATGACTAAAGTAGAAGCATTCGATCAAGCAACAAAGTTGGCAATGAAAGGTGATCTGAAATTGTATGATGAGATCTTACACCCCGATTACGAATCAATCAATCAGCGTGTACCAATCAACCGAGAAATGAGTAAATCCATTCTTTCAGAAACTGGACCTCTTTTTACTGTTGGACCTATGCAAAAGATCTATGAAAACGAAGAATTTGTATGTATTCATCGCTTTTCAAGAATTGCCAATAAGGATGTTTTGTATGAAGTCCTGACCGCAATTACATGTAAATATGGGAAAGTGATTACTCAACAAATGGTCCGACGGGAACTTGACTACGACCCGACCCCAGCGAGGGACAGAACTGGGAAGATTACGAATGATCAACACTTGGCTTAGAAATTATAAGGGGTGAGAATGACCAAAGCTGATGCATTTGACAGGGCTATGAGACTAATATTTAAAAACAATGACTTCTCTTTGTTTGATGAAATTTATCATCCTGATTACTCAGCACAGGATCCAACCACTGTTATCACAGTGAATTTGGAAGATGAGAAGCTAGTGCTGTCAACATACAGCGAAGACTGCATTTTAGGCCTGTTTCGCATTGTTTATGAGAGTAATGATTTTTTATGTATGCACAGGTACGTGAAGGAGAATAAAAGTTCTGATCCGATTTATTACGCAATCGTTTTTATTATTAAGTACAAAGCTGGACTGATTCTAACTCAAGAAAGTGTTAGAGAACCATTGGATCAAGATCCCAGCGAAGGGCAGGACTGGAATTGGGAAGACTACGAATAACCAGCAAGCAGTTGGTAGATTACATCGTCGCAGAAATCAAAGCAAGGGCCACAGCAGAAGGAGAGCAAATGACGAGTGGAAAGCGTTTTGTTGTAGTTCATTACGTTTGTCGGCTTCGAAGAAAGTGGAAAATCAGTTTGTCCTGGATCCTACGTCTTAAGAAGAGTAGCCACTCAAAATACTGCTCTGCGCTTTATCCGCCACACAAGGTGGTCAAACCTATCCTGACCATAAAACGGCTCTTCCTCAAAAACCATCAAAGGCACGCCCCAGTGCCCTGCTTCCAAAATTCCAGCGGCGTTTTGATCTAGAACCTGTTTTGCGTCCTCCCAGGATGTGCTGTTTAGAATACCCTCAAGATCCAAAGATGCCTCTCGCATCTTGTCTTCAAGATTGTCTCCTTGGTTCCAATCCGGTGTCGACCCGTCCCATAGCATGCGACCAACCTTGTTCAGAAATTCAAGTCCATATCCGGCCTTAGCACTGCCGACAAAGAGGCGGTACAGATATTCGTTGCGAGGCTGTTCATCTTCAGTAACCCATAATGAGCCTGGTTTAAATGTAATTGGCGACGGATTGGGAGTAGCATAGGGCAAACCGAGAAAATCCGCCTGCCAGGTGCCCACGGCAACTTCAGTTTAGTATTTTCATTTTCTGGAAATCGCAAGTATCGATGTTGATCAAGCCTGCTTAATATGAATAAATGAAAAAATATCGTAGGCTGCTTGCTCATTGTCCATTCACTTGAGAGCATTCCCCGTTGATGAGACTGAAAATATGTAGATTTATATTTTTTACCATCTATCCTGTTAAAATGGGATCTCATAAAATCTTTATATGTCAAAATTGATATTTATCCAGCTGATTCAGCTGGTAAGAACGATTCACATTTTAAAATTTTAAGTATATTGTTAACCAGTGATGATGATCACAACAAGAGCTTACAACATTAGCAGTATGATTTTTTTGAATTGGTAAATTTGGTAGATTTTACAACCAATCTGATTTGTTTTGAAGAAACTTCGACCTGAGGATTTTTATGGAACAGGATTCAAAAAATAATTCTTTGGATAAAGTTAGATCCCACCTCCAGAGAGAATGCTTCAACAAACTTTTCATAGGCGGAAAGTTTGTTGAACCCATCGAAAGAGAAAAACTTCCAACTTATTATCCTGCAACTGGAGAGCTTTTACACGAATTTCCGAGAGGCAAGGCCAAGGATATCAATGCTGCTATTTCAGCATCTGAACGTGCTTGGGCCGAAGGTACTTGGGCAGCTATGAGGGCGGTTGATCGCGCAAAAATCGTAGCAAAGATGGCACAAGGAATTGAAGACAACAAAGAAATGCTTGCTGAAATTGAAGCGGCAGATGTTGGCAAGCCTTTTCGTCAAGCCGCTATGACTCTTGGTGGAGCTGCAAACGAGGGGAAATACTGGTGTTCACTTGGGAAAGCTTTAGATGAAGAACAAGATTTACCAGTTAATTCTGGTGGTGGGAAAGGTGGACTTCCTCCAGAAGAGTGGAACGTTGTTTACAGGCGAGACCCTATAGGTGTAGTGGGCTTGATCTCAGCTTGGAATTATCCTCTCAACGTCGCGTTTCGTAAAGTTTGTCCAGCATTAATCGCGGGGAACTGTGCCATTCTTAAGCCATCCGAAATTGCCGGACTGTCATGTATGTTCATTGGAAAACTTGCCCATGATGCTGGTATACCTCCTGGAGTTTTTAACATTGTCACTGGTGATCGTGATGCAGGTGTAGCTTTGACTTTATCACCATCAGTATCAATGATCTCTTTTACAGGCTCTTCGATCACAGGTAGCAAGGTTATGGAAGCTTGCGCACCCAAACTTTCACAGGTCGCACTTGAATTAGGTGGAAAATCAGCTCTTGTAGTGTTTGATGATACAGACCTTGATAAAGCTGTTGAGACTACCATGAAAGGTTTCCTTACCAACGGTGGACAAATCTGCACAGCCCACACACGACTTATAGTTCAAGATAATTTTAAACAACCCTTGCTCAATAGGTTAAAGGAAGAGCTGGAGAAACTTCCATTTTGCACAAACCCAATAACTGAGAAAAATCGTGGCGATAGAGCTTGGGAAGATGGCAAGACAGATGTAGTGCAGCCTGTGGTTTGTGATTCACAACACAAAAAAATCTTGGGGTTTCTGAATGAAGCCAAGGCAGCTGGTGTTGAAATTTTAACCGGTGGGGGAGTGCCAGATGAGAAAGTTGTAGGGCATTCTGGTGGATATTTTATTCAACCTACTGTTTTGGTTAACGTAGGGCAAGAGACAGATGTTTGGCAAAAGGAAGTTTTTGGCCCAGTTCTATCTGTTCGATCTTTTTCTAGCGAGGCAGAAGCTGTGCTAGAAGCGAACTCTACAAAGTTTGGACTTGCATCTACAGTTATGTCATCAGATCCGGCTAGGGCTATGAGAGTTGCGAACCGAATAAGAGCTGGGGCAGTGTATGCCACCTCAACTGGTGAGGGTATTTTAGCGGAGCATCCAGCTGTATCTCGCGGCGGTTTTGGTTGCTCTGGTGTTGGCCGTGAGCTCGGTATTAGTGGATTGCATGAATATACTGAACTGAAGAGTGTAAACTACACAGGCTTTTCGTTAGCTGATGCTAAAATAGAGGATGCAAAGTAAACTATTAAGTGAAAGGACTTGCTCAACCGAACTAAAATTTGCTTGGTTGGAGAGAGTTGTTAATCAAGGATGATTAAGCCTGATTTGGAGGTAGGCTAGCTTTAAAAGTTCTGAAGAAAGCCTTGAATGAAGCAATCTATTGTAGAAGTCAGTAGCTAGGTTAAACCTCCAAATTCAGCAGCGCTTTTTCATACATACCATCTGCATTGCCAGATTGCTCAAGCTAAGCTTTTAGCTTTAAGGCTTTCAACAACACATCATACTTATTGGCAATCGTTATCACCTTGATGGTTGCTCGCAGCATACCTTCCCAATCAATCGGGTCCCGTTCAATTGTTTCCAGCAGTGCAAAGCCCGGCGCTCAAAGATCCTAAGTCGCTGACACGGCCGATTTAAAACTTATGGGCGGTCTCAAGATCCTATGCATACAGTGCTCGCTCCATCCACTCACCATACTTGCTGGCTAGAAGATCTGCCTGAATCTCCAATCTTCTTGCCCTCACCTCTTCAGCCTCGATCAATGCTGCCTGACCTTGGGATGTCATTTGAGACCATCACCTTACTTTTCTGATCTTTTCCCAGATTTCGATTTACCTAACCATACACTTAACAAATTGGTGAGAATTTCTATCCCAATTTGACCTACAAATTTCAGAATTGAGTTATACTCTAGCACTTCTCCAAAACGTCTCAACAAGCTGACCAAAGTTTTAGCACTTTCTGAATCAACCGAATAATCCCCTCCCGAGCAAGGTCAGCGATTGACCTCAATCATCAATGATTGGACACCCTGATTTTTGGAATAATGTTTCATCAGAACAATGGCTCTGCTGCAAAGTGGTATTGAGCATTACAATAACCACAACTCTCTAGTTCATTTTCAACTCTATCAATACTTTAAAATAGATTTAAAATTTTAATAAGATATAATTTCTTATGATTTTAAACACCCCAAGATTCTCGTGCTTTTTCAATTTCTATATTCTTTCCTTCTTTGTCCCCTTTCCACCAATCTCTGTGCGCAATAGGATTTTCACCAATCCAACGATTATCAATAGAATCAGATTCAGGTTGAAATCTAACATCACATGTAAAGCGTACCTTATCAGAGTTATTTCTTAAAGAACCATGAAAGGTGTAAATATTAACTATTAACACATCCCCTGGGTCATAATCTCCAACTAACCACTTTGTCTTTGTAAGTCTGCTTAATTCAGAATAATTATTCGTAAACCATCCACCTTTAATCAAATCTTTATCAACATCTATTCTTCCATAAGTATCTCTTATTTTTTTAAGATTTGGGTGGTTATGTGATTTGTCTAAAACAACCATGGGACCATTATCTTTAGTTACCTTACCAACTGGAATCCACATAGTAAGTAGATTTTTAGAACCACGCCCCATATAAACAACATCCATATGAGCTTCTGTACCGTAATTATTTTTACCAACGGATCTTACCCATTTATAATCATAGGTTCTCGCAGGCTCTTCAAAAAGTTTTGCGAAGAAATCAAAGCTATTCGGATGTTCTAGGATTTTGATAAATTCGGGATGATGAGTTATCTCTTTTTTCCCTCCAAAAAAACATGATCCGTTCTCACTTTTTGGTTCTTCAATAGTTGAATCATCCGTAAATATTTCTTGGTTATTTAAAAATTTATAAAATATTTTTCTAGCATTTAGTATCTCACTTTGAGGAATTAGTTGTCTTAAACATAAATACCCATCAGTATTTAACCGTTTATATAATAATAATATATCTTCATTAGGATAAGAACTTTTAATTTCTCCTAAGATATTATTAAAATCGACTTTTTCTTCACCTAATTGATAAACTATTTTTTGTTCTCTATATCGATTATTAGATCTGCATCGAAATTTATTTGATTGCACCCGCTGTGATACCTGAAATGAAATAGCATTGCAACAAGACAAAGAGGACTAGCATCGGCAATGTGAGTGTAGCGGCTCACGCCATTATCGCCCCCCATGAAACATCTGTAAGTCCAATTAGACTACCCAGTACAACTGGGCCGGTCATCATGTCCGCTCGCGTGTTGATTAAAAGTGGCTAGAGGTAATTATTCCAAGAAGCAAGGAAAAGGATGATGCTCAGGGCTGCAATTGTCGGTTGGGCAATCGGCAGCGCCATGAAGAAAAAAGATCTTCCATTCACTGGCACCACCAGGGCGTGCGGCATCAAACAATTCGTTGGGCATCATCTTGAAGCTTACATTAGGTACTGTAATTGAGAATAATGACTTGGCTACTAATGCGATAATTAGTGCAGAAATGACTCAAGCCTTCTAGTAAATTTAATGAAAATAATATATTTATTAAATTTATAATAGGTTCACAAAGCTTTTGAGTTTTAACAAAGAGTTGATGGCCACGAATTCATAGACCAGACTGCAGAATTTCCAACTAAGGAGCCATTTATCGAACTAGTGGATAGATGGTTTGAAACTCAATTGGGATTCAGCAACCGGTTCATGGGCCAAAACAGGTATTGCAAAATTTTCTATAACCCTTCCAAAATAAACATCTGTCGATCCACTCCACCATGCAATTTTGCACAAGCTGCCTTGTATTCCTCACTATCATAAGCTTTTTGCGCGGCTTCCAGACTTTCAAATTCACTAATTACTGCTCTTAGCGGGGTGTTGCCTTCCTTACTGATAATTTTGGTGCCTCGAGCCAGAAATTGGGCACCATTGGCTTCCATAGCAGGCCGGGCATCAACAGCATATGCTTTCAGTTTTTCCAGATCGTGTATCTCATTGTAGACTGCAATAATATAAGCTTTGGTCATCCTTGTTTCCTCATTGGAGTAAATAATCGATTTTAATTTTGGGCACTAAACCCACTCAAAGATTTATCGCAAAAATTAATATCATTTAGCGAGTTAGCAAAAAGCAAGTAAAGCTCTTTCATGGAAGTAATTTAATAGTTGTGCTTATACAACTGGCTGCTGGTGAAAAAATCACATTCCAACATTTTATGAAACTGAAGTGCTGGTCGGATGATTTGAATTTTCTCTGTGTGTTTTAATGGCAATCCCTACTCCCGCAGCAACGATCACTACCATTCCTAGGATCGTCAATTGATCCGGTAGATGGTCGAAAAATAGCCAACCCAATAGAGCTGCCCAAACAACGTGCACCCAATTGGCAGGTGCAATCAGGGAGGCTGGTGCGTACCTGTATGCAACTGCAAAGAGGTAGTGTGCCACATTAATGATTATTCCAAGCAGCGCTATCAAACCAAGATCCATCATGTTTGGGAAATAGCCCTCCCAAGTAAACAATGCGAGCAGTCCAGAACAGGGCACACTGATGAGGATAGAATAGAAAAGTAGAGCATAGCTAGTTTCTGTCTTGGTAAGTGCCCTCGTCATCATGTGTAGTGTAGCCGCCAGTAACGCTGTTAGCAGGGCAAAGGTGACGCCTAAAGTTTCTAAATCTCCTCCAGGCCTCGCAACCATCAAAACTCCTGCAAAACCCAATGTGGCAAACCCCCAATTTATTGAACTTACTTGCTCACCCATCAG
>AGAU01000033.1 GCA_000224765.2 SAR324 cluster bacterium JCVI-SC AAA005 | reverse complement strand
CCCCCCCCAAATCTAACGTTGCACATGAGAAAGCATACACTTCCACAATCACTCGATCAGCAACTGGGAATATAGACACTTAAACGACTCCAGCTTTAGCCTACGCAGATGGAGTTTTCCTTGTCTACACCGGGGTTGCCTTTCAGTTCAGGAGGCGGCTTTCTGGGGTGGATTGGATTTTCGGGAGCACCTTCAAATATTGCCGTACATTGCAGTGTCCATAAGCTGGGATTGATGTAATTTAGAAGTTTTGAAGTGATAGGGAAGTTTTTTGCTTTTGGAGACTTGTGAGTAATTCAATATGGTCAAACACAAAGAGTTGACTTGATACCTGCCATAAGAAGTCCTAACTGCTGACGAGTGGCTTTGTTGCCTTCAACTTCCCCAATGATGGAGCCCCGGTACATCACAACAATTCGGTCGGAGAGAGCTAGAATTTCATCTAATTCAGAGCTAACAAGCAGTACCGCCACCCCCTCATCCCGCTTGGCAACAATTTGCTGATGAATAAACTCAATCGAACCAACGTCGATGCCCCGCGTCGGCTGTGCAGCGATGAGAAGTTGAATTGGTCGACTAAACTCCCGAGCAATTACCATTTTTTGCTGATTCCCCCCTGACAAACTTCCACCTGGCGTATGCATAGAAGGAGTCCGGACATCAAACTTATCAACCAGCTTTTCTGCATTTTTTTCAATAGCTTCCTGCTGAACGGTTATACCACTTGCAAAGGGTGGCTTGTAGTAAGAATTCAATACCAAGTTATTTGCCACTGAATATCCTGCAACCATTCCAAAGGCATGTCGGTCCTCAGGTACATGACAGATCCTCCCCTGATCGGTAATTTCTCTCGGACTGGAATTCGTAAATTCTTGTCCTCCAATTAGCAAGGTTCCCTGATCCAGTCTCCTCAATCCTGTAAGTACTTCTACCAATTCGGTTTGTCCGTTCCCCTGGACACCAGCAACACCAACAATCTCACCGGAATGGACCTGCAGATCTACATTCTGGAGGCAAGTTTCACCTAGATCATCTTGGGCTTCTAATCCTTTGACTTGAAGGACCGGCTTGCCTGGCTTTGCATTGTGTTTATCAACTTGCAGCATGACTTCCCGGCCAACCATCATTGAAGCCAATCCAGGCTCTGTTGTGCCACTTGGAGTAGCTTCTCCAACAACTTTACCACGTCGCAAAACAGATATTCGGTCCGCAATCCTGAGGACTTCCTTCAACTTGTGTGTAATAAAAATTATGGATTTTTTCTGTTTTCGAAGCAAATCCATGACTGAGAAGAGACCTTCAATTTCTTGAGGAGTTAAAACAGCAGTGGGTTCATCAAGGATCAAAATGTCAGCATCACGGTAAAGTGCCTTGATGATTTCTACGCGCTGCCTTACGCCAACAGGTAAATCCTCCACTAGAGCAAGTGGATCAACTTCCAATTGATAATCTTGGGAAAGCTGCTGAATTCGCTGGGAGGCCCTTTCCCGATCCAACAGGCCTTGACGTATACTCTCACTGCCAAGCATGACATTTTCGACTACTGTCATTACTGGGACCAATTGGAAGTGTTGGTGAACCATCCCAATGCCCAGATCAATCGCGTCTCTTGGTGAATGCATTCTAACAGATTGACCTCTTACCAGAATTTCTCCTGCTGAAGGCTGATAAAGTCCATAGATGATGTTCATCAGAGTGGACTTACCAGCTCCGTTCTCCCCCAAAAGGGCTAAGATTTCTCCAGGTTTCAAGCATAGGTTAACACCCTCGTTGGCCACAACTCCTGGAAAGTATTTACTGATCTGGCGAGCTTCCAGAACTGCTGATTCGCTCACTTGTTACCCTCAGTATCGTAGGACTTTCCAATGGCCGCTGGTGGACGTACACGTCCCACAAGACCAGATACCGCCACAATTGTTACTATGTAGGGTAACATTGAAACAAACTGCCGTGGTATGGTCGTCACCCCAGCCAGTAAGAATTCATTCTGAAGTGCCTGAGTGTATCCAAACAGTGTTGCGGCCCCCAAAGCCCCAAAAGGTGTCCAGTTGCCAAAAATCATGGCTGCTAGCGAGATAAATCCACGTCCTGCAGTCATTCCTTCCTGAAATTGCCCGACCGCCTCTAAAACAAGAAAACCCCCGGCTAGTCCTGCCAGCATTCCCCCCAACATTGTGTTAAAGTAGCGTTGCCGATTGACATTGATGCCTTCAGTGTCTGCTGCTCTTGGATGCTCACCTACTGCTCGTGTTCGTAGTCCCCAGCGTGTGTGAAAAATCGCGATGTGTACAACTAAGACCAATAGCAAAGCTACGTAAGTGATAGGCGCGTTGTTGAATATGACAGGGCCAATTAATGGAATTTCAGAAAGGAGTGGAATTGGAATTGGTGTAAATTTTCCAGCTGAAATTGCATCACGATCGTAAAGATAGGAGGAAAGCCCTGCCGCTAAAATAATGATGACGGTTCCTGAGATGATCTGATCCATTCGAAAACGGATCGAGAATAGTCCATGCAGCAATCCCATCAGTCCACCCACTCCTAACGCCACAAGAACACTAAAGAGGAGACTTGCGTAGAGGGGCCAATCATTCGTAGAGGATTTTGCAACAAATCCTGCAAAAGCTCCGGCAAGCATCATTCCCTCAATACCAATATTGATGATACCGGATCGCTCACAAAGTATTCCACTCAATGCTCCCAAAACCAGAGGTATGGCTGCACGGAGAGTGAAGTTCAAGGCGCTGACTCCAAAAAAAACTCTCATCCATGGATTCTCACCCAGAGGCGTGATTTCTACCAAAATTGCCATTACCATCATTATCAGAGCCAAACTCACTGAGATTTTTGCGGTCCTTGACCAGAAAGTCATTTCAAGAACCTCCCCAGCTTGTGTTCAATTTTGTAGCATGTTTCTCATCACCACTGGATCGCAGCCGAAAGAGGGCCTTTATGATCAATGGGGCAGCAACAAATGCCAAAACTAGCGCTTGGATAACCTGAATAATATCTGCAGCAACACCTGATTCAAACTGCATCTTCGCCGCTCCAGCATCTAAAGCACCAAATAGAAAAGACGCAATGACCACTCCAAAAGGATGTGTTTGACCGAGTAGTGCGACCGTAATTCCATCAAATCCGACCTGTCCACCAAATTCTGGGGCAAATTTATGGTTCAAACCCAGTGCTTCTATTGTGCCTGCCAACCCAGCAAGAGCCCCAGCAAGACACATTGTCAGCACAACAGTTTTTTCCACGCGAATTCCTGCATATCTAGCAGCCTTTGGATTTTGTCCGACAGTTCGGATTTCAAAGCCAATCGTAGTTTTGTAAATCAACCACCATACAACTACTACAGCGATCAAGGCCAGAAACACACCATAATGAACACGATAGGGTGGACCAAAAAGCCATGGAATTTGTGCTGACTCGAAAACATCAGAGGTCTCGGAAATTGCCCTCGCAGTCCGATCCCAAAGTGGACCAGGAGTTTGACCCTGAGTTCCCCCAGCGTAGACTGTCCAACCGGCAAAAAGTGATGCCAGGTAATTCATCATGATTGTAACGATGACTTCATGGGCTCCGGTCGTTACTTTCAAAAGACCAGGAATAGCGCCCCAAATCATTCCTCCAAGCATCCCACTCAAAATTGCCAATGGGAGATGGATGATCATTGGAAGCCCTTCAAAATGTATCCCGATGGCTACCGAGCAAACAGAACCAATCACAAACTGTCCAGATGCCCCAATATTGAAGAGTCCGGCTTTGAAAGCTACAGCTACAGAAAGCCCTGTGAGGATAAAGGGAATCATCTTGCGGATGGTCACACTCCAAGCACGTCCACTTCCAAAAGCTCCCTGGAAAAGGCCTTGATATGCTAGAATCGGATCATCTCTAAAAGCCAGCATCACCACTGCTCCAGCTACAAGAGCTGTCAGCAGAGCAAGAAATGGGATCAGGAAGATACCAAGGAAGAATCGCTTTTGAGTACTGTTGGTTTTGTTGGAATTTGCCTGTGCCATGAAAAGGTTGAGGCAGAGTAAGGGGAGGGAGAGCGAAGGTGCTTGCTTTCAAGCACCTCAGAGAAGACTTAAGAATTTACAAAATTAGTTGCCGTAACCTGTTTTGATAATGCCGCTGTCTAGTCCAGCTTTTGCGGCTTTCAACAAGTTCTTCAGGGGCTGCGGAATAGCCCCATCGAAATCATGGAATGGGGCTAATCCGGCTGCACCAAAAACATTACCACCCTCAAAGGTGCCTGCTTGCGCTTGTCCAATCAGATCAGCAACAGCTGGTGTAATCAGCTTCATTGCACTGGAGATCAAGCAAGGATGTGCTGACGGCACTGTAAACCATTGATCAGCATCTACGCCGATGCAGTACATTCCTTTTTGAGAAGCCACTTCCTGCAGGGCACCATTACCAGTCAGACCACCCGCACCGAAAATTACATCGGCACCCTGGTCCATTGCCTGCTTGGCTGTTGCAGCACCCCACTCTGGGTCAACAAAAGCCTGGCTAATTTCACCTGGATGATAAGTAGAGAGAACTTTAATTTTTGGATTCACTGATTTAGCACCTGCAATGTAACCCTCATTGAATGCGACAACAGGAGGAATTAGATCTGTTCCAAGGACGGCTGCGATAGTTCCACTCTTCGTCATTCCAGCTGCCAACACGCCAGCCAAAAATCCAGATTGGTCCTCATGAAAGATCAAACCAGCCAAGTTGGGAAGTGTTTCGCCTTGGAATTGGTCAACACCGATGAACAACGTATCTGGATTTTCCTTGGCAGCTTTGACGGTTGCATCACCAAGCGCGAAACCGACCGTGACAATGACTTGGTATTCTGCCTCAATGAATTGAGCCAAATTGTCTGCGTAATCCTTGGCGTCTTGAGTTTCAATGTACTTGATGTCTCGGTCTCCTAAACCAAGATTGGACTTGGCCAATTCAACACCCTCCCAAGCAGATTGGTTAAAGCTGCGATCATTGACTCGTCCTACATCGGTCACCAATCCAACTTTGATGGGGGCCGCTTGAAGAGATGTGACAGTTAAAAGCAGTAATACACTGCTCAACCATAGGACTGATAACCAAGATATTCGTTGCGTGGGCATGGGGGCTCCTGAGAAATGGAGAGTTGAATTTTATGGACAAAAGTTATGTTAGATTGAACTGATGAATGCTAAATAACTTTATCAAAAGTAAAGAAAATTAGTCTCCTTCTACATCTTGGTCAAGGGCAATCCGGTCGTAAACGCAATTTGATAGGGTATTTTTGTTTGGGCCTCCAGCAATAACACATGCCTGCTGGATAGTCAAAATCGCTTGATCTGCTTCAGAATTTGTACGTGCGTGAACCAAGGCAATTGGTTGTTGCTGGCTCACGTAATCATTGAGTTCAGCAAAATTTTCGAATCCAACTGCATAATCAATTTTCTGGTCGGCACGGGTTCTTCCTCCCCCTAAATTGACAAGGGCTAGTCCAATTTGCCTTACATCCATTTTCACAATGTAACCACTTTGTTTAGGTATCACGGGAACAACCACCGCGGCCTTTTCTAAATGATGGTCAGTGTGCTCAATAAGATCAGTTGGCCCTCCCAGAGCCTGAACCATTTTTGCAAAATACTCAGCTGCTGAACCGTCTTTCCGAGCATTCCTGATTCTAGCTCTACCATCCTCAGCAGAGTCAACGATACCACCGATAAATAGTAATTCTCCTCCAAGAGAAACGGTTACCTGATCAAGTCGAGGGTCAACTTTTTCGTTTCTTAGATATCTGATGGTTTCCAAAACTTCCAAGCCGTTCCCAACATTTAAACCAAGAACTTGATTCATATCTGTCACTAATGCTGAGGTTTTTACTCCATTCTCATCCGCAACAGCAACGATGTTTTTAGCCAATTCAATTGACTGATCTTGGGTTGGCATGAATGCACCGGAACCTGTTTTGACATCCATTACCAAAGCATCCAATCCAGCAGCAAGTTTCTTAGAAAGTATTGAAGCAGTAATTAGAGGAATGCTCTCTACGGTAGCAGTGACATCTCGGATTGCGTAAAGACGGCGATCTGCAGGGGCTAATTCTGCAGTCTGACCAATGATGGCCACACCCACCTCCTTGACAACTTTCCTCAATTTTGCCAAATCGGGTGTAGTCTTATATCCAGGAATCGAATCCAGCTTATCCAGTGTGCCACCCGTATGGCCAAGTCCACGACCAGAGATCATCGGCACATACCCTCCACATGCTGCTACCATAGGACCTAGCATTAGGCTCACCTTATCCCCAATACCTCCCGTTGAGTGTTTGTCCAGAACTGGCCCATTGAGATCCAGGTTCTTCCAGTTGAGTGTATCTCCCGAATTGATCATCGCCCACGTTAATCCCGCACATTCTTTTGGGTTCATACCCTGAAAATAAATTGCCATTGCAAAGGCGGCAACCTGGCCTTCACTCAGTTGCCCAGAGGTCATTCCTCCAACCAAGAATTCAATTTCTGTGATTGTCAGTTCCAGACCATCACGTTTCTTACGAATCAACTCCTGTGGAATCATCTTGTAGCCTAGTAATTTTTCAGGAAGTTTTTCAAAAGCTTTGTCATCCGCGGACCTGCCAAAGCAGCTTGCTCAAATGTGTGAGTATGACTCAATGTTTCATCACTCAAGCCCGCAGCTTGATTAGTCACAATGGAAAGGGCAACGACCTTCAATCCAAAATAACGTGCTAGAATGATTTCGGGCACTGTAGACATTCCCACGCAATTTGCTCCCAAGGTCATCAGCATTTTGATTTCTGCTGGGGTTTCAAATTGCGGTCCCGTCATCCAAGCGTAGACTCCTCGTCGCAGAGGGATTTTAGCTTTTGCAGCCTCCGATTCAATCAGCAGGTTTATTTCCGGATCCAACGCGTTCGTCATGTTCACAAAGCGTTGGTCCCCTATCACTCCAAACAATGGAGAGACACCAGTCATATTGATTGTATCCACTAGCAGCATTAGCGAGCCTGGTGGAGAATCTGGATCCATGCTACCAGCCGCATTCGTCAAGAGCAGTAATTCACAGCCTATCTCTTTCAGAACTCCAACCGGAACACACATATTATGAACATCTGCATGCTCATAAAAATGACTTCTGCCTCGCAGTATGACGAGAGGTGTAGTATAAACAGAACCAAAAACAAGCTCCCCCCGATGTCCTCCAACAACTGGTTCTGGGAAGCCAACCAAATCAGAGTATTGGATTGTTTGTCGCTGGTCTATTTCATCTGAGAACCTGCTAAGTCCTGAGCCAAGAATGATCGCAACCTTGGGAGTAAATTCCCCGATCTTTCCTTTGAGAATCTGACTGGAATTTTGGATATCTTTTTCAAAACTATTTGAAGAGTCATTAATCATTAATGTTCGTTTAGTAAATATTCTGGACCGAAAGAGTGTGGAAGTAGGTCTGCG
The DNA here is from genome assembly GCA_000224765.2 of SAR324 cluster bacterium JCVI-SC AAA005. Lineage (GTDB taxonomy): Bacteria > SAR324 > SAR324 > SAR324 > NAC60-12 > JCVI-SCAAA005. The sequence continues at coordinate 8,208 of AGAU01000033.1, read as the reverse complement.
AGAGTTTGGCGCAATCTTAGTTGTTTTAGATCTCCGATCAAGATAGGAATTGTGGGCTCCGCGAATTCACGGATTTTTTGGCGACAGCCACCGCATGGAGTCACTGGATCTGGGCTGTCACCAACGACTGCTATAGCTTTGATTTGCCTTCCCTCAGCCAAAATCATTGCAGCTATCGCCCCAGCTTCTGCACAGGTCCCTTGGGGATAAGCTGCATTTTCCACATTACAACCCTTGTGAAGCTTTCCCTGATCATCCAAAATGGCAGCCCCAACCAGAAATCTTGAATAGGGTGCGTAAGCTTTCATTCGAGCTTCTCGTGCTGCATCTAATAGCAGATTCTCATCCATCATCGGATCATTTTCGGACATACTTTGCATTGCTCTATTTTTTGTTCTTTGACATGATACTCACCTACTAAAATACTGAAATAAGCGGATAGAAAATTTTAAAACTTGATTCAAAGAGGTCTATTGAAGGAAGTCACTCAGAAAATTACACTGTTTATCCTCGCACTCAGTTTTGCGATGATTAGTATTTCTTGCAGCAACAACGCTGAGCAAACACCAAATATCAACTATGCAAGGTCCAAGTTTAATGCTTGTGACAGAGTCGGAGATTACAACGAAGTGCGTCAATGCGAAATCAGGATCAATGAGAGACGCTACCGTAATGCACAGCTACAAACTGTTTTTCAAGAGAAAAAACCACCGACTCCTGATCGAGGCAGCGAGCCTATTATCCTCGCACCCAATCTTCCCTAAATTTCTATGATAATTATAGCGAAGTGTAAGGATTTCCAGTGTGTATTTTGTAATGAATTTGTATTAATTTACCACAAATTTCATTTGCTCCTAAAATATTAGGAAGATCTACTTTTATTCTAAGTTTGGGGATTTCATGCAAGTCGAGCTTTCCTTCGGACGTAAGGGCTTATTGGTTGAGTTACCAGAAAAAGCCATTGCAAAGATCATTCGCAAACCCAAATTCCCAATCCCTGAAGACCCACATGCCTTGGTCGCTCAAGCTCTCTCTTATCCAATTCTCAGCAAGACACTCTCTGAAGAGGCGATGGGCAATAAAACTGCCTGTATTTTGGTCTGTGATATCACCAGACCAGTTCCAAACAAGCTTTTTCTAAAACCTGTTATTGCAGAACTAGAAGCAGGAGGAATTCCAAGAGATGGCATTACGATTTTGATTGCTACAGGCCTTCACCGTCCCAATCTGGGAGAAGAACTTGAGGAGGTAATCGGAGATCCCTGGGTGACAGAGAACATTCGAATCCTGAATCATGACGCTCGCGATGATACCGCAATTATTCATCTGGGCAAAACTTCAACCCATCAGGTGCCTGTGGGACTGAATCACCATTTTGTGAAAGCTGATCTCAAGTTAGTGACTGGTTTGGTTGAGCCACATTTTATGGCAGGATATTCTGGTGGTCGAAAGGTTATAGCTCCCGGCATCGCACATCACGAGACAATCCGCACATTTCATTCTGCACGTTTCATGGAGAGTCCTCATGCGGTCTCTTGCAACTTAGATAAGAACCCATTGCACAAATCTCAATTGGAGATTGTTCAGATGCTCGGAGGGAAAATCCTAGCTTTGAACACGATCTTGGATGAAGAGCGGAACCTGATTCATGTAAACTTTGGTGACGTACTGGCTAGCCATACTAAAGCTGTAAATTTCGCCCGAGCCAGTTGTGAAATACAAGTTGGTCGTAAATTTAAAACGATTTTGACCAGTTCAGCAGGATACCCCTTAGACAAAACTTATTATCAAACCATCAAGGGTATGGTTACACCGCTGGATATTCTGGAGCCTGGGGGTACGCTTATAATTGCTTCAGAGTGTGCAGAAGGGATTGGCTCCCCAGAATTTCGCGAATCTCAAGCTAGACTTATCGAATTCGGCCCAGCATCATTCTTAGAAACTCTGCTTTCCAAAGAATTCGCAGAAATTGACGAGTGGGAGAGCGAGATGCAACTCAAACCGATGCGGTTAGGCGAAGTTCAGTTATATTGCCCAGGTATGAGTGAGGAGGATCAAAAGCTCACTGGAGTCAAAATGATTGACGATCTTCATCAGGCGGTTGCTGAAGCCATTGAAAGGGTGAACGACGCAGAAGTTGCAGTCATTCCTGAAGGTCCTTACTTGGTGCCTTTTGCAGCCGCTCAAAGTGATTGAAAGCGTGACAGATTATTTTGGAACAGTCTACTCCAACGGCTGAATTGAAAACTTGTTCCGAAGCTGAGAACTGAGGGGAAAATTGATCACTTCTTCATTCAAATCCAAGAGAGTCTCTCTAGATTTTCCGGAGATTCGCTTTTGATCTAGAATATTATCTAGACTCATCCAAAGATCCCATTTCAGCTGTTCCAAAACTAGATTCCAATCTTGAACTTCTGGCATATTTTCATTCTGGGAAACTGCAAAAGCCTTGGTTTCAGATTTACAAATTTCAGCGGGACAATTCTTTATTGTAGGCTCAGAACGTAAAAATCTTGAAAACACCACAACGCTTTCTTGCTGAAGCTTAGCTGAGAGATCGGGATATACATCTACCAGAAATTTGATTGCGGCCAAACGCTCTGAACTCTCTGAATTAGCCAAATATCTTTGACCTTTAAATTCTTCAGTTATTCCCATCCTGCCAAAAATAAATTCTGAGACTTCAAACAATGTCTTCAACTTGTAAACTTCAGACCATTCTTGATGATTTAATACCCACTTAAGATGCGAAAGACTCCTCTCTTTAACGTACCCATCATCTGAAACGAAAGTGAACCAGACTAAAGGCTTTATCGCCAATTCTTGATGATCAGAAATGGCTGACTGGCTCAACTGGCGCAAGTGCCCCTCGGCCTTGATTTGATCAAAGATTGATCCTTCTCTAGTCAATCTCATCATTTTTTCAGCAGCTTCTCGTTGGTCTTGGGGGTTCTTACTCGTTGTCAGAACAATATAGCTTCTCAGACCAGTTGGGGTGCATCCCAAAAAAAAGCTACAAAAAAGAATTAACAGAAGTTGATTTTTAAGTTTTTTTATCGACATCCTGTCCCTGAAATCTAGATTTTTCAACAGACCGCCTGTTGTAAAACTGGGGGATACAATTGTAGTTTTGTCAAAGCAATTGTGAGAACAGTGCAACCACAAATGCAGTCACCACCCCATTTAGAGCCATGGCAACCGCAGCAAACACCCCAGCCACTTCGTTTACTTGAAAGGCACGTGCAGTTCCAATTCCATGGGAGGTAACCCCGACAGCAAAACCACGGGCACGCCAGTCTCGGAAACCAAGATGGTTCATAAGTGGTGTAACAATGATCGCTCCAAGAATTCCTGTCAACACGACCAATCCAGCGGTTAGTGAAGGTAATCCACCAATCTGTTCCGAAATTCCCATTGCGATTGGTGTGGTTACCGATTTGGGAATCAGAGAACGGATAGCTTCATCAGATGCACCCATCACTTGAGCTATAAAAATCGCTGCAAAGATTGCAGTTGCTGAGCTAGCGATTAGAGCTGCTAACATGGGAATAGCTGCTCTCCGTATTCTGGGGAAATTTGCCACCAGTGGAATAGCGAGGGAAACTGTCGCTGGTCCTAGAAGAAAATGAACAAACTGGGCACCTTCAAAGTAAACATTGTATGGAGTGTCCGTTATCATTAAAATAAGGCCTAAAATACTTGCAGCAACGGCAACCGGACTTACAATTGGGCTTCGTTTAACTTTTTCAAAACACCAAAATCCCACCAGATAGGTCGTCATGGTCAACATCAACCAGAGTAATGGAGTCGTCCGAAGGTAAGCCCAAACATCCTGAACTTCATTGATTGGGTTCATGATCGCAGTTCCTGACCCTCCGGTGGGGTTCCTGTCAAGCGCACCATCATTACAAAGGTTAAGGCTCCGACAATTAAGGCCAGAATTGTACTGACCACAACCGCCGCCAACAAAATTTTTCCCTCATAAGCAAGCCGATCCAAATGTTGAACAATTCCCACCGCAGCTGGCACAAAGAGCAATGACAAATGAGCAATCAATGCCTGTGCTGTCTCCTTCAACAATTTAGGTTTAGGAGCATTTAACCCTAGCCAACCAATCATAAAAAGTAATCCTGCAACCGGCCCAGGAATCGGCAAACCCATTCCCATCACAGCCGTAGTACCGAGTAACTGGAATCCCAATAAAAAAGTAACCGCCTTGAGAATCTCAATCATTGTTTGAGAGGTTTTTTCAGTGTTATTAATTCCTTCGAGTCAATTTCCCGGTTTCCTTGATTTTGCTTGATTTGCTGTTTTTTTAAATTCTCACTGGCAATTCGAACCAGCATCTCGCTTTCTCCATCGTAAAGCAGTCCAAAAAGTTTACCAATCTCCACAGGCATCTTTTGCTTGTTCATCTTCTCCATTTTGTTCATCTCCAAAGTGTAATGGTTATTTGAGTCTTTGCTGATTTTAAAGCTTATCAGCTGTAACTCTTCTTTAAATATTAACAAGAGCAGTGTTATTTCAATACAACACTGAGTTTACTATTTTCACCACTTAATTGAATTTCACTGCTGATCTGGCCAATTGAAAAAAAGATAAAATCCTGCCTAGAATTGTGATAGTTTGCTGATAGATTACTACTCTAAGTTACTTTTTGGATGTATTGAAAATTTATTTCACATTTTTTTGTGAGCAAAATTCATGGATGAAAAATTACCTCAAACGAAAATTAAGACTTAGAATCATTCCGGATGATCACTCTTTCTCATTTAAAGGGGAGTTTATATGCCCAAAAGGATACTAAAATTATGGATTTCTGCACTCCTGATGTTGAGTACCACTCAACTTTTCGGGGCAGAGCTATTTTTCGATCGTCAAAATCACAGTTGGACCAAAGCTGGGAATGCAGTTTCAGACGAAGCGTATCGAGGAGAGACAAAAAATGGAGTTCCGCATGGTACAGGCACAGGTACTTTAACTGATGGAACCCTATTTGTTGGCATTTTCAAAGATGGTAGCCCAGATGGAATGGGGATCCTTAATCTTCCTGATGGGAGTCGATTTGTAGGTCCCGTAAAAAATTACCGAATTTCGGGTGATGGAACCATCAAATTTCTGAACGGGGATATGTACGTAGGTCAGTTTAAGAATAGTCAGCCCTGGGGACAAGGGACTCTCATTCAAAGCAATGGAGAAAAATATGAGGGTCAATTCGTTGATGGCAGATTTGAGGGTCAAGGTACCTACCAATGGAATGATGGAAGAAAGTACAAAGGATCATTTAAGAAAGGCTGGCCCGCAGGCAACGGCAATTTTCTATTTCCAGATGGAAGAACCTACCAGGGACAGGTCAATAATGAGCAGTTCAATGGAGAAGGGATTCTCAAATGGCCGGATGGACGCGAATACTCCGGCAACTTTGTTGATGATCAACTCGAGGGTACTGGAAGCTATAAATGGCCAGATGGGCGTACCTACTATGGAAATTTCAAAAATAATAAATTAGAAGGGAGAGGTGTTTATCGATGGCCAGATGGGAAAAGATACGAGGGTGAACTAAACGATGGAATCCCCCACGGCAGCGGGGTTTTTTTCTTCCCAAATGGTGAAAAGTATGTCGGGGATTTCCGCTATGGCAGAGAGAATGGAGAAGGAAGCTACATCTGGGCAGACGGCCGCAAATACGCTGGGGAATTCCTCAACGGACAGATCAACGGCAAGGGATCTTACAGTTGGCCTGATGGTGCTTTGTACACTGGGGAATTCCGGAATGGAATCAAACAAGGTAAGGGAGTTTATATTTTTGCTGATGGCAACAGATATATGGGTGAAATCAAAAAAAATCAGCCGGATGGGAAAGGGAACTTCTCATTCAAAAATGGGAGGGAATACACTGGCGATGTACGTAAGGGGGTAATGCACGGCAATGGGACCCTGACCTTTGCGGACAAGCGCAAATTCACAGGATCCTTTAAAGATGGGAAAATTGATGGAGACGGTGTCCTAACTTGGCCAGATGGTAAGAAATATACGGGTCAGTTCTCAAGATCTCTCCCTGACGGAGCTGGGACACTGGCTTGGGCAGATGGAAGAATTTACACTGGTGAATTCAATAAGGGGATGGTTGAGGGTAGAGGACAACTAACATGGCCAAGTGGAAAAAAGATTATTGGTAATTTCGAGAAGGGACTAATCAACGGACAAGGTGAAATGAACCATGCAGATGGCAGGAAATATATCGGGAACTTTCAAACTGGCAAAAAACATGGAAGAGGAACTTTCTCGTGGCCAGACGGAAGATTGTACATGGGCGAATTCGTCAAAGACTCCTTTCAAGGAGAGGGCACTTATATCTGGCCCAATAAGGACAGGTATCAGGGAAATTTTATCAAAGGCATGCCCCAAGGCAAGGGGACATACGTCCACGCTGACGGGATTAAATTCGACGGTATATTTCGGGATGGACTACCCTGGAAAGGACAAGAGATTGATATTGATGGAAGACAGATTCGCCGCTACATTTCTGGAAAATCTGTAGAATAAATCTTCGTTGCATCCACTTGGTAGTTAAGTCCCCAGCGACACATCGGGACTCAAGAAACTAAGCAGAAAAACTCTGCTCGACCTCTAGTTTTGTCATCAACAGATCCGGTCCAACTGAGATCTGTTGATCCCCTACGAATCCGACGTATTCAATGTCATTTTCATTCATCACAGTTCTGACCACCGCAAATACTTCTGCATCATAAGCTTTACCGCGATAAAGACTCTGATTTTCTTTGCGTAACAATCCCCATTCAGAAGTTTGTGTACGTACCCAAGAGAGATGTTTTTGGCGAAGTTGAAGAGCGCTGATTTCAGGTAGTCCGACGGGAACGCGTTGCAGCTTCATGCTGACTCCTTTTTGTCATCCATGATAGATGAAGTTTATCTGGGGAAGGTTGTTCTCAGAGGGTACATCAACACAATGCCCACACAATATGCAAAAAGCAAGGACCTAAATAAGCTTATGCCGCTTTCGGGAAAAAACTTTCATCATCTTCAGTACTTTGAGTTTTTCTACCAAAACCAAAGAGTCTTACTAGTATGTTTTTCAAACTATCTTGTAATGAGTAGAGGATTGGGACGACAATGAGTGTTAGCAGAGTAGACACACTGATTCCATAAATCACAGCTAGTGCCATTGGCTTCCAAAAGGCACCACTAGGTACCCCCAAGAGGATGGGATCAGGCCAGCGAAAGAAGTTTATATCCATCCCTAAAGCCATCGGCATCAAACCAAGAATGGTGGTTATAGCAGTCAGAAGCACCGGTCTTAGTCTCACTGCGGCAGCAGTCACAACCGCATCTAAGGGTGCATGCCCTTTTGCACGAAGCTGTTGGATGAAATCAACCAAAACGATAGCGTTATTCACTACAATTCCTGCCAGAGAAATCCCCCCAATCCCTGTCATAATTAGTGAAAACGGCCGATCATGGATGATCAAGCCCACTAGAACTCCAGACAGGGAGAGAAATACAACAACCATAATAATAAAAGGCAACATTACAGAGTTAAACTGAGTTACCAAGATCAGGAAAATTAGTAGGATAGCTATCAAGAATGCTTTCCCCAAAAAAGCTTGGGATTCCTCACGATTTTCGTTTTCACCAGTGTATTCGAGGCTAATTCCACTGGGCAGAGGAAACTCAGCAAGCTTGTTCTGGACTTGGGCCAGCAAAACAGGTCCAGGAATTTCCCGATTATTTCCAGAAACGGTAATGACCCGCTCCCGATCCACATGACGAATGGAACCAAAAGCGGGGCCAGTCGTTATCTTTGCAATTTCACTCAGGGGAACCAACTGCCTTGAAGGTGTGAAAATGTAAAGAGATTCAAGATCCCGAGAGTTGCTTCGAAAGTTTTCATCCAGCTGTACAAAAATATCGTATTCGTCACTTCCGTCTCGAAAATTGGAAACCTTGCTGCCGTTGAAAGCTGTTCGAACTGTGGATGCTATTTCTTGGGCTCTTAGCCCAAGACGAGACGCTTTGTCACGGTCTATCAAAACACGAATTTCAGGCCTACTTCTATCGAAGTCATCAGACAGATCAACCAGACCCGGTAAGTTTCTGATGATCTGTTGAATATCCTGAGCAACTTTCTGCATCAATCCGAGATCTGTTCCGTGGACTTCAATATTTATGGGTTTACCACTGGGGGGG
>AGAU01000034.1 GCA_000224765.2 SAR324 cluster bacterium JCVI-SC AAA005 | reverse complement strand
CAAATTTTGCCCCAGAGCACTTTCGGAAAGTCCATATCAACAATGCCTTGAAAGCCAAGCAATTGGAAAAAGGCCTGCAACAACTCACTGAAGAGGGGGCTGTTCAGTTGTTCCGGCCACTTAATCGAAATGATTACCTCTTGGGAGCAGTTGGGATTTTACAGTTTGATGTCATTCTCGCTCGTTTGAAAAATGAATATGGTGTAGAAGCTCACCTGGAACCATCAAGTTTTTTAACGGCACGTTGGGTAGTGACTCAAAACGCTGAGGATTTACAAAGATTTGAAAAAAAATTTGTTGATTCTCTAGCTAGGGATTCTCAGGGGAATCTTGTTTATCTTCCGGCGAATGCATGGAGACTTGAGCGTACGACTGATGATTGGCCAGAGATCCATTTTCTTCAGACGATGGAAATTAACTGATCATGGCAAATGAGCAAATAATTTACTTTGCACATGGGCAGGAAAGTGGCCCTTTGGAAACAAAGATTCAAAGATTGGCTCTGGTTGCTGAGAATTTGAATTTTAAAGTAGTAAGCCCAGATTACTCAGACATTCAAAGTGATTATGGGCGAGTTGAGAAGTTACTTTCCCTTCAACCCTCTGCATCAGAACAACTAATTCTTGTTGGATCGAGTATGGGGAGTTGGGTCTCCCTTTGCGCTTCAGAGAAACTAAAACCACAGGGACTTTTTTTGATGGCATCTGCTGTTGGCATTGAAGACCTAGAACCTAATTCACCTAGGCCATTCGCTGACAAGACCTTACTAATTCATGGTTGGAATGATGAAGTTGTGCCTGTAGAAAACGCAATCAACTTTGCAAGTATTTACCAAGTGTCGCTTCACTTGCTGCCATCTGATCATCGTATGATCGATCAATTGGACTCGCTTGCACACATTTTTCAGAACTTCCTTCACCAATGTTTGGAATCTAAGAAAAAAGGAGACCCTCGATCGCAATGGGAGAAGGAACAAGAGGCAAAATTCCAAAAAGAAACTATCAAACATATCCGGCCTCGCATCCCACGCTAGTTCAATGCTTCTCGAAATTAACCCATGTAATCCACAGCCGCGCTACATCAACCAAGTCATTGATGTTCTTCAGAATGATGGAGTCATAATATACCCTACAGATACCGTATACGGCCTTGGTTGCAACATTTACAGCAAGAAAGCACTGAAAAAAATAAGTTTAATTAAGGATGTCGATGCTAAAAGACATTTGACATTCATTTGCTCCAGCCTCCAACAGATTCAAGAATATTCGCAGGGAATCGATACAGCAGTTTTCAAAATTTTAAAACGCCACCTTCCCGGTCCATATACCTTTCTATTTCGAGCCTCCAAAATCGTTCCCAAGCTTCTACTAACGAAACGAAGTACAATCGGAGTTCGATGGCCAGATCAAATCATAGCTACACAAATTGTTTCAGAACTTGGGAATCCAATTCTTAGTAGCTCACTATATAGCGGTGAAGATCACCTCTTTGACAATGCATGGGAAATACATGAGGAATTTGGTAAACAAGTGGACTTAGTAATTGATGGAAGAGAAATTTTTGCTGAGCACTCGACGATTATCGATTTTACTACTGATGTTCCAGAGGTCATCAGGATTGGCAAAGGCCAGATTAACTGGTTGGACCAAATTTAATTCCGAGAAGAACTTTGACTAATCAAATCCTTATTACAGGATGTGGAACCTTTATTCCCCCAGAGGTTATTGACAATGAGACCTTGGTTAAGGCCTATAACGCTCATGTCAAAGAACACAACCAAGAGTACTCTGAAGAAATTGCAGTCGGTGATAAGACCGCCTTAAAGACCTCCAGCGCTGATTTCATCAAGAATGCCTCAGGAATTGAAGAGCGCCGCGTAATGGAGGCTAGTGGAATTGTTGATCCAAGAAGGTTAAGACCTGAGTTGAAGGATCGAAATCCTGATGAATTGAGCTATCAAGCTGAAATGGGTTTAGCAGCAGCCAAGAACGCTTTGAATCAAGCAAATAAATCCGCTAGTGACGTTGGTATGCTTATATCAGCTTGTTCTAACTACGAGCGACCTTATCCTAGTTTAGCAATCGAAGTTCAAGAAGCTCTTGGAATTACTGGCTTTGCTTTTGACATGAACGTTGCGTGTTCCTCGGTACCTTTTGCCATTCGATTAGCCTATAATTCTCTAATTACACAGCCTGAACTTCCAGGTGTACTGATTATCAGCCCTGAATTTTACACAGGGCATCTCAATTTCAGGGATCGAGATAGTCATTTTATTTTTGGGGACGCCGCGGGTGCCCTTTATCTGGAACGGAGTGAAACATCCAAATCCAATAACACTTTCTTTGTCAAGAATATTCAACTCCAGACTCATTTTTCAAACAATATTAGAAATGACGGAGGTTTTCTCCGACAAGCTGTAAACAGAACTGATCCATGGCACCCTAGAAATCTGTTTTCTCAGCACGGTCGGGCAGTATTTAAGGAAATTATTCCGCTCGTCTCAGAGATGATCTTGAATCAGTTGGAGGAAGAAGGCATCGAAAACAGCTCCGTAAAGCGTGTTTGGTTACATCAGGCGAATGGCAAAATGAATCTATTGCTCGCCAAAAAAATTTTAGCACGAGAGCCTTCACCAGCTGAACTACCATTAGTTTTAAACAAATATGGCAATACAGGTGCTGCTGGAGTTGTATTAGCCTTCTCTGAATCTCAGAATTTGGATCAAGAATCTTGGGGAGTATTTTGTGCTTTTGGTGCTGGTTATTCAGCTGGCTCAGTTTTGTTACAAAAGTGCTGAAGTACAGAGTGTCGTTTATGAGTAAATTCAACAATTGCAAGAGGAAAATCCTTGACAAATGAAACAATAATAATAATAATTTATGGTTTTTAAGTAAATTAAGAATGCGTCAGAAAAAAATTTAAAGCATATCTTAATTCCGTTTAGCGGAGCCACCCGCAGGAAAAGATCGCGATTGAGAAGTCATGTCTTTCCCTACCCCAAGACAAGGAGTCGTAGTCACTATGACTGAGCAAGCTACAGCAGCCAACGAAAACATAGAAGACAACTCATTTGGTGAAAAAATGGTGCAGTGGCGTGAAAATGCAGGCCTAACTCGCAAAGATTTTGCCCGAAAGCTAAATGTTTCATTGACCGCCGTCAAAAACTGGGAAACTGGTCACTCTACACCAAAACTGACTAAATATAGTGAAATTGCAAAGGTTTTGGGTATCAACGTGCGCGAGATGGGACTTGATGCCAATTTAGACTTGGATCGTGTTGGAGATCGTATCAAATACGCACGTCTTCTTCGAGGTATGTCCATAGAAGCTTTCTCATATGAATTTGGCTTTGCCATTCAAACTGTAAAGAGTTGGGAGTCACACGCTGCCGACGTTTCTGATGCTGCGCTCGAAAGAATATCCAGAGCTCTGAACGTGCCTTACGAATTCTTCCGCATAAAAAGCGACCCACATACTGTTCTCGAAAATGTCTGATTACTATTGGGGGCAAGCTATGCCCCCAAAATATTCCACCTGACTTAGTTCAATTCCCAATCATAATCAATGATGAGGGGAGAATGATCTGAGAACCTCTCATCTCGGTACACTGATCCCTTGGTCGCAGACACTGCAAGCTCCTGTGTAGCTATCTGATAATCAATCCTCCAACCAACATTCTTCTCCCAAGCTCTTCCCCGATTAGACCACCAAGTATATATTTTTAGATCTGGATATAGACTCCGGAACACATCACAAAATCCGCCAATCCCAAAAAGCTTTGTCATCCACTCTCTCTCCTCTGGAAGAAACCCCGAATTTTTCCGATTTCCTTTCCAATTCTTCAAATCAATCTCTTGGTGGGCAATGTTAAGGTCACCACAAACCAAAACCTGTTTACCAGAATGCACTAATGATGAACTCCATCTACGAAACCAAGCAAGCGTTTCATACTTGAAATTTTGTCGTTCCTCAGAACGAGTTCCAGAGGGAAGATAAAGTGAGAGCACATATAGGTCTTGGAACTCCAGCATAAGGAATCTACCTTCTTTGTCAAAATTTAGCCAATCAACTTTATTTCCAACTGAAATCGGTTTTTTTTT
>AGAU01000035.1 GCA_000224765.2 SAR324 cluster bacterium JCVI-SC AAA005 | reverse complement strand
GAAGAACGGATACTATTACAAACAAGCATGGAATAAGGTACCATGGGAAATTTGCAATCATGGTAATTTGCTGCGCGTCTTGAAGAAGTGCTCCCCAACTTGTTTCTGGAGGCAGTATACCAAGTCCTAAGAAACTCAATGTTGTTTCCCCAGAATCATTTGTGGGACAGACAGAGTTGCATGTACAATCAGATAACTGAAAAAGCCTGGAATCAAATGCCTTTTTATTATTGTAAAATTACTGGCATTAGAGATTTTTGCAGCCATCACATAGTCTTCTTCTCTAAGAGAAATTAGACGGCCTCTTACTACTTCTTGCTAAACCCGTCCATCCGACAAAAGAAAGTATGATTGTAATCGCGAAAAAAGTTTGGATTCCAGACCAATGGTCAGGCACTGCAGCCGAGAGTGCAATCCAAAGAGGAATTTGGGGAATACTAATGAAAAGCTCAATTAATCTCTGAATTATATTGTCAATTGATCCACCGAAATAACCTGATATTCCACCAAGTAGCACACCGATTACAAAGCTTAAAAATACTCCAACAAGCCCAACACAAAGTGATATTCTTGAAGCATAAATTGTTTGTGAGAATAAATCTAAACCCAATTTATTTGTACCGAACAGATGAATATACCCTTTTTCTGTACAAAACAACTTTTTAGATATTTTGATTATCCCAACTAAATCATAGGGTTCAACAGTACAAAAAAATTTAATTTTTAATGTCTTCTCTTTATTCTTCTTTGTAAATCCATTTGAAAGTTTTCTTGTCTAAAGTTTTCGTATACTCATAAATAAAGGGTCTTGTTAGGGCTCTAGATTTATCAAAAATATGTATTGCATTTGGCGGAATAAACTGACGATCTGCAACTCTAAAACTTTTCGCATAGGGGGCAACAAATTCTGCGAAGAAGGCTACTAGGTAAAACAATGCTAAAATGTAGAGACTTATTTGTGCAAGTTTGTGTTTTTTAAATTTAATTCTAATCAGTTTAAATTGAGATGCACTGTAAAGAACTTCCTGGTAATCTTTATATCTATTTTGCTGGGATTTATACTTATCAAGTAGTTTTTTT
>AGAU01000036.1 GCA_000224765.2 SAR324 cluster bacterium JCVI-SC AAA005 | reverse complement strand
CTTCGAGCACTGTCACGCGGCACCACTTCTGGAAGCGATTGAGAAGAACCCGGATAACCTTGAAGAGTTGGTTGACCAGTTTCTGTGGATCAATACTTCACTCGGCAACTGGTTGTGTGTTCTGAGAGCGACAAATCAAAAAGCACAGATTTTTGATTTAATCCTCTAAAAGAAAAAATTTCATCAAAATAACGAGATTTTGGATGGACTCGCATTTAGGAGAACTAGAAATGCAGATTCATAGGTTTACTGGGCAGTCTAGCCAGATCAAAGAATTCGAAGATATTGGAACCTGGTGTAATAGGAGCAACGCCAGAGTCTAATTTATGAATCTAATTTTTTATAATTATTTTTTAATGGTCTAGTAACGACTAAACGTATAGTGAGTGATCAAATTATGATTACCAGGAACGTTGCTACTGATAGGGTTGACAGCGCTGTTGAAATAGGAAGTATTGAGTATTGTTTTGATAAAGAATTAAGAGCAAAGGCTAAATATATCAAATATTACTTAAGTTACAGGAAACGCGTAGCCAACACATATATTGTGAATTAGACAAACCGATTGACATAAATAAATACAATAAAAAAAGTCCCTAATGCAAAAGACACATTCAAAATTCGAAGATTGTGACTAAACATTTAGTTGTTTACTCACTACAAATGAAGGCAAAAAAGGGTTTCCTTTTTATTATAGCCGTAATATTATATCTTTATGGGCAAAATTCATTGCCTTTAAAAAGGGGAGAATTGTCGTAAAACGACCTTGTGTTGGTCAGGCAGCCATAACTGTAGCTCCAGCGAACAGTTTGTGAGAAATTACGACAAAAACTGAATATCAACTTTTTAAGGAGATAATAAAATGAATAGTAGTAAACTATTTACTTTTGTAAGATTGCTCATACCTTTGTGCATCTTTTTCGTCGGATCAAGTGTTTTTGCAGAAACTACGTTCGAAAAAATAAAGAGGACCGGGAAGGTAACAGTTGGAACCGAGGCTGCATTTCCGCCATTCGAATTTGTTGAAGACGGCAAAATAGTAGGTTATGGAAAAGATATACTTGATTATATTGTTGCTGACATGAAAGTTGAATTAAATCAACTGGATCTACCTTGGCAAGGAATTCTTCCTGGTGTTTTGGCAGGCAAATTTGATTTTGTTGCTACTAGTGTAAGCATCCGTGCGGAAAGAGCAAAAAAATACGCTTTTACAGTGCCTATAGCGGAAGGCACTAACTGGGTTATGAAACGAAGTGGCGATGATTCAATAAACGCGCCAGATGACTTATCAGGTAAAGTTGTATGTACTCAACTTGCTTCTGGAAGCGAAAAAGCTACCAAAGAATGGGAAGAGGATATGAAGTCTAGGGGTTTAAATGGCTATAAAGAGCTAAAGTTATTTACTGCCCACCCAGAGGCAACTTTAGCTCTTGCTAATGGAACCTGTGATGCTCAAACACAAACTGTTCCAAATTTAGCTGTTGTCGCGAAAAAGCAAAAGGGAGTATTTAAATTAGTTGGTCCTATTACTGGCAAAACCTATATGGCTTGGGTTACAAGACCGGAGGATATTGATTTGCGGGATTATCTAAGTTTAAAAATACTTGAAATGCGTGACAGGGGTCTAATAGATAAAATTCAAGACAAATGGTTTGGTTTTAGAATGCCTATTCCAAGTGACGGTCACCTACCTGAGGGCGCGCTTTAGTAAAAATTTCGTAGGGTTGTGTTTAAGAACAAAAGCAATCCTGCGATTCTAATACTAAACCTGCTTCAATAAAATGAAATTTGACATAAGCTATACCTTAGATGCAATTCCCAGACTTTTAGATGGTGCATTTATCACCCTGCAGGTTGGAATTTTGGGTTTTATTTTGAGCGTACTTCTTGCGACGACAATAACGGTAGCAAAGACCTCATTAAATTCAAAGATCTTTAATTCTATACTAGCTTTTTATATTAGTTTCATAAGAGGAACACCAATACTGGTTCAAATTTTCCTGGTGTACTATGTCCTTCCAGTTTTTGGTCTAAATCTCGGGCCATTTACAGCAGGTATTGTAGCAATAACATTAAACAGTTCAGCATTTGTTACAGAAATTTTAAGAGGCGGATTAGCATCCGTGCCAAATGGCCAATTTGAAGCATCAAAATCACTTGGAATTTCAGGATATGTATTGTGGAGAAAAATAATTCTTCCTCAGACATTTATAACTTCTATTCCACCATTAGTAAACGAATTTACCATGGTATTGAAAGCGACAGCTTTACTATCCTTGATCACTGTTGTTGAATTGATGCGGGTTTCACAACAAATCTACAGCGCAAATTATCACCCAGTTGAGGTCTTGAGCGGCACTTTTGTTATTTATTTCTTAATATGTTTTGTCGTTAGTCGGAGTTCTGTCTTTTTAGAAAACAGGTTAAAAGTAAAAAGAGCTTGATAGATATATGTTAGAGTATCAGATATTTTTCGATTATACACCGATGCTCTTAACAGGCTTCTGGCTTACTATAAAAATTGTTGTTTGCGCAATTGCATTGGGTATACCTCTAGGATTGGTTTTAGCTCTTGGACGAAGACGTAATTACGTAATTATTAGTTTTTTATCAACAAGTTTTATCGAATTATTTCGAAATACACCTTTCATTATCCAAGTTTTTTTATTTTATTATGTTTTGCCTTTTTACGGTCTCAAGCTTTCGGCAGAATACGTAGGTGTTCTTGCTCTAGCAGCATTTGGAAGTGCATATTTTGCAGAAATTATTAGAGCCGGTATAGATGCAGTGCCAAAAGGTCAGCTAGAGAGTGCTAGAGCTATAGGGATGACTGAATGGCAAGCGATGAAAAATATCATTTTACCACAAACCTTAACAATAGTTATTCCGCCTTTAACTAATCAATCACTTACTCTTATTAAAGAGTCAGCTATATTATCCACTATTACAGTTCATGAACTCACCATGAGTGGCTTGATGGTTCAGGGAGAGACATTTAGGCCTTTCGAAGTTTTTATAATGGTTGCGCTTCTGTATTGGGCTTTAAATGAAACTATCGCAACGATAATGAGAAAGTTTGAACAAAAGGTTAAAAAGAATAGGAAGACTAGTTTTGTACTAAAACTAGATACAACTTTGAAAAAAAGTCAGAGTATAAAATGAATGCAAATTTTCTCGAGCTTAAAGGGCTTCATAAATCATTTGGAAATATTACCGCATTGAATAATGTTTCTTTAAATGTATCAAAAGGAGAAGTGATTTTTATAATTGGGCCAAGTGGATGTGGGAAAAGTACCCTATTGAGAGCGGTAAATTGGCTCACACCTCCAGATAAAGGTGAAGTTTGGTTGGAAGGCAACCAAGTTGGATCCTCTTCCTCTAAATTGACTATTAAGGAATCAAGATTATTGAATGATTTCCGTGCAAAAATGGGCATGGTTTTTCAACAGTTCAATGTTTGGCCTCATTTAAATGTCTTAGAAAATGTAGTAAGGGCTCAAATGGTGGTAGCCAAAAGAAGTAGAGTTAGTGCTGAGTCTAAGGCTTTAAAAATTTTAGATGAAGTTGGCTTAAATAACAAAATAGACGATTGGCCAGAGTATCTTTCAGGGGGGCAAAAGCAAAGGCTGGCTATAGCCCGGACACTAGCTATGGACCCTATATTAATGCTACTTGACGAGCCAACATCTGCGTTGGATCCTGAACTTGTAGGTGAGGTTTTAAAAGTCTTAAAGCGACTAGTAAATAATGGGATGACAATGTTAATAGTTACTCATGAACTAGGTTTTGCCTCTGAATTTGGTGATCGATTATTATTTATGGATGGTGGTGAATTGATCGAAGAGGGAAATCCAAAAAAAATACTATCGATGCCTAAAACTAAACGATTAGAGTCGTTTTTAAAAAAACTGCATATTAACTCTTTTAAACACTAAACAAATTTCAAATCTATCAAATCAATAAAATATTAATTAAAAAATTATGACAGAAACGCTTACCGTCCCACCCAAAAAAGAATTTCAAAGTTTTCACGATTTTCCGATAGTAACTGATTTAGATAATTTCGAAGCTGATATTGCATTCCTGGGCATACCCTTTGGGGACCCATATTCTATGGCTGAAGCTAGTAATGACCAAAGTACAGCTCCAACACATGTCAGGAAATATTGCGAAAGAGCTTTGCGAGGCCTTGATAGATATGATTTCGATATAGGAGGTACCCTTTTAAATGGGGAAGATATTAAAGTTGTTGATTGCGGAGATGTTATAGGAGAAGCCAAAGACATAGCAGGAAACCATATTCGTTCTGAGCAGGCAGTGAGAAAAATTCTTTCTGCTGGAGCTTTGCCCATAATTCTTGGTGGTGATCATGCGGTCCCTATTCCAGTTTTTAGGGCTTTTGAGGATCATGGACCGATTACTCTAGTACAAGTAGACGCCCATATTGATTGGAGAGATGTTTTTCATGGTGTGCGCCACGGTCTTTCGAGTGTTATCAGAAGAGCTTCAGAAATGGACCATATCAACGAAATTTTTCAGATTGGTCTCCGTTCAGCTGGCAGTGCAAGAACAGAAGAAACTCAAGCAGCTCTAGACTATGGCGCTAAATTAATTACAGACATTGAACTTCAGGAAGTTGGAATGAAAGCTATCTTAGACCGAATACCAGACGGTCAAAATTATTACCTCACTATTGATGCTGATGGAGTGGATCCCACTATCATGCCTGCAGTTGCTGGGCCTGCTCCAGGAGGTGTAAATTACTCCCAGATGAGAATTCTGATACAAGGGCTTGTAAATAAAGGCAAGATGTTGGGAATGGATATTGTAGAAATAACTCCGAAGAAGGATGTTAATGGGATAACGGCTATCACCGCTGGAAGATTCATATGCAATTTAATTGGTACCGCTGTTAGGGCTGGATATTTTAAAAATTAATTCGCATATAAATTGAATTTTCATTTTCACTTTTCACTATATAGGAAATTCAATCAAACCTGAAAAGCTAGTAGTAGAAAAACTTGCAAATGGAATTATCGAATTAAACTCGATTACATTACCTGAAAAGGTTATGAGCATCGCTAAAGAATTAATTGTTGATGTTTCAGGAGCTATTTTAGCAGGATCATGTACAAATTCTATGCACTCAATTTATGATGTGGCATCAGAAATCTACTCATTAGGGAATTGCAATGTAATTGGCCGAAAAAAATCCTTTAATCCTTCAGGTGCTGCTTTTGTCAATGGAGCTTCGGCTCATTCCTTAGAGTTTGATGATAATTGTTATGCTGGCGTAGTGCACGGTTCAGCTGTCGTATTCCCTGCTGTCTTAGCCTTTGCTCAGCACAAAGCTCTATCCGGTCCAAATTTATTAAAAAGCTTTGTAGTTGGGTTAGAGATAGAGTTTGCCGTTGCAAAGGCTTTTTCAAATACTATTTATGATAAGGGCTGGTGGACGACTTCAGTTCTTGGCTCAGTTGGCAGTGCGGCAGGTGTTGCTTCTTTGGCAAATACTAACATTAGAGAAATTGAAAATGCTTTAGCATTGGCAATTTCTGGTGTTGGGGCAATTCGAGCTGTTCGTGGAACAGGTGCAAAGCATTATTATTGTGGGCGAGCGGCAGAAAGTGGGGTAATTGCCAATTTATTAGCGATGGAAGGCGCAACAGGGCCTTTAGATGTTTTTGAGGATAGGAATGGAATAATTTCCATCCTTAACGATAATGCTTTTGAGCATTCTCATATTAATAACATTGGCAAAGAATTTAGCTTATTAACTCCTGGAGTTGATATAAAAAAATACCCTGTCTGCTATGCAAGTCATGCAGCAGCTGATGGTATAAAATCGATTATTGAGGCTAAAGATATTCCCATTGAAAATATAGATAAAATTATTTGTACAGTGCCTCCAATCATAGCTTCAAATCTTACTTTTCATAAACCAAGAACAGCAAAAGAAGCGCAATTTAGTTTAGAATTTTCAATTGCCTTAATGCTAAAATACAGAGATATAAAATTAGAACATTTAAGTTCCAAGTACATTTTGGACCCAGATATTAGAAATTTGCTCAATAAAGTTAGTATGAATGTGGGCAAGCTTCCAAAGCACATTAAACCAACTAGGGAAATTTGCCCCGAGTGGTCAAATGTAGAACTTTTCACAAAGAACGGTGAAAGTCATGAGAAGTTTGTAGGAGCTCCATTGGGTTCATCCATAGATCCACTACCAAAAAATATGCTTTTTAAAAAGTTTAATTCTTGTGTGGAATTTTCAAATATTAAATTTGAAGCTAAATCCATGTATAAAAAACTGATTAATATTGAAGAATTAAAAAACTGCCAAGAATTACTTTGGTAGCGAATGACAACTCTGTTAAATCCAACAAGAGTTTCTCAAAATTTTTTATCTTTTTAACCTACATTTTTTTATCGGGCACTCAGCAACGCTCAAAACTTAGTAAAAATCAGCTCTTTGATTTCGCTTTTGACTAGAATACGAAAAAAAAGTCATAATATCGGGAAAAAGAAAAGTTGA
Source organism: SAR324 cluster bacterium JCVI-SC AAA005 (assembly GCA_000224765.2). GTDB lineage: Bacteria > SAR324 > SAR324 > SAR324 > NAC60-12 > JCVI-SCAAA005. The sequence goes on along the minus strand of AGAU01000036.1, from coordinate 2,485 downwards.
ATTAAAAGCATAATTTGATTTCATTAAATATTTTTGGAAGCAGCTGATTTCAAATTTCTACCGTCTTTGAAAATAGTTTTTGCGGTTTTCCTGATAACGCAGAAGAACAACCAGAAGAATAAGAACTATTCTAAAGGGTTATCAGAAACCTGATAACCCTGATAATAATATCCACAAGTTTTAATATTGCTGTATGGAGGTTCGACTCCTGCCACCTAGTAAGTACTCATGCGCATGAGTAATGCCATATATTAACATTAAACTATAAGTTTTTATAATTTAACTAAGTTCCCATGAATTTAGCAAAGGCGGAGCATTTAAACTTTTTTCAATAATTTTTGAGATCTGCAATAATTTTTCGTCTTCTTCAAAACGACCCACTATTTGGATAGAATAAGGTAAGTTGTTCTCATTAACACCTGTCGGTATAGTAATAACTGGAAGACCAGTGTAACTCCAAATAGAATTCATTCTAAAATCTCCCGTAGATTCAATTCCAAATGGAGCCACATCCGGTGCAACGGGAGCAACCCAAATATCAATCTCCTGTTCTATCATTAGCATTTGGAGAAATTGCCGGTCTTTCTTTGACTTTTCAATTAATAAAGTTAGATCGTTAGGATCAATATTTTTTCCAGCTTCAATCGTTTTTCTGACTTTAGGTCCATATAGTTTTTTGTATCTCTGATACCAGATCGCATGAACTTTATAAAGTTCTGCAAATGTAATTTCATCAATTTTACGGTTATAGCTTTCAATATCTTTTACCAACTCTAATTCACTTACTTTAAATTTTTTCTTTAATAGTTGAACAGTGTTTAGGAATTGTTGCAAAACAAGTGCTTTAGATAAATTTATGTATGATCCTACAGGAACACCAATAGAGATGTTCCTATTTATCTTAGGTTTTTGGTAACGCCAGCCTTTAACTATAAGAGGTAATATTTTTTCCAATAAATCTAAATCTTTTGCACATATACCTATATGATCCATCGAATTTGAAAAAAGTAATACCCCATCCCTACTTATACGGCCAAAGCTTGGTTTATACCCAATGACACCGCAATATCCTGCTGGCCTGATAACAGAGCCAGAAGTTTGAGTTCCGATAGCAATATCACAAAATCCTGCAGCTACTGATGCTCCTGAACCACTCGAAGATCCACCAGGAGTATGAGAAAGGTTGCGAGGATTTCGAGTTTCACCTGGATCAGACACTGCAAACTCAGCTGTCACCGTCTTTCCCGCGAATATTGCTCCAGCATTTAACAACTTAGAAACACAACTCGCTTGAATTCCTTTGAACAACTCATGAGGTAGCAAAGAACCGCATCGCGTTGGATAACCATCAACATTAATAATATCTTTCACTCCAAATAGCAGACCTTTCAAAGGGAAATTATCACTTGTTTTAAAGTGAATTTTTGCCGAGTCTTTTAAAATTCTTTTTTCGTCAAACGTACCTTCAACAAAAGACTTTACTTTGCTTCATATTTAATGATGTGCTCAATCCTTTTTTTCATTGATACCCTCAACAATTTTTAAATCTGTGCCAAATTTATAATCCGCTACTTGTTTCCTCATCAACATCATTAAGTTATCGTGCTGTTGTTATAGTTCAATTATGAATAGACAATATTTTGCCTCTGGCTTCAATTTAATACTGAGGAGCTCTTTTACTATCCTTTTAATTCTTTAAATCGGTGCTCCTTAATATAAACTTAATTTCCTAAAATTTTTTATACTATCGCGATTTAAATTACATGTTTTTTAGCGCAAAGGTAAAAAAATTGATACGAATTGTAAAGTATACAAAAATTTATAATGACAATGATATAAGTACATTTATTTTTTAAATTCTAAACTTTGTGGTTATATAATAATGAAAAATAATTCATACTTCAGTAAATGCCTGTGTAGTTGTTTCCTCATCATCAGAATACTATGATAATAGTTGTGGTAGTTATCTAATAGGGCCACGCGAATCCCGTGAAGAGATCGGAAAATATTTTATAACATTCATGGAGGTCTTGGAACAACTGGATTACAACAATGTGAAAATTATTCAATAAGAGTAAGACTTTGGTATCTTTCGTATTCCAATGCATCATCAGTTTCAGTATCGTCTTTAAGTTTCAGCCCAATTATGGTATAATTTGTTAATTTAGTTAATTGAAATCATATAATATTTATTAACAACAAACTACTTCATATACCTCTCTGATAAACTAATCGATCATCAGTAATTTGCTACTGCATTTGGAGAAACTTCTAGAGTAAGCCACTTGCAGGCAAATCGTTTTTACAGAGATTGATCAAAACACGTCTATCCACTTAAGCGGGGACAGGACCAAACACCCCCAACCCATGATTTATTACCTCCCCTGATTGATTTTCATCCGAGCCCAATTTCCTATCGAGGAGAATACCAATGAATGCATCTCCAAATCTGACCTTCAAGCAGCAACGATTCATTGAAGAATAC
>AGAU01000037.1 GCA_000224765.2 SAR324 cluster bacterium JCVI-SC AAA005 | reverse complement strand
GGTAGCTCAAATTAAGAAAAAAAGAAAACAAACTCCCTGGCACCGATTGGAGGGCACAACAAATTTTTATCCTCAGTATCTAGATGGAGCAAGAGACCGGGTAACTCCAATTGCACCAGTGCAACCAAACGAATTCCAGAGGGTGGAGCCTCGCTATCAATTGTCTATGAGTGAAACAAGAGATACAGGACTGGGGCCAATGTTCCTGGAAGTAGAATATCCAACTCCGGAACAGCGAGCCAATGGTTCAGTCAATGCCAAACAGCTTGAAGAAGAAAAAGAACCAGAGCCACTCTTCAGGTGTCCAGTCCATGCCAAGAAAAAAGTGCGGACAGACAAGTGGGGTTAAATGAGGGAGTTATGCCGAATATCTCCTTTTACCATCATCAATTTTTTCTAAAAAGTAGTTCCATACTCGTTGAGTCACGTCTAGGCACTGCATTCCTCTTTTTGATTGGGAAGACTGATAAATACTGCTAATCAAAGCTTCCGGAAGGCGAATTGACCGATTTTTCGGGAGTTCCTCTCTGAGCAGAAATTCAGGAGGTCGTCCCCAACCCATGTCCTGTCTAGGAGTTTCAAGCTTCAAGGCGTGATCATTCGCAGTCCAGCGGCCTACTTTCTACAGTACACCGAAATCCTTCCGATTGGCTTCAACTCATTTATGGAAAACTCAGGCTCCGCAACATTGAACTGCGCGTTGAAGATGTTGCTGCGATTGAGAAGGAAGATATTAATTTTCTACCTCTTATGAACTCACACCTATTTCTCTTTGAGCTCAGTGTCGAAACTAGGACAACTGCTTGAACATGATTTTCATTCTAAAATAATTTAATTTTTAAGAAGGCTGAGTGAGCAAATCCGTTGACACAGATCTGCCGATTCTTCAATCTATCAGGGATCGCTGGAGCCCAAGAGCTTTTGATCAAAAACCAATTCCAGAGATGGAGTTGCAAGCCATGCTCGAGGCTTTACGCTGGTCGTCTTCCTGCTTCAATGAGCAACCCTGGCAACTTTTGATTACTCATCGTGGTGACGTACGACACCAAGTCTTGTTGGATTGTGTGTCTGAAGGAAATCGAATTTGGGCTCAACAGGCTCCTGTTTTAATGTTGGCAGTTGCCAGATTGCTTTTCGCTCGCAATGGAAAAGTTAACCGACATGCTGCTTATGATCTGGGGCAGGCAATTGCTCAGTTTGCAATCCAGGCTACCTCTCGTCAAATTTACCTGCATCAAATGGGAGGTTTCTCAGTAGAAGCAGCTAAGGAGGCTTTTGGTTTGAGTCAAAATCAGGAACCCCACACGGTAATTGCAGTTGGCTATTTGGGTGATCCTGACAAACTCACTGAGACACAACGAGAAAAAGAAATAGGACTTCGTCTAAGGCGTCCACTGGATGAAATGCTCCTCTGAATGTATCAGTGTTATGTTCTATCAATTTCCCAAAAAGGATCCTCATTAAATGTGGGA